>DASTVZ010000217.1:0-69916 GCA_035758845.1 Vicinamibacterales bacterium
GAGAAGTTCGGTCACCCGAGTTTCAACGCCGATGACATCCCTGAATGCGCTCACGTACTCCTGACGGCTCTTGTCGGCCTGGCGCAGCACCTCTTCCAGCTCGCTCGGTGCGCGACCTTGTTCGGCGGCCGATAGGACGACGAGCGGGGCCAGCACGCCGGCCAATGCTCGACTGAACATTCCAGCCCTCTACGACCCTCCACTCTTCCGCTTCCCCCACGTTGGCGGAGGCGGCTCCGTGGTTTTGCGATCGACCGGGCTCGCCTTCAGTAGCCGCATCGCTTCCTCAATCGCGCGTTCGAGCTGCGGGTCGTGTCCGGCAATCACGTCCTTCGGGAAATTCTCCACATCGATGTCGGGGGCCACGCCTTCGTTCTCGACAGCCCACTTGCCATCCCGGGTAAAGAAACCACCGCGCGGCGCGATCATCGAACCGCCATCGACAAATGGAGGCGTGTCCGCCGTGTGAACAAGGCCGCCCCAGGTGCGCTTGCCGACGAGCGGACCGATCTTCCGAAGCTTGAACATGTAGGGCATCAGGTCGCCGCCCGAGCCTGCCATCTCGTTGATGATCATGACTTTCGGTCCCCAGATGCCGGCTGATGGACTGGTGAACGGATATCGATCGCCCGCGACGTTATTGAAGTAGCCATCGAATTGGCGTCCCAGCAAATCGACGATGTAGTCGGCCGCGGAGCCGCCGCCGTTGTAACGCTCGTCGATGATTGCTCCGGACTTGTCCTGCTGCGCGAAGTAGTAGCGATTGAAGCTGCTGTAGCCTGGCTGGCCGGTGTTCGGCAAGTAGACGTAAGCGAGCTGACCGTTCGAAAGCTTGTCGACGAGACGGCGATTCGACTCGACCCACGCGCGCGTCCGCAGCGTCTGCTCGTTCGGCACGGGGACAACCGTCACGATCCGCGCGCCTTCGATGACCGGCTTGCTATTGACCGTCAACGCGGTCTGCCGTCCCGACGTTCCATCCAGCAAGCGATAGATGTTGTCCGGTGCTTTCAGCTCGACGCCGTTGATGGCGACGATGTAGTCGCCAACGGAGACGTTGACGCCTGGCGCGGCAAGCGGCGCGCGCAGTTCGGGATTCCAGCTTTCGGTGTCGTAGATCTTCGCGATCTTGTAGCGGCCGCTGTCGATCGTGAAATCGGCGCCGAGCAAGCCGCCAATCGACGGCGGCACCTCTGGCATATCACCGCCGCGCACGTAGGAGTGGCCGATCGCGATCTCGGCACCCATGTTGTCGAGGAGGTAATTCAAGTCGGCACGATGATTCGCGTACGGGAGAAGCTGCCCGTACATCTCTTTCATCCTCGGCCAGTCGGCACCGTGCGTGTTCGGAACGTACAGGTAATCACGCTGGTTGCGCCAGCCTTCGTTGAAGATCTGCTTGAACTCCTCCTTCGGCTCGAGGTACATGCGCAGCGTCGCATTGACTCGACCTTGACCCGACTGCGGCGCGGACGCGGCATCCACAAGAAACAGGTTGGCCGTCGGCGGGCCATCTGCAGCGCCGCCCTGTCGACCGCGACCTCCGCCACCGGTGCGGTACAGAAGCTTGCAGCCATCGGCGCTGAGATCGTATTCAGCGACACCGCCGACGAACGTCGATCCGCGGCGATCGCTCACACGGTAGCGTTGCAACGTATTGCCGCCTCCCGCACCGCCGCGCCCCTGGGAACCCGGTGCGGCTTCGAGGTAGAAGACCGTCCCGGCAACGCCGGCGTGAAGCTCGGAGTACTGACGTTCCGGAACACCATCAACCGAGATGATGCGCTGCTGCAGTCCTTCGAAGTCGATCTGAACCGTCACTGGCGGGCGCGGACGCGGAGGGGCGGCCGGCTGATCACTCGGAGATTCCTGGTTGGTATCGCCGCCCGCCTGCCCTGCGCCACCGCGCCGCGCCGTGCAGGCATTCGGCGTCGGTGGTGGCCCTGACGGACGATTACCCACGCCGGCGTCCTCGTCACTCTCCGGCAGCAGTGGGCTCGGTTCTCCTTTCTTCAAGACGGCGAGATACAGTCCGAAGTTTTCTTCTCGATCGTAAGAGGTCATGTCGAGCCACTGGGATCGCAGGCCAAAATCGGTGGAGGCGAGGAACCACAGATACTTGCCGCTGGCATCCCAGGCCGGCCACACTGCGTCGGCAAGACCGTCGGTGACCTGCTTCGTTTCACCGGTCTCGACATTGCTGATGTAGATCGCGTGGTAGAGCGATTTCAGTCGGCTCGCATACGCCACCCACTTTGAGTCCGGACTCCAGACAGGATTCAGCGTGCGCTGCGGCACCATCCACGGATCGCGGCCAACGATCCTCGCCTTGCTGCTCTCGACGTCGAGTACCCAGACATGAAGGTTGGTGTCGCTGAAAACGATTTTCTTCGAATCCGGTGACCACGACGGCGTGTAGTAGTGCGCCGGTTTGTCGAGCGCGATCTCGCGCGGCGGTGTCAGACCGTCGGGCGTCTCGAGCACGAGCTTGTACTCTCCGGACTTATCGCTGAAGTACGAGAGGTATTTGCCGTCGGGAGACCATGCGGGGTCGCGTTCGGCGGATCCACTCGAGTGGCTCAGGTTCCTGACGTCTCCCTTCTCCGCTGGAATCGTGAAGATCTCGCCGCGCGCTTCGGCGGCGATCCGCTTCCCGGTCGGCGACAGCACGATGCTGGACATCCGACTGGTGACGTCTTCCCAGCGCGGCATCATCCACGGAAAATCTCCAGTTGCGCGGATGTTCACGATTGCGGCTTTGCCCGTCTTTGGATCGAGTTCGTGAACGTAGCCGGCCTGCTCGAACACCACCACGCCTCCACCGGAGTCGAGGGTTTTGACATCGAAATCGGTGAACCGGGTGACCTGTGTGAGCCTCTTCGCCCGCGCGTCGTACGACCACACGTTCGAGACACCGTCGCGATCGGAGAGGAAGTACACCGAGTCGCCGACCCAGACCGGATCGATATCCTTCGAGTCAGTCCATGGCGGGGTCACCAGATCGTAGGTCTTTGTGTCAACGATCCAGATCGGACGATTCTGCCCGCCGCGATAGTTGCGGCGCTCCTCATCCCAGGAGTTGTTCAGACGATAGGCGATGTGCGATCCGTCAGTCGAGATCTTTCCCTGATACGCGCGTGGCAGCGCCATCGGCTGCTCGACGCCCCCCTCAACCGGTACGGTCCAGAAGCGCGGTGCCGCATTCGGCGCCGCGCTGGCGCGCCCGGAGGCAAACATCACGCTCTTGCCGTCGGGCGTCCATCCTTGAACAGCGTCTGCGCCTGGATGCCACGTCAAGCGCTTTGGCTCGCCGCCTTCCGCAGGGACCACGTAGACGTCGGCATTGCCGGCGTATTCACCGGTGAATGCGATCCACTGGCCGTCAGGAGAGAAGTGCGGATTCGTCGTCTGTCCCTGGAAACTTGTGACGCGACGCGCCACGCCACCGCCGCGCTCGACCACCCACACGTTGTTTGCATAAGTGAACGCAATCTGCGTCGCGCTCACTGTCGGCGATCGTAACAGTCGCGTCTCGCCGCCATTAGGCGACGCCGCGAGCGCGACCGCGAAGAGCGGGAGGATTAGCCAGGCAAGCCGGTGTCGCATTTGCGTTCTCTCCATCCCTTCCGCCTGAAGGCGGAAGCCACAGACTTACAAAACCGAGGCGGAAAGCCACAGACTTACGAAAACCGAGGCCGAAGCCACAGACTTACAAAAACCGGGGCCGAAGCCACAGACTTACAAAAAAACAGAGGCGGAAGCCCGGGAGATTCTACTCTCCAAAGCGTCCGCCCTTGATTGTGATCTTGTGGCTTCCGCCTTTAGGCGGAAGCACCTCTAAAGCCCGAAGCAGTACAGCGTTCCGTCGTAAGTACCCAGATAAATGCGCCCGTTGGCCACCGTGATGCCACTGAAATGGTTCCACTGGTGCATCTGGTTGCCGCTCGACCACAGTTCCTTCCCCGTCTGCGCATCGAGCACGTAGATGGTTGCGTGGGTACCCTTCTCGGCGCGAATGGTGGAGTCAAACTGCAGACCGATGTCGGGCCACGCCTGCTTGGTTTCCTCGCCGCTGCCGTAGCCAAACACCATCCCGTTTGCGATCACGACCGGTTCGCCGCGCTTCATATCGCGTGAGATCCAGACGGGCGCGAGCTCGAGCTTGCCGTTCTTCTCTTCGACCTTGAATGCCGCGACGCCGCCGTCCTTGGTCAACGGTGTATTCATGATCGGGAACTTCGCCTGCGAGTGTGCCGGCCCCCAGAACGGCGCGAGCACCCATCGCGTCCCTGATGAATCCTCCCATGTCGACAACGCGCCCCAGCTGCCGGCATCCTGGAAATCAACTTCTTCGTTGCAGAAGAGCGGCGTCTTGAACAGCGGCGTCTGGTGATCGGCACCGCCGAGCGACTTCGGATCGAGCAGATACATGCGGCATTCCTTGCCCGACGCCGCCATCAGCTCACGTCCTTTGAAGTTGAAGATCGTCGGTGTGTTGTTCGGATCGAGATCGCGTTTCCGCAGCCAATCCCAGTTGGTCGGCGTGTAATAGTCCTTCAACTTCAACTCGTCGCCGACGATCTGCACGCCGATGACGCTGTTGCCGTAGCGAGGCGGATCGCTGGTCGGGTCGTAAATGCCGTCGCCGGTGGTCGTCCACGCCGCACCAGTTGAATCAATCACCGCACCTCGTCGGCCCCACGCCCCCCCGCTCCCCGAGTTGTAGCTCATGATCTTGTGTCGCGGGTCGTCCAGCTTGACTGCCGAAATGCTTTCCCCCGCGTACGTGTTCGCCATCCACAACACGTTGTCGACGAGGTTCAGGCTCCAGCCTTTGCCGAGATGGAACATGTAGGACGGTTGCAGATCTTCACCTGTGGCCGCGTTGAGGATATGAAGCATTCCGTCGCCGGTGATGAAATAGAGCGGCCGTCTGCCCTGCGCATCGGGCGGACCGATCACGGGCGTATCACTGCTGCCGCCGGGCTGAAGAAACCCAAGGTGCGCGGGATCGGTCGGTTGCTGCTGCCCGCCTCCGCCACCTCCGCCGCCACCACGGCCCGCCGGCGGCTCGTAGTCCCAGTGCTTCTGCCAGATGATTTTTCCGGTATCCGTATCGAACGCGTAGAGATTGTCGGAGATCCCTGCGAGAAATCCGACCTGCTTGGTCCCTGCGGACGTATTCAGCTGTCCGACGACGAGCACCGGCATCAACGAATGAAGCGCGCGCACTTGATTCTTCGTTTCCAGTTTCCACAGGAGCTTGAGATTCTTGACGTTATCTTTGGTCAGCGTCTTCTCTTGCTTGTTCCAGCCTGTGCGCTGATTGTCGCCACCGTCGGTCGTCCAGTCGTACAAAGCGGCAGCGCCAGCTTGCGCGCTCACCGTCGTCACATGCGGCAAACGTCCGGTGCTCCAGCCAAGCCCGCAGCACATCGTCATCGCCGCCAGGGATATCCACTGTTTCATGATCATCCTCATTCGAGAGTATCGGCCCGACATCAACGCCGTTCATCGTCACGCTGACTTCGATGTCTACGAGATAAACAGGAGAACGGAGAAAGGAGGACACCTGTGATCTCTTTGCTCGATCGCAGCGTGACAGTGAAGACTGTGATTCCATTCCTCATCGCTCCATCGGCATCCCAAACACGTAGAGCGTTCCATCAGACGCCGCGACATAGACCTGGCTGTCGCCGGCCGATGGACCGACACCCCGCACCGGTGAGGTGATCGTGTTACCGCTCGTCCACAACTCTTTGCCGGTCGCCGCATCGAGCGCGTAGAGAACCCCGTTCGACGATCGTCCGCGGCCTTTCGCTTCTCCACTGGCCAGCGCGAAGACGATGCCGTTGACGATCGCCGGCGTCACGGGAGACGCGAGGTCGCGCGACGTCCATTGCGGCTGCAGCGTGGGCGCGTCGTTTTGATCGACAACGGTGAATGCCACGAGCGTTCCCGCCGTCACCGCCCCGTTGGCCATCGCGACTTTCGTGTCGGCATGGAGAACACCGCTCAGCGTGGCGACGATCCATCGCGTCCCCGCTGAATCCTGCCAGCTTGCCACCCCCGTCGGGTCGTCCATCGTGGCCGACATCTGTGACGACGTATGAAGCGGAGTCTTGTGATCGGCACCACCGAGAGACGTGCTGTCGAGGACATACAGCCGTCCGTCCTTGTTCGCGGCGACGATGAGATCTTTGCCCTTGTACTGAAAGACGACGGGGTTGGACGTGAACGGCGTGGTTGTCGCGAACCAGTCCTTCTGCGTCAGCGTCTTCTGATCGAGCGACAGGACCGCGTTAGCGACTTCCGACTTCCCGGAACCTGTGGCGATATACAGCGTGCCGTCGGTGCCAAACGCCGGCGGCGCCGTTCCGGCAATCGTCGCGCCCTTGGTGTCGTACGACTGCACCGTCTTGGGCGCGCTCGCCTCGCCGGCCAAATCGACTGACCACACGCCGTTCGGAACGTCCGAACAGTTTCCCGTCGTCACTGCGTAAAGTGTGGTTTCGACCAGGATCGACCCGGCAACGTTGGCGTTGGGCGGCAGCAGCTTCACCGGCGGAATCCGATCGGTTCCAATCTGCGGATTCATCACATGGACCATGCCGCCGGTAGAGATCGCAAATACGTTGTTGGGAGCGTCGCGTCCGCCCGGGATCTGCGGTCCCGTCGGGCCGCGCCCACGACCTCCGCCAAACCCGCCACGACCCGTTGGAAAGGTCAGCGGCGTTGATTTCGTCAGGACGGGCAGGCCCGATGAACACGCCGCGGGCTTCGAAGCGGAGGTTGCCAGCTTCTGCTGCCAGAACATCCGATTCAGGTCGTAATCAATCGAATACACATGACCCGACGCACTGCCGACGAATGCGAGCGCCTTGAATCCCTTGTGCGCAATGAGGTTCGGCAGAAGCAGCGGCTGTGTCAGCCGCTCGTTATCGAGCTTGCGTTTCCAGAGGAACTGAAATCCTGGAGTCTGCATCGCCGCCAAGGAGATCTTCGGATCGGTGCGCACGAATGACGTCCGCTGCGCATCACCACCAACCGTCGTCCACGCACCACCGCCGCGTCCCTGCGCGGAGACGACGACTGCCGCTCCAATTAACACCGCTGCGATCAAACCCAAGCGGAAATTCATTTGTATCCTAGACATCCTCTGCGTCCTCGAATCGTCTTCCGCCTGAAGGCGGAAGCCATAGGGTTGTGCAACGAACAACGAACTCGTGAGCTGCGAAGTCCAGAGAGGGCCAGCCTTCGCCCACGCTCGCGCGAAGGCTGTCTCGCCGAAGCCGCGCTGGCGGCGAAGGCGGAGGAACGTTTTACTATTTTTCCGCGAACACGTGTATAGCGACTCTGCTCTGCAATACTGCGTACGCCGCGCATATTGCAGAGCGAAACATCAGTCGGCGCGAAAGACGGTATAGTTAGAAGATACGCGCTGAGCGGCTGCGCCGCTTACGAGCCACGGAAGAACACGGAAGAACACGGAAGAACACGGACACGGAACAACACGGAACAACACGGAATATGGTCGACAGCAACACCTTCCGCACAGTTCGCTGGACACTGGCACTTCTCGTTGTTGGAATGGCAACAACGCTGGTCACGATTGGAGCCAAGGCGCAGGATCAAGACGATGCGCCGGCGGCGGCGTTCAGACGCGTGTGCAGCAACTGCCATGACGCGGATCGCATTCTGTCGACGCGCCGGACGCGCACGCAGTGGGAAGAGGTCATCGAGAAGATGATCGATCGCGGCGCCGAAGGCACGTCCGACGATTTCACCACCGCGGAAGAGTACTTGCTGCGCGTCAGCGGCCGGGTGAACGTCAATCGTGCAACGACCAAGGATCTGGTGACCGTGCTCGCCATCACGCAAAAAGATGCCGACGCGATCGCCGAGTACCGAAAAGCCAACGGCGAGATCAAGGACTTCGACGCGCTGGCCAAAGTCCCGGGAATCGACCTCGATAAACTAAACAAGGCACGCGACGCTATTTCGTTCTAGAAGCGGTGAGGCGCGCGACGGGCGCGCCCGCCGGAGCGGAGTGGGCCATCGGGGCCCCGCGAGCGAAGGCGTGGGGGGTCCGCGCGGGCGAAGCCCCCCGGACCAATGATGCTGAGGGTGCGATGCGGAATGTCTTGAGAGTTCCGGCAGCAGCGATCGTGTGCGCCGTGATGGTCACCAGCGCGTGCGGAGGATCGGCCCCACAACCTCCCTTATCAGGCGCCACCACACCAGCTCCAGCGCCTCCGCCGAAACCTGTTCTGCCGGCCGGGCCGGCGTTGTATGTGTCCGATGAAACCGGCGGCAACGTCATCGTCATCGATCCTGCCGCGGGACAGGTGCTCGAGCGCATTGCCGTCGGCAAGCGTCCCCGCGGCATTCGCGTGTCCCGCGACGGCACGCAACTGCTCGTCGCGCTCTCCGGTTCAGCTATTGCCGGGCCCAACGTGGACGAATCGAAGCTGCCTCCTCCGGATCGAAGCGCTGACGGCATCGGTGTGGTCGATCTAGCGACGCACAAACTCGTGAAGAAATATGAGAGCGGCGACGATCCCGAGCTCTTCGACACGTCGCCTGATGGCAGCACGATCTATGTGTCGAACGAGGATGCCGCGCAGGTCTCGATCATCGACGTCGCCACCGGCAACATCGCAGCTCGCATCGGCGTCGGCGGCGAACCAGAAGGGGTTACGGTAAACCCCGACGGCACGATGGTGTTCGTCACGTCGGAAGAAAGCGGCGACGTGGCAGCGATCGATACAAAAACTCGCAAACTGCTCGCCCGAATCAAAACCGGACCACGACCACGTTCGGTCACCTTTTCCAAGGACGGCGCCATCGCGTTCGTGCCAAGCGAGACTGCGGCGTTCATCAGCGTCATCGACGTGGCCAAGCGCAAGGTAGCCGCTACGATTCAGCTTCCGAAGATCGAAGGCGCGGAGACGCCGCCGCGACCGATGGGTGGCGTTCTTTCGCCTGACGGCACCCAGGTGTTCATGTCGCTGGGACGCGCGAGCGCTGTCGCGGTGATTGACGTGGCGAGCCGAAAACTCCTGCGGACGATCACCGGTGTTGGCGCGCGCCCGTGGGGCGTCGCGCTCAGTGCTGATGGCTCGAAGCTTTACACCGCGAACGGTCCAAGCGGCGACGTCTCGATCATCGACGTCGCGAACGGCAAGGTCGAAAAGAAGGTGTCAACCGGCGGAAGCCCGTGGGGTGTCGTGTACGTCGAGAAAAAACAATGATTCATCGGAAATCGTAACGAACCCGAATTGCGACACTTCGCGGTGCGGCGAGGGCGGTGCCTGAGAAGAGCCCCGCGAAGTTGATCACGTCGAAACGGTTGGTCAGGTTGCGAACCTCCGCCTGGAGTCGCACGACGTGCTTCGCTGATTTCGCGATGGTGACGCCGCTGGCGATGTCCAGCGACGCATTCGGCCGCACGCGGCCGGTCTCGAAGTTCACTCGATCGAGGACGTCCCGGCCGAACTGCTCCGCCGCTTCCTCCGGCGTCCCCTCGAAATCCTCGAACGGCAGCCCGCTGCCGTACGATCCCACGGCCGCCACCCAGGCTGACGGCGAGACCTGATACGTCGCGCGCGCGCGAATTGTATGCCGCTGATCCTGTGTCAGCGGAAAGTCTTCCGTTGAGTCGAGTCCTTCGGTGTCGTCGCCGAGGAAGAGGCCGCCCGTCACTGGCAACTCACCGATGCCACGCATGAGCGAGTAGCCAAGGGAGGCGGAGAGGTTTTTCCATTGGCGGAGGTCGAGCTTCGTCTCGGCGCCGTAAACACGGCCGTAGCGGAACGCGATCGGAAAGCTCACGCCCGTATTCAACAGCAGATCGTCGTCGGCCATATCCGAGATGCGCCGGTCGTATCCGGCGACATCGATACGAACGCGGCCACCAAGCGCCTTGGAGACTCCCGCCTCGAAGAAGTTTCCGCGAGACGTCGGCACGGGCAACCGCGCGCCTTCTGCCCCAAGCCGCTCGAACTCGTCGGTGCTCGCGAGCAGCAGATTCTCGATGGCCGGCGTCTGGAACACGCGGTCGTACGACGCCCGGAAGACCAGATCCGGTCCGGCCGACCAGGCAACAGCGAGTCGCGGGCTGAGTGCGTTGTCCTCGACGACGAGGCTGTAGTGGTCCCATCGTAGTCCGACGTTCACGGTCCACCGACCGCTGCGAATCTGATCCTGGACGAAGAGGGCCTGCTCACGGTCGGGACGGCGATCGTCAAACGCGAAAGCCGTCGGAACATCGGAATCGAATTCGTTGACGTCAGTAATCGTGTAGGAAAACTCCTCTCGTGCTGTTCCCGCACTCATGTCCGCGCCGACCTTCCACTCATGCACGCCCCGGTGGCCGGACATCGATCCGTTCAGGTAGACCTCACGAAAGCCACGGTCCTGCGACGCCGCGATCGGCGTCGATTGAGGGTTGGACCACAGCTTCGCCGAGACGTCCCGGACCATCCCGCGAATGTCGCCGACCATGCTGGACGAGAAGATTCGCTGGATCGAAAACTGCGCGGCGTTCTCGCGGCCGTTGCGATCCTGCCGCTGTCCGGCCTCCTGCTGAATGTTCTCGTTCGGCACGAGAAAGCGAGAGGACGCGTGGCGAAGAATAACGCCAACGCGGCTGGACGGACTGACGTTCCCTTCGAACCGCATCGACGCGCTGGCGGTCGATGCCTGGTTCGTGAAATTGTCCGCGACCGGCGGATCGAGATAGCGGTCAGTGGTCGCCGCAGCGGCGGTCACACTGATCGTGCTCTTCTCGCCGCCGTGCTCGACAATTGCGTCGCCACTGCCCGTATCAAAGCTCCCCACCGACGTCGACACCGAGCTGCCAAACCCCCGTCGGGCTGACGACGCCGTCACCACCTCGATCACGCCGCCTAGCTTGCGCCCGTATTCTGCGGGATACCCGCCGGTCATGATGCTCATCGAATGGATGTCGTCGGCGCCCGATTCCGGCGCGAAGACCGGCGAGCGATTGTCCGTCATGGGCAGCCCATCGACGACGTATTGCGTCTGATACTCGGAGCCTCGAGGGTGAAGGATCCCGTTGGCCTCAAGCAGCCAGCCAGGTTGTGTATTTACGAGGTCGGGCACGACGCGGCCGGGCAGCGCCGTCGTCCGCCGCTGCAGCGTATCGGATCCGATGCGATGCACCAGCGTCGGTTGGTGTGGATCGAGCAATGTGGAATCCGCCGTGACCGTTGTCTGCGTCTGCACCGCAGAGACGTTCATCGTGACGTGGAAATCAGTCGGCAGGGCCGAGCGCACCTCTACTACCTGGGCGGCGTCGGCGAAGCCGCTCCGGCTGACGATGACGCGGTAGGAACCGAATGGCAGACGTCGCACGATCGCCAACCCGTTGGCATCCGTGTCGATCTGCTGGCGGATTTCATTGCCCTGGCTGACAACCTCGACCGGGCCAGGCAGCGCGCCCCCTGTGGCATCGGTCACCGTGACGCGGAGTTCACCTGTGTTGGCTTGACTAAACTGACCGACAGCAACCAGCAAGGCGACGGCGCACGCCAGCATGGAACATATTGTACAGGCGCGGTAAACTCCATGCGGTCATTGTCGTAAGCCACGGATGAACACGGACCACGGATGAACACGGATGAACACGGACCACGGATGACCACGGATGAACACGGATAGATTCGGACCACGGATGACCACGGAAGAACACGGATAGATTCGGACCACGGATGAACACGGATCGGATTCCGGATCCCGGACAACTGATCCCGGATCCGCACAACGGAACCCGGCTGACTGATACATCGACGAATTCGGATTACACAAACCCGGGGTAACAGGAGTCTCGAATGGTTGCCGCTTTGGTTCTTTTGCTGGCACAGGTCGCAGGCCCCGCGCCGGCGGGCCCATCACCTGTTCAAGGAAGTGCACCGGCGTTCCGGACCGCTCCGGCACCGATCAGTGGGACAGTTCGGGATCTGTCCGGCAGTGTCGTTCCGAACGCGACGATTACGGTGCGCAATGGGGCGAAAGACGAACGGACCGTGACCGGGCCTGACGGACGATTTACCCTGACTACGGCGGCGACCTCGGAAATCGTCCTCGTTGTCCGTGCCGCGGGATTCGCCGAACTTCGTCACACGATCAGCGCTGGCACGTCTGCGACAAATATCGATATCGTCCTCTCGCCCGCGTCCGTGCAAGAGGCCGTCACCGTCACCGCAACTCGAAGCGAGCGTCGTACCGGTGATGTTCCCGCATCGGTCAGCGTCCTCGACCGTGAGGACATCAAGCAATCACCGGCGCTGGTTGCCGACGACCTCTTGCGTCAGATTCCCACCTTCAGCTTGTTCCGCCGCACGAGCAGCTTGGCGTCGCATCCGACATCGCAGGGCGTGTCGTTGCGCGGGATCGGACCGAGCGGCGTCAGCCGCACGCTCGTGCTCGTCGATGGCGTTCCGAACAACGATCCCTTTGGCGGTTGGGTATATTGGTCGCGAGTCCCGCTCGAGAGCTCTGACCGAATTGAAGTCGTCGACGGTTCGACGTCGAGTCTCTACGGCAACTACGCGATGGGCGGCGTCATCAACTTCGTCACCAATCCGGCGACGCCGAAGACGCTGGACGTCAAAGCGCAATATGGCAATCGCAGCACGCCCAAGGTCGACTTCATGGGCAGCCATGTGTGGGGCAAGCTCGGTGTCACCGTCGATGGCAACGTGTTCAACACTGACGGGTATTACATCGTGCGCGAGAACGAGCGCGGGAGAGTCGACAATAAAGCCGCCGCGGAATTCTGGAACCTGAACCTCAAGCTGGATTACACGCCGAACGAGCGCCTTCACGCTTTCGCGCGCCTTGGCTACTTCGACGAGAATCGCGACAACGGCAAGGCCAGTACTATCGATGGGACCGAGGAAGCCAACGACACGATCTGGCGCGCGTACAGCGGTGGCGTTCGCGCGCGGATGCCCGATCAAAGCGAACTTCAAGCGACGGTCTTTACCGATTTCGAGACGTTTCACAGCAACTTCCTTGCAGTCCCGGCGGCGAATCCCCCGCGCAGCATCGGCCGCATGACGTTGATGCAGACCGTTCCGACGCACAGCGCCGGCGGGATGGTTCAGTGGTCGCGCGCGTTCGGCACGAAGCAGTACTTCACGGCCGGAACGGACCTTCGATGGGTCGATGGGGATAGCGAAGAAAACGGCCTCGACGGAACGACCGGCACGACCGTAACGCTGCTGCGCAATTCGGGCGGTACGCAGCGCAACTTCGGATTCTTCGTCCAGGATCTCATCACGCCGGTGCCGCAGCTCGTGCTGACGCTGAGCGCGCGTGTCGACGGCTGGCGGAATTACGAGGGCCACAATCTCGAGACCAGCTTGATCGGCGCGCCGGTGAACAACGTGCCCTCCCTGCCGGATCGAAGCGACACGGTCGCCAGTCCGCGCGCCGCGGCACGGTATCACCTCACCGATCGACTTGACGTGTGGGGAGACATCGGGTGGGGCTTCCGCACGCCAACGCTGAACGAGCTGTATCGCCAATTCCGCGTTGGCACAACGCTCACTCTCGCCAATTACGATCTCGGTCCCGAGCGTCTCGTCGGTGGCGAAGTCGGCGCCTCATTCGCGATCACCCCGGATTCAACGGTTCGCGCCACATGGTTCGACAACCACATCAAAGATCCGGTGTCGAACGTGACGATCAGCCAGGTCGGCAACAACATAACGCAGCAACGGCAGAATCTCGGCAAAACGCACGTCCGCGGCATCCAGACGGATCTCGAGTACCGCTTCTCATCGGATTGGCGAGTTGCGGCCGCGTACGTTTACGATCAGGCGAAGGTTACGGAAAACCCAACGACGCCGGCGCTCGTCGGCAAATGGCTCCCGCAGGTGCCGGCTCATCGCGGCTCATTACGCCTCGCATACGCGAACACGCGCCTGTTCACCGCGTCGGCGGGTGTGCAATTCGTCGGCTCTCAGTTCGACGACGACCTGAACACCCCGTCGCGGCGATTGCCGAACTTTGCCGTCGTCGACATGATGGCGTCGCGCGCACTGGGCCGAAATCTCGAGCTGTTCGGCGGTGTCCAGAACCTCTTCGACACCGAATACTTCGTCGGAACTCTGCCGACCACGGTCGGGACGCCGCGGCTCATCACAGCGGGCGTCAGAGTCAGCCTTCACTGACCAAGGTAGAAGGTTTGCCTTTTACCTTTTACTTTGCTAACTTCAAGAGCTAGATGTCTTTTTCGCTCATCTGTTGTTGTCCCGCTCCAGCCGCATCGATGTGTTGTCGATGCGCCTGTACGACGCCGGCGACGCGCGGGTGAGACGCCTGTAAGATCCTCAGCTTCAACAGTTTCAGCTCTCCTCGCATATCGCTCGGCCTCAATGTAGTGGTGGTTGTTCGGGAGTCTTGCGCCTCGTTGGGCGCAAGCGGCACAGGAGAGCGAGATGCACGTGGCCTCTGGGATTGTTGCAAATCATCAGGAAACCAGCGGAGCCGGGAGCCCGGCCCTCAACGCCGCCCGAGCGCATGAGGATTCGCTCCGTCTGGATCACTTGCGCGCGCTCGAAGCCGAAAGCATTCACATCATCCGCGAGGTCGTCGCCGAGTTCGAACGGCCGGTGATGCTGTATTCCATCGGCAAGGACTCGTCGGTTCTGCTGAGACTCGCACAGAAGGCGTTCTACCCGGGCCGCATCCCCTTTCCCCTCCTTCATGTCGACACCTCGTACAAGTTCCGCGAAATGATCGAGTTCCGGAACTCGTACACGCGCCAGATTGGCGCGAAGCTGATCGTCCACACCAACACCGAAGCGCTTGCCGAGGGCACGCAGCCGTTTGCCGTCGGGACGCAGCGGTGTTGCGGCCTGCTGAAGACAAAGTCGCTCCTCGACGCCCTCGCGGAAGGTCAGTTCCAGGCGGCGTTCGGCGGAGCGCGCCGCGATGAAGAGCGCTCGCGCGCCAAGGAACGCGTCTTCTCGCTGAGGGATGAAAAGGGGCAGTGGGATCCGAAGCGTCAGCGCCCGGAGCTCTGGCACCTGCTGAACGGCCGAATCGGTCCTGGCGAGAGCATCCGGGTATTTCCGTTGTCGAACTGGACGGAGCTCGACGTGTGGCACTACATCGACGTCGAGCAGATTCCCGTCGTCCCCCTCTATTTCGCCAAGGAACGGGACGTCATCGTCCGCGGCAACTCGCTAATTGTCGACGAGCAGCCATTCGTGCAGCCGCTTCCGGGAGATCGACGCGAGCGCGTGATGTGCCGGATGCGGTCGCTCGGATGTTCGCCGTGCACGGGAGCGGTGCGATCGAACGCCGATACGGTTGCCAAGATCATCGAGGAGCTGATTCAAGTGCGCCAGTCGGAGCGTCAGCTGCGCGTGATCGATCACGATCAGGACGGTTCGATGGAACTCAAGAAACGGGAAGGCTACTTCTGATGTCCGATCTGCTCCGCATCTGCACTGCCGGGAGTGTCGACGACGGAAAGAGCACGCTCATTGGACGTCTGCTGTACGATTCACGCGGCGTTTACGAAGATCAGGTTCACTCGGTGACAGCCGCCTCGCGCAATCGCAGCGCCGGGCCGATCGATTTCTCGCTCTTCACCGACGGGCTCCGCGCGGAACGCGAGCAGGGGATCACCATTGACGTTGCCTACCGCTACTTCGCGACGGCGCGCCGCAAGTTCATCCTGGCTGATACGCCCGGGCATGAGCAGTACACGCGAAACATGGCGACCGGGGCATCGACGGCGGACGTGGCCATTCTCCTTATCGACGCGCGTCACGGCGTGCGGGAGCAGACGCGCCGGCACGCGCGGATCGCGCAACTGCTCGGTATCAACTACCTGGCCCTCGCCGTCAACAAGATGGACCTGGTCGAATTCGACCGCGCGATCTTCGACGAGATCTGCCGCGAGTTCGCGACCATCCAGGGCAGCGCTCGTGTGCACGCCATTCCGATGAGCGCGCTGAACGGCGACAACGTCATCACGCGCAGCGGCAACACGCCCTGGTTCGAGGGGCCGAGCCTGCTCGAATACCTCGAGACGGTTGAAGTCGAGCGCGACCTCACGTCGCGACCGTTCAGGTTTCCCGTGCAGTTAGTGGTTCGTCCGGCGGATGATTTCCGTGGTTACGCCGGTCAGATCGGATCGGGCATCGTCCGGGTTGGTGATCTGGTCACGGTATGGCCGGCCGATCGCACCAGCCGCGTGAAGCGAATCGTCACGTGGGACGGAGATCTCGACGAGGCGTTCGCACCTATGTCGGTGACCCTGACACTCGAGGACGAAATCGACATCAGCCGCGGCGATGTGATGGTGAAGGGTCCGACGGAAGTTGGTGGCCTCTTCGACGCAGATCTGGTGTGGATGGACGAACGTCCGTTGGATCCAAAACGACTCTATCTACTGAAACACGGCGCGACGACGGTTTCAGCGGAAGTCGATCGCGGATTCAAATTGAACGAGATCGGAACGGCGACGGTCTCGACATCTCGCCCAATCGTTTTCGACGGCTATCGTGCGAATCGCACGACCGGCAGCTTCATCCTGATCGATCCGGCAACGAATTTCACAGCCGGCGCAGGAATGATTGTCCGCCGCGTTTCGCAGCGACGAGGCGACATGGCGACAACCGGGGCGGCGGGACGGTTGGCGAAAGCGGCGCGCCTGGCTGCCTCCGAGTCGGAAGCCGTTGATGCCGTCCGTCGCGTACTCGAGGAGATATTGACGTGAGCGATGCAGCCCTCGTGATCGCCGGACAACTCGACGCCGCCAAGGCACCTTGCATCACGTGCAGCTTCCAGGCCGAAGATGTCGCTGTGCTGCATATGTTGCAGCAAACGAGACCCGACATCCCGGTGCTTTTTCTCGACACCGTGCACCACTTTGCCGATACGTATAAGTATCGTGATGAATTGACCGAGCGTTGGCGATTGAATGTGATCAATCTTCGCGCCGCCGAGCCGTCGCCCGGGTTATGGCAGACCAGCACCGACGCGTGCTGCGCGCGACACAAAGTTGAACCGCTGTTTTCGGCGCTCGAGAACTACGATGTCTGGTTCACGGGGCTGCGACGCGAACAATCGCCAAGCCGGGCCAATCTTTCGCACCTCGAGCCATTCCGCTTGCCGTCGGGGCGTGTTATCCGTAAAGTCAGCCCCGTGGCGACATGGACCACGCGTGACGTCTGGATGTACGCGAAACAACACAACATCCCGCTTCTGCCTTTGTACGATCTCGGGTACACCAGCATCGGTTGCGAACCGTGCACGACGCTGCCACTCGATCCGTCGGATCCTCGTTCAGGGCGATGGCAGGGACAGAAGCTGGAGTGCGGGATTCACATCCAGCCGGTGACCACCGGCAAGTGACCAGACTGGGACACGATCGCCCTCCCACGCCGGACGAAATGCTCCGGCTGATCCTCACGAGTCGTGTCTACGACGTCGCACAGGAGACGCCACTCGACCCTGCGTCCCGTCTCTCACGACGGCTGCAGAATGAAATCCTGCTGAAACGCGAAGACCTGCAGCCGATTTTCAGCTACAAGCTACGCGGCGCCTACAACCGCATCGCCCATCTCACCGACGAGGAACGAAAGCGCGGGGTCATTGCCGCCAGCGCCGGCAACCATGCACAAGGTGTCGCGTTCGCCGCGCGTCACGTGAAGATCCCTGCGCTGATCGTCATGCCGCAGACGACGCCCGAGATCAAGGTGGATGCCGTGCGCGATCTCGGGGCGGAGGTCGTTCTGGCTGGCGATACTTACGCCGACGCGCAGACGCGCTGCCACGAACTGGCCGTGGAGCGACGGATGGTTTTCGTCCACCCGTTCGACGATCCGCTGGTCATCGCCGGACAAGGCACCGTCGGCGATGAAATCCTCAGGCATCGGCTCGGCGACGTGTCGGCCATCTTCGTCCCGGTTGGGGGAGGCGGACTGATCGCCGGAATCGGGAGCTACGTCAAAGCGCTTCGTCCATCGGTGAAAGTGATCGGCGTCGAACCATTCGGCGCCGACGCGATGTTCCAGTCACTGGCAGCCGGGCGTCGCGTCGTTCTTGATTCAGTCGACATCTTCGCGGACGGCGTGGCGGTGAAAGAGGTCGGCACGTTGACGTTTCCGATCGTGCAGACGACGGTCGACGAAGTGATACGCGTCTCGAACGACGAGATCTGCGCCGCGATCAAAGACATCTTCGACGACACGCGAACGATCATGGAGCCGGCCGGGGCGCTCGCCGTCGCCGGGCTCCGCTCATGGGCCGAACGTGAGCGCATCACCAAGGCGCGGCTCGCCGCCGTCTTGAGCGGCGCCAACATGAATTTCGATCGGCTGCGCTTTGTCGCCGAGCGCGCAGAGCTTGGAGACGCGCGTGAGGCGCTCTTCGGCGTCACCATCCCGGAGCGTCCCGGTGCCTTCCGCGCATTCTGCGCCACCATCGGACGCCGCGTCGTGACCGAGTTCAACTATCGACTGAGCGGCCGTGATGTCGCCCATATCTTCGTCGGCATCGCGACCCGATCGCGGCAGGATGCGGCCGACATTGCCACTGCACTCACCGCCGGCGGCTACGCCACGGTCGATCTCACCGACAACGAGACGGCCAAGCTACACGTCCGTCACATGGTCGGGGGCCGCAGCCCTGATGTGGCGCACGAACAGTTGTGCCGGTTCGAGTTTCCCGAACGCCCGGGCGCGTTGATGGCGTTTCTCGAAAAGCTCGGCGGCCGGTGGAACATCAGCCTCTTCCACTACCGCAATCACGGCGCCGACTTCGGGCGCGTGCTTGCCGGCTTCGAAGTGCCTGACACCGACATGCGCGACTTCGAATCGTTTCTCGATGCGCTGGGCTATCGGTATCAGAGGGAATGCGGGAATTCCGCTTACGATCTTTTTCTGGCCAAGTAGCCACTTCACAACGTCATTCACTGTCACACTGCGATCCAGTCTTAGAGATAGAAAAGGAGAAAGGAGAAAAAAGAAAGGACCTGTCTCTAGGTCACGATCACAGCGTGACTGCGAAGGATGTCGATTAATCCCCGCCGCACGCAACTTTGCGGTACGGAAACTCGATGCGTCGCGCTTGCCCGTTGCGCGTGCCTTCAATCCACGCCAGCAACGAGTCTCCCTTCCGCTGATACCCAACGCGTTGTGGGAAGTCGTGCTGCAGGTTTTCGAAGACCACTTCGCGATCGCTAACCATCCTCGACAGGAAGACCGCTGAGGATTGACCAGATGGATGCGCCTGGTATGCAAGGCGCCCCTCCTGCTCGCGAACGAGCACCGTCTCGTATTCAACCAGTTTGTCTGCCTGTACGGTTCGTGCGACGTTCATCATCGTGTGCGCTCGCGGTGCGAGCCAGTGCTCTTCCACGGTCCGCGATCCCGACGAATACTCCCAGCAGCCTGTCAGCCACGCGACGTCATCGATGGTTAACGGTTGAGAAGCGGGTGCCTGAAGCGTAACCGCCAGCGTCAAGCCGAGCGCCAGCTTCATCTCAAGTCCATCGGAAATCAAGCATACACCAGAGCTCTGAGCTGATCCGTGTTCAAGGGTACGCGACATGCAGCCGTAACTGAGATGCTCCACGAATCGAATGACAGGGAGGGAAACCGATGAGACGGACGACAAACAGAATCATGGGAACGCTCGCGGCGCTACTGCTGGGCGCGACGCTCGCGACCGCGCAGGCGCCCGACACCAATAACATGACGATCGTGACCTTCAGTGCCCCGGTCTCGCTTCCGGGTGTGACGCTGCCGGCCGGCAGCTATCTGTTCAAGCTGGCAGATTCTCAGGTGAACCGCAATATCGTTCAGGTGTTCGACAAGGATCGCTCCAAGATTCTCGCGACGATCCTTGCCATTCCTGCGGAACGTCTCCAGCCGGCCGATGAAACGGTGATCACGTTTGGAGAGTCACCCGCCAACACCGCGCCAGCGATTCGCTTCTGGTACTATCCGGGCGACAAGAGAGGCCAGGAGTTCGCCTACCCGAAAAAACAAGCGCAGGAAATCGCCAACGCCGCGCACGAATCGGTTCTCGCGATCGATACCGAGGACAACAGTGCTGAAGCGATGACGAAGGGTGACGTGTCGAGAGTGGAACCTGCGGAACCGAACCAGCCGGCGCAGAGCGCGCAGCCTTCGACACCGCAGAGCACGCCGTCGCCGTCCACCGAACCGCAGTCCGCGCAGGCAGCGCCGCAGCCGGCACAGCCAGAGGCGACGCGGCCTCAAGCAACGCAGCCGGAGCCTGCGACGCCGTCGACGCAGCCGCGAACCACTGAGCAGCCGAGCGCCACCCCGTCAGCCCAGGCGACGACGCCGAGCACCACGCAAGGGGCCGTCGGAACAGCAGGCCGCTCAGAGCTGCCGAAGACCGCGAGCACGTTGCCTCTGGTCGGCTTCGCGGGTCTGCTGGCACTCGTCAGCGCGTTCGGCGTTCGCGCACTGCGTCGCGCGCACGTGTAGCGTGTAAGCGCCGCGCGAACGAGGAGAGAATGTAACGGGGGGCAGAATCATGCAGTTGACGTCAGCATGGCGGGTCACCGTAATGTTGATACTGCTGGGTGGATCTGCCCCTTCTGCGTTTTCACAGGAGTCCGCTCCAAAGGTCTTCTCCGCTCGATCCGAAGTCGTCGTCGTTCACGTGACCGTGACTGATGGTAAATCGCGCCCCGTCGCCGGTCTGCCGCGCGAAGCCTTCACGCTTTACGAAGATGGACGACCGGAGGCAATCAGCTTCTTTCACAACGAAGACAACCCGGTCACCGTCGGGCTCGTCCTGGACTGCAGCGGCAGCATGCAGCAAAAGCGCGACGCGGTGATCGCCGCCGGACTGGCGTTCGCACAGTCAAGCCATCCGAAGGACGAGATGTTCACCGTCAACTTCAACGAGAACGTGTGGGATGGACTGCCGCCATCCATGCCGTTTACGACCAACGTAGACGATCTCCGCGCCGCTCTCGGGCGAACCACGGCCCGAGGCAAGACGGCGCTGTTCGATGGCCTCAACGCGGCATTGAAGCATCTGAACAAAGGACACGAACAGAAGAAAGTGCTGATCCTCGTCAGCGACGGTGGCGACAACGCGAGCTCTTCGAAGTTCGATGAGGTACTCGGCCTTGCACTGCGCATGGACGCTCTTATCTACGCCATCTCGATACCGGATCAGTACGATACCGATGCAAAGCCGGACGTTCTCAAGAAGCTCGCACGCGAGACTGGTGGTGAAGCGTTCTTTCCGCGCAGACTGGATGATGTCACCGAGGTACTCGAGCGAATTGCCCACGATATTCGCACCGGTTACACGCTCGGCTACAGCCCGTCGCACAACACGGCGGGATATCGCGCGATACGCGTCGAAGTCAAGAGCCCACAGGGACGAAGGCTGAACGCTCGCGCACGTTCGGGTTATGTCGCGCCCGACCCCGACGCTCATGATCGGCAGTAGATCAGTTCTCTCCCGGCGTTCCTCAGTGCGCGTGGGGCCCCACCCCCACGCGCTCTCGCTCGCAGGCGCCGCTTCGCGTCGCTTCCCTCCAACCTTCGCCCCAGTGTCTCGCGAAGGTTGCCCGCCGAAGCCTCGGCGAAGGCGGGCCGGCGCTCCGGCTGGCAAGCCGGCCGCTCGCTCGGGCCGCAGGCGCCTTGCGATCGTCGAGCGCGTGCTCTACGTGCTCGCGGCAATTCTGCTCGGGTGGTATCTACTGCAGCACGGCATTACCGCGTACCAAGAGGCCGCCGCAAACCGCGAACTCGAATCCGTGCACATGGCGGTCGAGAAGCCGGCGTCAACCGAGCCGCGGCTGACCAATGGCGCGCTGATCGGACGCGTCGACATCCCGCGCGTTGGCGTATCTGCAATCGTGCGCGAAGGCGATGATGCGGCCACACTGCGCCATGCGGTCGGCCACATTCCGGATACGGCACTCCCAGGAGCATCAGGTAACGCCGGCCTCGCGGGCCATCGCGACACGTTCTTTCGCGGTTTGAAAGGCATCCGCGCGGGCGATCGCATCAGGATGACAACGGCGAACGGCATCCTCGAATACACCGTTCGCGACACCCGCGTTGTCGATCCGGATGACGTGTCGGTGCTCCGTTCGACTGGACGCCCGACCTTGACGCTCGTGACGTGCTATCCGTTCTACTACATCGGCTCAGCACCACGACGCTTCATTGTGCAGGCCGAAATCGCACAGAATTAGCGACAATAGATTAACAATAGATCTCTGATCACACTGGCACGCTGCACTCGTCTAAAGAACAAGAAATGAGAGAGAAACGGGAGCAAAAACTTATCTCTCGTTCCTGCCGTTTCTCCTGTTTTTCCTAAGTCTTGGATCGCAGCAAGCGATTCAGGACTAGCTATTAGTGAGTAGTGATTGCGGCGTAGTGGCTGGCTCGCGCGGAGAGCGCGGAGAGCAAAGAAGAAAGATGTAGCAACTCCTTCTGATCCGGGTGGCCCGACCGCGCTGCGCGCGGTGAGACACACGCAAAGATCCAGCTCTGCGTTCTCGGCGCTCTCGGCGCGAGATCGGTTTTGAAACGAGTTCTACACTAGGGATTCGTTATGACACTATCCGACTTCAAACGCACCACTTCGGAGAGGGAGCCGCCCGCGACGCTGTCGGCTCCACTGCGCGCGCTGTGGCACGATGCCAAAGGCGAGTGGGATGCAGCGCACGAAGTCGCGCAGAACATCGACGATGCGACCGGCGCGTGGATTCACGCCTACCTGCACCGCAAAGATGGTGATCTCGGAAACGCTGGCTACTGGTATCGCCGAGCGCAGAAGCCGGAGTGCCGCAACAGCCTCGATGCGGAGTGGGAGGAGATTGCGGCGGCGCTCCTGAGTGAAGGCTAAAATTACGCTTTCCGCGGGATGCGACCGATCTCACGGTCGATATCGCGAAGATCACACCGCAAATCGCTGGATCGCATGTTCATGCCACAAGATTCAGCCATACGCCGCTGATCCGGAATTGCTGGACACTTCCTGGTACACGTTCTACGACCACGTGATACTCCATAGCAGTGCTTGGATCCGGGCGAATCATTACTTCCACCAACGCCTTATTCCGTGGTGCATTCCAGACTACGGCCTCGGCACCGAGAGCTGCCTCCTCCCCTTCGGCATAGAAGGCATTTGCCAGAACGAGCTCCTTGACACGATCGTCATCACTGGCGGGCAGTCGAGTACGGGGATAGCCCGTGACAGATCGGCCAGTGATGACCCATCTTTGTGCTTTTGCAATCTCGTGTTCCGCAAGTTCTTCCTCATCGAGAGGGCTCGCCAGCTGCAAGATGCGGAGAGCTTCCTGGGTTCTCATGGAGCCCAGTGTCAATGCTGCGGCAGCGGCAGGCCCATCGGCGTCAGGGTGGCGATACATTTGAATGCACTTCTTCAGAAAGGCAAAGTTCTCGCGATTCTTCGTTTGCACTAACGAGCCCGCCAAATACGCTGATAACTCATTTCTCAGCGTCTCGTCCTGCTCCTTCCGGATGGCGGTGAGGAGTGCCATCAACCCGTCAGGATTTCCAATATAGGCGAGAGCGCGCCCGGCTCTTGCTCGAACGTCAGGTCGATTTAGCGCGCGCTCGAGTTCCGGGACGACGACCGTGTCCCTGCGGAATAATTCCGCCGCTGCCTCGTCCTCGTCGTCAATTCTGAGGAGTGTAACCACGGTGAGGTTCCGAACATTTACACGAGACTGGGATGGTGAAGACTGAGACGGACTCGCTAAGCGAGAGCCAGCCAAAAAAGGAGAAGCGCTGCACACGATTGAGCAGGCGATAAGGCTCACGAAGGTGCTGACCGTTCGGCCAACCTCGAGCCTCGTCGGGAGAGCAGATTCCGCCTGGTCGGCAACCCTGCGAGTACGCAGCGATGACGTACATCGTTTCGGCATGTGGTCTTCATCGCACGAATGGTGGAACGCGCATGCCACAGCTTCGTGGCACGATTCACGCACAGGGACGATGTTACGATGGAGGCGTGATGACCGTCGACGAACTTCGAGCCGAGATGCTACATGGATTCAGCGAGCTCCGTGCTCAGATCAAGGCTGAAGGGGAAACAACACGTCGCCATTTCGACGTGATGGTCGAAAAAATGAGCGATTCGGTCAAGATCGTTGCTGAGGCGACCTCGCACCATGCCACTCGTATCGACGATCACGAGGGGAGGCTTAAGCGGCTGGAACGACCACGACGGCGGTAGACGGCGAAGATCACTCAGCCATCAGTAATCGAAAATCAGCATTTTTAGACTCACTCGTACCGAAGCGCAATGATCGGATCCACCCGGCTCGCGCGGCGCGCGGGGATCCAGACGGCGAGCAACGCGACCAGCGTCAGCACCACCGGCACTCCGACAAACACCATCGGATCGCGCGCCGTCACACCGAACAGGAATGTGGCGATCACCCGCGCAAGACCGAGGGCGGCGGCAACGCCGACGATCACACCGACGACGGCAAGGCGCATTCCTTGTAGCACGACCATGTTCTTGACCTGCGTCACCTGCGCACCAAGCGCAAGACGGATCCCGATCTCCTGTGTGCGCTGCTCGACGGAGTACGCCATCAAGCCGTAAATACCAATGGCCGCCAGCAGCAGGGCCGAGGCACCGAAGACGGTCATCAGCCACATGTTGAATTGCTCTTGTGACGTTGACCGGGACCTCACCTCCGCCATCGAGCGGACGTTGCTGACGGGAAGCCCGGTCGCCTGTCGCAGTTCTTCCTGAATCGCCGAACTCAGCGCGTGCGGTTCCATTTGCGTGCGGACGACCCATGCGATTGGCGTCAATCGAACGTTGAGCGCGTTGGCGAGATCGGGAAGCTGCGCCTGCGGAATGAACATTTTCGGACCCGGATCGCTGTTCAGGCCGTTGTCCCGCGAGTCGGCAACGACGCCGATGATTTGGCGCTCTGGTTCGTCAGCGAACTCCCGCATGACGCCGCGGCCGACGATCAGGCGCTCGCCAATCGGGCTGCTCTTCGGCCAGAACTCTTTCGCCATCGACTCATTGATAATCACAACGCCTGGCGCGTGACTGTCGTCGCGATCGACAAACGTTCGTCCCTGCCTCACCGGAATCCTGAACACCTCGAAATACCCGGGCGATACGGTGTTCCAGTCGCCACCGCCATCGAATGGACCGTCTGACTTGCGCCCGACGATCTTGAAAGGAAGTCCGTATCCTCCCTCGAGCGGGATGCAGCATGTGGCGCTTGCCGTGACGACGCCGGGAAGCGCGCGCAGACGCTCGACGCCGTCGCGCACGAGCTGCGCCACCGCTTCTGACTTCTGAAATCGCGGACCGGTCAGCGACATGCGCATCGTCAACACGTTTGACCCGTCGAAGCCAGGATCGACGTGCGACAGTGCGACGGCGGTTCTGATCAATAAGGCGGATCCGATCAAGAGCACCAGCGCGAGGGCAACTTCCATCACGACCAGGACGGAACGTGCCTTGTTCTGTCTGAAGCCGGTGCCCGACCGTCCACTACTTTCCTTCAGTGTTGTCGTCAAATCCGCTTTCGAGCTTTGCAGCGCGGGAATCAAGCCAAAGAGAATCCCGGTACCAAGCGAGACCGCGATCGTGAAGAACACGACACGCCAATCGACGCCGATGGCCGCGCCGTCCTCGCCAACACGCGGCAACCCGGCAGTGCTAATCGCGAGCAGCGCGCGGATGCCGATGATTCCAAACAGGAGGCCGAATAGACCGCCGGCGGTGGACAGGACGACGCTCTCGGTCAGGAGCTGGCGGATGATCCGCCCGCGTGAGCCGCCGATTGCCGCGCGAATGGCGATCTCACGCCGCCGTCCGGTCGCGCGCGCCAGGAGCAGATTCGCCACGTTGGCGCAGGCGATGAGCAGCACAAAACTGACTGCACCGGCCATGACGAGCAGCAACGTCTTGACGTTTCGGACGAGCACTTCTCGAATTGGCAGCGCAGAAAAAAACTGATTCGGACCGAGCGAGTTGGGAAACTTTTCTGTGTAGCCGGTGGTCGACAGCTTCAGCCGCGCCTGCGCCTGTTCAAGCGTGACGCCCGGCTTCAGGCGGCCCGCGGATCGAAAATAGTGCCCCTGATCCTTCGTGTACGGATCGAGCTGAAATGGAACCCACACCAGCGGCGGCGGACCAACGTCCTCGAAGTGAAAGTCCCCGAGCACACCGACGACGGTGTAGGTGTCGCCGCTCAACGAAATCGACCGTCCGAGGATGTTCGGATCGCTATTGAAGCGCGTCGACCAGAAACCCGAGCTGAGGACGACGACCCGCGCACGGTCCGGGAGATCCTCATCCGCAGCAAAGGTCCGGCCGATCCTGACGGGCGCTCCGAACAGGCGGAAAAAGTCCGAAGAGACCTGTGCCGATCGCAGCTGCTCGGGCATGCTGCCGCCGGTGTAATTGACGATGCCGGTTCGAAATGCCGACACGTCCTGGACGACGTCGGACTGCTCCCGGTAATGTTGAAATTTCGCCGGCGAGGCAGCGGGGCCGCCATCCCCCTGCGGCGACATGTTCATGAAGACGACAAGGCGGTCGGCGTCCGGGAACGCGACGGGGCGAAGCAGGACCGCGTTGACGACTGAGAAGATCGCCGTGTTGACTCCGATGCCCAGAGTCAGTGCCGCCACTGCGGCGAGCGTAAACGCCGGGCTCTTCGCAAACATCCGCAGCGAATGGGTCAGGTCTTTGAAGAAGCTCTCGAATGCCATGAACGATCCTGGAATCAGCTCGTGTGGCCGATGAAACGAATTGAACGGGAACGCGGACAGTCGTTAGACGCCCGATCGAGCGATTTTGTTCGTGAGTAACCTCCAGGATTCGTCCCATATGTCGTCACGTGGCACGCAGCACTGTTGGGATACGATGGCGGCCACCGATCGACGTCGACGAGAGAGGTTACGTGAGCAAAGCGCGTCTGGAAGCATTTAGCGACGGCGTTATCGCCATCATCATCACGATCATGGTGCTGGAACTGCGCCCGCCGGAGGGAGCGGGCCTCGCCGACCTGATGCACTTGTCGCACGAACTGAGCGCCTACATCCTCAGTTTCGTCATGCTCGGGATCTACTGGAACAACCATCACGTGCTGATTGCCGCGGCGCGGCACGTCAGCGCAGGTGTGCTGTGGGCCAACTTGCACCTGCTCTTCTGGCTGTCGTTGATGCCGTTCGCCACGGCATGGATCGGACGCAATCACGACCAGCCAGTCCCGGTCGCGGTCTATGGATCCATCGGGCTGCTCTCTGCCGTGGCTTACACGATCCTGCAAATGACGATCATCGCCGCCGATGGGCATGGCTCGAAGGTGGCGCAGGCCGTCGGCAGCGACATGAAAGGCCGGATATCGCTCGCCGCGTACGTCCTCGCGATTGTGCTGGCGTTTGCGAACTACTGGCTCTCCTACGCCCTGTTCGCATTCGTTGCGCTCATCTGGTTGGTTCCTGATCGGCGCATTGTGCGGCATCCGGCAACAGATTGAGGAGGTGCGCGAGCCCCGGTCTATTCAGTGGCGCTTGAAAAACTGAACCGCACGTTCGTGCTTCTCAGCAGCAGCGCGGCTGCCAAAGGTGCCGAGGTTCTTCCGCCGACCCGTCTTGGGATCCTTCTTGCGCGAGTACAACCGGTATTGGCCTGATTTCAGTTTGCGGATCACGTATCACCTTTCTAACGCGCATCCACTTTCCGTCCCACGTCGAGATTGTCGAAGCTCAATATTGTGTTGAACACCATGAAATAACTGCCGATGGTTTCGCCGCGATAGATCGGGTTGTGGGCGAAGAGCACGACGTGCCCTTTTCCGACCGGCACATCAACGACGACAGGACGTTGCGCGATATCGTTTCCGCCTTCGAGCAAGCCGGACACCAGCAGCGTGTTCTGCGCATCGAAGCGCATCGCGACTCTAGGACGGAGCTGAGGTGGAATCAGCGTCGCAGGATTCCGCTTCAGTTGCTCTTCGGTCGGCAGCGCATATTGCCAGGGCTGCACCTGCGCGGGTGGAGGAAGAGGCGAAAGGTTCGAGCCTTCCTGAGCCGGCCTGCCCTGCACGACGTCCGGGTCGTCGGGCGTTCCGCGCCCCGTCGGTCGTCCGCCAGGGCCACCACCCCGTCCACCGCCACCAGTGGGTCCCGCGGTAGCGCCTCCGGCGCGGCCGCCGCCGCCAACACTGGCGCTGACGCTGAAGCTTTCGCCGCTGTCGCTGTACACGGCGAGATTGTCCGGGATGCCGTAGACGATCGGACTCGCGCCATCGACGATCTTCGTTCGCAGCAACGAGCCCACGACCCGGGAACCGGCCGCCGGACGGTTGACGGTCACACCATAGGTAAAGTTGTTGGTGATCGCGAACTCGGCCGTCGTATCCGACCCGAGGAATACGCCGCCCTCCTTGATGAATTCACGGAGATGCATGAGCCCCTCGAGCCCCATGCCGATTCGGATGTCGTCGGTCTGGGCCCATGTGCCGACGTTCGGCGTCTCTGTCGAATGGCGATATGGAATCGGGTTGCGCCACAACGGCATGCCTTCGACTGCCGACTGGCCGCCGCCAGGCCCAAAAATGATGATGTCGTACCTGGATCGAAGATCCGGCGTTTTTCGAATCGTCTCCGGATCGATGTAGTCGTACGGAATCTTGTAGAGATCGAACGCCTGCCGCCACCATCCCTCGGTCTGCGTGCTGGTCCATTGATGAAGGATCGCAACACGTGCCGCTCGTGCGGGATGCGTCTTCACCGTCGGCGCGGATTCGAGCGCGCGCGCCTGAAGGCCAAGATCGCGTGTGACCCGATCCAGATCTGCCGCCGACACTCCACGAATCAGAAACGCCCCGCGGTTGAACTTCGCGCCGCTCGATTCGAATGCCTCCTCCGCCAACTGGATATCGGCGTCTCTGAGCGCATAACGCAGACTCACCAGCGTGTTGTCCGCGTTGTGGTTGATCGCATACACACTGCCCTGGCCGGTAATGCCGCTCGGCGCCTTGATCTCGCCGGTAACGGACGTGACCGGTACCGTGAGAACCGACGCGTCGGTCACGCGCACTGCCTGGACGGCGAATCCTTCGGGGAAGGTCCACCCCGTGTCGTCGTACGGCCGAGTCTGCGGGTCGTTTGGCGCCCAGTATTGATAATCGAGAAGCGCGTCGGCAATGCGCGAATATGGTTGGTCCATGCGGACGATGTAACTGCCGGCCGGAAATTCGCGCGTCGTTTCACGCGGACGTTGTGGCTGTTGTTGCGGCGGCTGGGCGGACGCCTCGGCAACTGCTTCGACGTTCTCCGCACCCGTGGCACCCTGGGCACCACTCGACTCCGCCCCACGGGGCGTCGCTCGTGGCAGGCCCGCTGCCTCTGGTCGAGTGTCCTGAGCGAGCGGCTCTTCCCCGCGAGTCGAAGGACCCGCACCCCTCCCCCGTCCCACCGGCGCCCGAACAGGAACCTTGACGGTGAACGCTGACGTCGCCCGCGAAATCTCCACCGCCTGTCGCTGCAGAACGCGAAGGAGCTCCGCCTGCGAGCCGGGACGAGGATCGCTGGCCGGAAATACGTACGCCGCCGGCCCTTCCGTGCGCGCCTTCAGGATCGAACGCTTGCTCTTGTCATAGAAGTTCCGAAGGAAGTAGACCCGATTGTTCGCCAGGTAGTTGAGCGAGATCAGGATCCCTGTCTGCTCGTAGTTGTTGTTGTTGCGAAGCGACCATCGGACGCGTGAGATTGGAGGATTCTGGCGAAACCACGTCCGCGCCGTTTCCGCAGGGGTCAACGTCCGCTCCTCGGTATCCGCGCTGCCGCTGTTGCCAAACGTCTCGTACAGACGGCTGATCCCATTGTGGGTCGCGGCCATGAACATCAGATAGCCGGGCGACCACGTGTCGAACGTGCCCCACGCATACACGCCGGGCATTCCCATGCGCGTCATCTCGTTGACGTTGTTCCATCCGATCAGATGCCACTCGTTGGTCAGAATCGGATCGAGCCACGCGTTGTAGGGTCCGTTACCGATCGTGTTGTCGTAAAGGAACGAACCCGACTCGTGGAGATCGTGCAGCACCTGCGCTTTCCAGGCGAGATACGTATTCAGTACGTTCTGTGAAAGTTTGAGCGTCAGCGCCATGGCGTCGCGGTTGTTGTCGTGCGCGACGTAGTGGCCCCAATACACCGCGCTCATCGGCGTGTCTTTCGGATGCTTCTTTCGCCATTCGTACGCATCGACCACCCGATCGCGTCCGTCGGGCTCGACGACGGGGGTGATCAGCGTGATGACATGCTCACGGATGTTCCGGATGTAGAGGCTGTCATCGACGGCGAGACGATACGCGAGCTCCATGAGCGCCGTCGGCGCACCCGCTTCAGTCGAGTGGATCGTCCCGGTGATGTAATACACGGGCGCCGCCCGCCTCGCGATCTCATCGGCGAACTCGTCGTTCATCTTGATCGTCCGCGGATCGGCAAGCTTGGCAAGATCCGCCTTGTTCTGATTGAGCTTCGCCATCAACGCTTCGGATGCCACGGCCACGGCGAGCATCTCGCGCCCTTCTTCGGAGGTGCCAATCGAATACACCTTCACGCGCGGCGTCGCCTTCGCCAGCAGGCGCATGTATTCGTAGATCTCTTTGGTATAGGGAAGCTTCCCCTCGGCACCGGCGATGTCGCCCAGGACGGCGGCCGGAGTCGGCACTGTCTTCGAAGCCGGCAGGTAATCGACCAGCGGCGAGAGGAAGAACGTTTCGGTCGTGTACTTCTTGATCTTCTTCGTGTACTCCTCATCGATGGCCTGATTCGGATCGCGTCCGGGCTTCGCATTCGCGAGATCCGCTTCACTCGCTTTCTTCCGATCGTTGTCATTCGATGCCGACGGTCGTCCGGCAAGGGGCAGGGTCAGAGTGAGGATGACGAGGAAGAATGTGAGACGACGGGTCATGAGCATACGTGCGAATTGTAATGTCTCTGGCGGTTAGCGGTCGGCGGTTGGCGACTGGTTAAGAAACTGGAAACTGGAAACTGACATCATCCCCGCCCAATGAACGGCATTTTCGTCGCCATCAGCGTCATGAACTGGACGTTGGCCTCGAGCGGCAACCCCGCCATGTAGACGACGGCTCGGGCGACGTGATCGAGGTCCATCAATGGTTCCACACGGATCGCGCCATCCGCTTGCGGAACGCCTTTCGCCATCTTCGCCGCCAGCTCGGTCGCGGCATTCCCGATATCGATTTGGCTGCAGACGATGTCGAACTGGCGCCCATCCAGGGAGATTGATTTGGTGAGCCCGGTGATACCGTGCTTTGTTGCGGTATATGGAGCCGAGTAAGGCCGAGGAACGTAAGCAGAGATCGAGCCGTTGTTGATGATCCGCCCACCGCGCGGCGTTTGCGTCTTCATCACGCGGAACGCCTCGCGGGCGCACAGGAATGCGCCGGTCAGATTCACGTCGACGACCGAGCGCCACTGCTCCACCGTCAACTCGTCAATGGTCGCGCCCGGCACATTGATCCCGGCGTTGTTGAAGAGGACGTCGAGTCGTCCGAACTCCTGGCAGACCGCGGCAAACAGTTTCGCCACCGACTCGGCGTTGGCGACATCGGTGGGGAACACCAGTCGCTTCGCAGAACCGCTGTCGACCGTGTTCGCGGTCTCTTCGAGTGGTTCGCTACGCCGGCCGGCCAGTGCCACCGCGTATCCTTCTTTCAAGAGGGCCACCGCCACGGCCCTGCCGATGCCGCTTCCCGCCCCGGTCACCACCGCAGTCTTGTGAGTCATTTCAAATTGAATCCTGTGGCTTCCGCCTTTAGCCGGCAGAAAGCATTCATCACACCGCTCGTCCCATCGATACCCAACTCGTAGTACTATCCGCCCTTCTCGGAGGTGGTCGATGCTTCGACGAGCGTTGCTTTCCGCTCTGACGCTGTGCCTATTGCCGATTCTGTCTACACCTGCTGCTGCCGGGCCAATCAAGTTGGCCCGCCACCCGGATTATCACGCCGGGCGGGTGGCATTCAGCTATCTCGGCGACATCTGGACCGCCAACGAGGACGGCACGGGCGTCCAGCGAATCACCGACAACAGCGCGCGCGAAATCTATCCGCGATTCTCGCCGGACGGGCGATGGATCGCATTCTCCTCGAACCGTTATGGCAATTACGACGTGTTTGTCGTGCCGTCGGCGGGCGGAGCACCAACCCGGCTGACCTATCACACCGGAACCGACGATGTCGTCGGGTGGACTCGTGACTCGCAGCAGGTGATCTTTCGATCGGCGCGCGGCGACGGCGCGTTTCCCAACGTCGCCGTCCTCTATCAGATTGCCGCAACCGGCGGCATGGAGAAATCACTCCCGGTCGATTGGGGATACTGGGGGTCCTTTTCGCCTGACGGCAAATCACTGGCATTCAATCGGCATCCAGCGGTGTGGTCGCGTCAGCATTACCGCGGCAGCTACGCCGCCGATCTCTGGGTTGCCAACCTCACCAGCAACACCTACACGAAGCTGCTCGGCGATGAACGCTTCAACCGCTTCTGGCCAATGTGGGGCGCCGATGATTCGATTTATTTCGTCGCCGACCCGCTGCCCAACGATAAGAGCGTGAAACCGGGCAGCTTCGAGGCCCGCAAGAGCCTCAACAACATTTACAAGATTTCCGCCAAGGGAGGGCAACCCGTTCAGGTCACCAAACACACCGATGGCAACGTGTTCTGGCCGTCGATGTCGAGTGACGGGAAGGTCATCGTCTACGAAGACAACTTCGGGATCTGGAAACTCGATGTCGCCTCCGGCCGCAGCACGGAGATCAAGCTCGATATCGCGACCGACGAGAAGGAGAACCAGACCGAGGCGGTGACGGTGAACAATGAGGTCGACGCCTTCGACATTTCACCGTCAGGACGCCGCGCGGTCGTCTCGGTGCGCGGCCAGATTCTCACCATCGCGACCGAACGCGGCGACATCACCCGGCTCGCCCCCGACAAGATGGCCTCGAGGAACGACGCGCCAAAATGGTCGTTCGACGGCAAGTACATCGCATTCATTTCCGATCGTTCCGGACGCGACGAGGTCTGGATCTCCGATTCGGACTCGAAGAGCCCGAAGAAGATTACCGATCTCGACAACGAGAAGGGCTCGCTTGTCTGGACGCCGGACTCGAAGATGCTGCTCTACACCGCCGGCGACAAGAAGCTGTACAGCTATAACGTGGCCGATGCCAAGACCGCCGTGGTGACGTCGACCGATCTTGGCCGTCTCGGCTCAATCGGCGTTTCACCCGACAGCAAATGGGTCACGTTCTCCAAGCAGGACCGCACCGTCCGCACGCATGTCTATATCGCGCCGATCACCGGCGGCGAAGAACGGCACATCTCGGACGACAGCCTTCTGTACGCCGAGAACAATGCCGTCTGGACCGCCGACGGCCGCTACATCGTGTTCACGTCGACCGAGGGAGCGAGCAATGGCATCGCCACACAGGGAGGCTTGACGACCACGATGTCGTTGTGGGCCCTTTCGCTTCGCGATCAGGATCGCGATCCGACCAATCGTGATATCGACAACGAAGCGCAGGGCCTCGCCGCTGAAGCCGCCGCCCGCCAGAATACGGGACGGGGAAACGGCGCAGGAACGCCGGCGCCGGTCGAGGTACGAATTGACTGGAGCGGTCTCGCACGCCGCGCGCGTCAAATCTCCGTTCCGGGAACGATCATCACCGGACTCACACCGTCGCCCGAAGGCCACTCTGTGGCGCTCACTGTGTCGACCGCAGGCGTCGGCGGCGGACGAGGCGCGGTCGCTGCGGCCCCCGACAGTACGGCTGGCATGTACATCATCAACATCGAAAGCGATCAGCAGACGCGCGTGCCGCCTGCTCCGCCAACAACAGGACCCGGCGGCGGCCGCGGCCGCGGCGGCGCCGGCGGTGCATTCGGCGGCGGCGGCAGCAACATGGTCTTCGCGCGTGACGGACGCACGTTGTATTTCCGATCCGGGACCGGACTCTATGCAGCCACTCTTCCCGCGACTGCGACGACCGGCGCGAATGCGCCCGCGGGCGGAGGCGGACGCGGTGGCAGAGGCGGCGGCGGTGGTGGCGCGACCGCGGGCGCCGGTGGCACCGAGGCGAACGCTGCCAATGCAACCGCGCGCCAGGTGACCTACACGGCCACGCTGGAAGTCGATCACAAGGCACTTCGCGCGCAGGTCTTCAACGAAGGCTGGCGCATCATGAAGAACCGGTTCTACGACGGCGAAATGCATGGCGCCGACTGGCCGGCGGCGAGAAAGATGTACGAGCCGCTGCTCGATTACCTCGTCGATCCGGAGGAGTTGCACACCGTCATGATGATGATGATCGGGCAGCTCAATGCGTCGCATACCGGTGTCAGCGGCGGACCTGCCGCAAATCAGCAGTCAGTGCAGACGCGTTATCCAGGATTCGATCTGGTTGCGGACGGGTCCGGCCTCTACAAGGTCGGCCACATTTACAAAGACGGCCCAGCGGATCGTGATTACCTGAAGATCAAAGAAGGGCACTACATCATCGCGGTCGACGATCACGATCTGAAAGCGTCGGACAACTACTGGCGGTATTTCACCCTTGCACCTGGCACGAAGTTCCACTTCATGGTGAACGACAAGCCGGTGAGAGAGGGCGCCTGGGAAGTGACCATCACACCGGTTGCCGGCGCCGCGTTTGGCGACCTGCAGTACGAACGTTGGGTCGACCAGCGCCGCGACATGGTCACAAAGGCCAGCAATGGTGAGATCGGCTACCTGCACATCCGTGCCATGGACGCACCATCCCTGCGTCAGTTCCAATTGGATCTCGCGGCCAACCGGACGAAACGCGCCCTCGTGATCGATCAGCGCTTCAATGGCGGCGGCGGCATCGATCAGGAGCTCCTCGCCATTCTGGCCGGCCGCCAATACCAGTACACCGTCGGGCGCGATGCCGGCTTCCAGCAGCCGCGGCCGCAGAATTTCTACGGGCCCATGGTGGTCATGCAGAACGAACGGTCGGCGTCCGATGCCGAGATGTTCCCCGCCGGATTCAAAGCGCTCGGCCTGGGCAAAGTCGTCGGCGTGCCGACGATGGGTGCGGTCATTGGGACGGGGTCGGCGACGCTACTCGACGGATCGACGATTCGTACTCCGGGCAGTGGTGTGTGGACCGCCACTGGGGAGAACATGGAGAACTTCGGCGTGCCCCCGGACGTGCATGTCGACAACACGCCGGAAGATTTCCTGAAGAAGCGCGACGCGCAGCTCGAGAAGGCGGTCGAGGTTCTCAAACAGGAACTCTCGAGCAAGAAGACAACGGTCCCATCAGGCAGTAAATGAATCGCTCATCACTAATCACTGATCGCGAATCACTGATCGCTGAATCGGCGAATCGCTGAATCGCGAATCGGGCTGCGAGCCCCAGGAGATTTCGGATCCGTTCGAGGATTAGGGATTCGAGGATTCAAGGATCCGTGATTCACGATGAGTGATGAGTGATCAGTGATTAAGAATTCGCGCGCACATACTGAATTCGCACGCGCTGCTCGAGGATTGGCGCAATCGCGATCGCAAGGACGCGATCGAGCGAGGGCGGCTGTTTGTCGGGCGACGTCAGAAACTCAATCTCGAGTTGCGCGCTGTAAACGCTCAGGCCTGCCAGTGCCCACTTGAACCTGACCGCCTCGGCTTCGCCAATCATCGCGCGGAATTTCACGATTCCGTGTTTGCTGTCACGAAGCACGTGTGCGATGAGGACGTCAGAGGGATCGGTGATCTCCCAGTCCTCACCGCGTGGGACGAACCGCGCGAGTATCTGTCCCGTTGCCGGCTCGACGAGTTCGTATCGCCGTTCCCAGAACAATCCGGGCGAATCTGCAGGAGTGATTTTCGCGAGATCCTTCCGTGCGGGGTGCTGCCTCAGCAATCCGTTCGTCCACGAAAACGAGAACCACTTGCGTGTTGTGTGCGGAATGCACCGGATCTCGAAGTCGTTGCACGTGCGGGTGAACAAGCCCTCGATCAGCGTCAGCCGCGGATGCACCGAGTACTGTGACTCGTCGAAGACTGCCGATGTGTCCGATCTCATTGGCACGTAGGAGGCCGTGTCGCGAGTCTGCGCGTTCACCGTAACGTTCGCGAAGGCAGGCATCGATGCTCCTGGCCTCTCGACATCGACTGGCAATTCCGCGGGCGAGATCTCCGTCGCCGGCGAGAGCGCGGCAACAACCGCTGCGAAGACGTAACCGGCGCACGTCCATACGAGCCGCTGGCTCGTGGCTCCGGCCGCACCTTCGTGCGTGGTCATCCACAGGGCCAGCGTCCGTGCGGCATCCGGATCGTCGGCGAGAACCGGCGCGAGAGCAGCGCCGATCCCATGCATCTCAGCAGAGACGATGACCGACGCGGCGATGTATCCTGTTTGCAGGAGAACTCCCGCGGCAATGACGCGGGGGGAGAGTTTTGATGGCGCGACGATGCCAAGAAGAGAGGTAATCGCAAACAGTACAAGCGTCAGCGTCGCCAGTGACGGCAGCGCGTAGGCCAGCGCCATTGGGATGTACTCGAACCCTGAAGGATGGGGCCGTTCGGGCAGAACCGCCGCAAGGATCGCCTGCTCGGCACGCCACCACGACACGACGCCGGGCACCTGAAGCATCGCGAAACCGCACAGCAGAACGAGTAGGACCGTGACATGCGCCGGCGACGAACGATCGACCTCGCCCCGAACATCGCGCGCCAGGACGGTGCGCGGTGGCATGACGAACGATGCAGTGATCGTCGAGAGCAGCAGCGCACCCGCGAGGGTGAACGCGAATGAGGGCAGAGATGCGATCACCGGGGGGGTGGCTTTCACCGCGAGCGCGCGAACCGCCATGCCGGCGGCGAATGCCGCGAGTCCCGCCGTAGACACGGCGACGACGAGCATTCGAAAAACAAGCAAGGCCGGTAGAGCGATGACTCGTCGGCCGATGATCCAGTCTCCTAGCGCGCGTTCGTCTGAACGCGAACACCGCCCGGATCGCCCGGGCGAAGTGGATTGGTGAACTTCATGCCAGCATCGGTGAGGTCCCCGAGCACATCATCACCTTCGGGGTGCTTCCCTGACCGCGCCCACGCCACCAGCGCGTCGAAGGCGTCGGCCTGTTCGGACGCACTGAAATTGCAGTGCCCGGGGCTCCGAATGATCCGCTGGACGAGCCATGAGGATTTGCCTGCGTTGTCGACCGTTCGCCGCAGCGATTGTTCCAGCGATATCGGAACATAGAGATCACCGCTGCCGTGCAACGTGAGGACCGGACGGGCGATCTCTCCATCGAACGGGATGGCCTCTTCGTACGGCCCGTGCACGCTTCGAATTTCCGCATCCGCCGGCTTCCGGCGGACTGAACTGTTGATCGCAGCATCGGACAGCCCGAGCCCCTCGTCGATTTGATACTTCACGTCCGTGTTCGAGGCGACTCGATTCCAGACATCGTCGCCGCGCCCGGCAACAGCGCTCGCATTCTCGAGGAAGCGAGACGCGAGACCATCGAGAGCAAACGGTCTCGGCCCTCCGCTGATCTGGACCTGGACGCTCGCAAGCTGACGCCCCTTCTCCGTGTACGCCGGCGGCTTGCCGAGGATGGCGGTCAATCGCTCGACGTCCTTTGCGCGCGTCGCCTGAGTGACTTTGACGCCACTGATCAACTCAGAGGCCGCTGCCACTGAGGTCAAGAAATCCATCTCTCCTGGACCCGATGCACACAACGCAAGGCCGCCCGCGAACGTCGTCGGAAACTCCTGCATCCCCAGCAGCGTGATGTGACCGCCCATCGACACACCGGTCAAATACACGCGTTGCGGTGCGTTGCCGGGATACACACGTTTGAACAGGTCGATCAGTGCCATCGTGTCGAGAAGACCGTGACCGGGAACATATCCGTTGCAGCGATAGCTCGACGCAGCCCACGCGAAGCCGGCGGAAATCAGGTGCTCGCGAAACGGATCGCCCTGTCCGACACCCGGAACCCCAACGCGGAGTCGTGAGCCCTGCGCGCCGGCATTCGCGACATAGCCGTGCGCCCAGAGCACGAGTTCGCCGTTCCAGTTGTCGGGAATCTCGATGCGGTAGGCGGCGCCATCGTGTTGTCCGAAGAACGCTTTCGCGCCAGAAAGTGCCGTGAATGTCGGGTCCGTTTGCTCCCAGCGCTGATCCGGGCACGGCACGGGCGTGACACCCGGCTTTCCCAGTTCACGCGTACTGACGGCCGCCACAGCACCAAATGCGGCGAGCACAAACGCGACCACGATTGCGTTTCGGATCATGATGTTGATCTCCGCCGGGATTGTAGTAACCACTGGCGGTTTCCGCTACTTCCTCTTATCGGTTGGTCGTGCAGAAAGTGCAACGCCTGGCACCAAGAAGAAAAGGTTCTTAAGGATCAGGGCCCGGCGCGCATGGCAAACAATGTGCACACGGGCGACCTCAAAAGAGCCCGTCATGCGCATCAAAGTTCAGGATGGCACCCCAATCAGTGGCGAGCGCAGCCTGTGCTGCACGTGCCGCTGCGCCACCATCATCCGTGGCCAATCTCTCGACGAGGAGCTCGTGTTCTGCAGTGCGCTCGGAGTACATGGCGTCCAGATCACGTTCAAGGTCACATCGTGTTCGGACTATGCCGATCTCCGTACCCCCTCATACCTGGAGATGATCCAGGATGCCTGGATCCTGCGGCCTGGTTCCCGCAAGCGACCCCCCGGCTTTGTTCGCGGCAGCGAACTGCAGCACGAGGAGTTGTTCGACCTGACATCCAACCTCGGCAGGAAGCCTGGGAAGCCCTGAGCCGTTTCTGCTCTGTTCTGCGCCTTCCAGAGTGTGAAGAGGAACCAATGCCGTGTCGGAATCACCCTGATCTTCCTCATCGCGGTAGCAGCTGCGGGAGCGTCGGCTCAATCGGCGCAAGTCATCCGGGGAGATGCGGCGGGAACAATCGGGTGGCTCGCCGCCGACACTCACTCACACTCGGCAGGACCATACGAACGCAACAATTGGTTCGACAGCTTCTTTACCTCCGTTTCGACCGGATGGCACTGGACCGATAACCTCAAGACCGAAGTCGATTTCGGGGTGGGGACCGAGTCGCGGGAATTCCACACGCAGCCAGTAACCATCGCGGGCCGCAGCACGTATCAGACGATCGAATCTCGATTCAAGCGGCGGACGATCGGCTTCAGTCAGCAGTATCAGTTCTTGCACAACGTCTGGTTCCACCCGCACGTCGCCGCTGGCGTCAACGTCACGTGGGAGAGACGGCGCGACGACCCCAGCACCATCTACTTCTACGATCCTGGCACAGGAACCAGCCGCTTCGAGCCGCCGAAACCCGGTAGCGAGCGGACATCATGGACCGCGAATCCCTTCGTTGCGATTGGCTACAAAGCCTACATGTCGGATCGCGTGTTTTTCCGCAACGACTTTCGACTGGCATTTCGCGGCGGCATCGACGAAACAACTCTTCGAATCGGATTGGGGTTCGACTTTTAGGGATGGCCGAAATGTTCATGACCTTGCAACGCACGATCGCCCTGATGCTGTGCGTCACTTTGGCGGCAGCCGGATGCGCGACAACTGGCACGATGGGAACTGCGCCCGCGTATGCCGGATCGCAGTCGAACGCCACCCGGAGCGTGCTCGTCGAGTACGTGCAGAAGCTGCCGCCCGGAACCCTCGTTCGCGTCGGACGATTTCAGGGGCACTCCGTTCGCGGCACGCTCATGAAAGCGACGGACCAAAGCCTCTTTATTCAACCAAAGACGCGGATTGCCGAACCAACCATCGAGATTCCGTTTGACAACGTGGTGGCAGTGACGCCGGAGCAGAAGAATGGCAACTCAGTGGGCCGCGCGATTGGTGCGGGTGCAGCGGCCGGAGCTGCCGCAACACTGGTCATCTTCCTGATCGCCTTCGCTTTGGCGGGGGACTGACGCGAAAAAGGGAAAAGGGAAAAGGCAAAAGGAAACGTAGTACAGTTCGCGCATGAAATTCTACGCTCTCCTAATCGTCTCTTCCCTTTCCCTTGCCATCGTCGTGCAAGAAACCGCACCGCTCACTCCAAAGACACTTCAGGCGGCGCTGGCGCAGAAGCCGGACGGAGCGGATGCAGAGAAACTCGCCGAACGTATTCGCGCGTACTACGGCGGCACTGAGACTCTGCTCAAGGGAGGGACGCCGAAGATCGAGGAACTGACGGTCGCGTGGGCGGTCGAGGCGCCGCAACTGGCGCCGAACGTCACGCCGCGTGTGGTGGCAGACGTTGGCGCGTTGAACCTGCCCCTGGTCAAGGTGGGAACGAGCGGCGTCTACGCTGCCGTCGCGAATCTCTCGCACGGCGCCGCACTGACGTGGCATTACGAACTTGGACCGGATCGGCGCCTTGGCGGCTCGCAGCTCGAAGTGTACGAGACGCATCCTGACAGCCGCGAGCGTCAGGATGTCCCGAAGGGCACGGTCAAGCAGATGCCGCCATGGCAGAGCAAGATCTTCGAAGGCACGAAGCGCGATTGGTGGGTGTATGTGCCGGCGCAGTATCGCCCTGAGAATCCCGCCGCGGTCATGGTGTTCCAGGATGGTGCCGGTCCCAAAGACTACGTGCCGGCGGTCTTCGACAACCTCATCGCAAAGGGCGACATTCCCGTCATGGTCGGCATCTTCATCCAACCGGGCACTCGCGCCGACGGCGGATCGAATCGCAGCTTCGAGTACGACACCCTCTCGGATCAGTACGCGCGGTTCCTGCTCGAAGAGATTCTCCCGGAGGTCGAAAAGACGGTAAAGCTTCGGCATGATGCCGCCAATCGCGCGATCTCCGGTGCAAGCAGCGGCGGCATCTGCTCGTTTACGGTGGCCTGGGAGCGACCGAACGAATTCAGCAAGGTGCTGTCGTGGATCGGCAGCTTCACCAACATCGCCGCAGGAAAGACGCTGCGCGAGGGCGGGCACAATTACGAGGCCATGGTACGCAAGACATTTCCGCGCAAACCAATCCGGGTGTTTCTCCAGGACGGTGCGAACGATCTCGACAACGCGAACGGCAACTGGCCACTCGCCAATCAAACGCTCGCCAAATCGCTCGCATACGCCGGGTACGACTACAAGTTCGAGTTCGGCCATGGATTCCACAGCAACCGTCACGGCCGCGCGATTCTCCCCGATTCGTTGCGGTGGCTCTGGCGGGATTACAGGCCGTAATTCGGGTTCTGCGAGGTTCCACTGGGTTCTACGAGGTTCTTCCAGGTTCCATCGCCCTGCCAAGTCAGCAGCACCCCGCAGAACCTGGCAGAACCTTGTAGAACCTAGCAGAATCCCCTCTTTCGCGCCGTCACCTCGATCTCGATTCGCATCCGCGGATCGGCTAGTCCTGCACAAATCATCGTCGCCGCGGGCCTGACGTTCCCGAGATATTTGCGCAGCACAGGCCAGCACTGCTTGAACTGCGATCCGTCGGGAAGGATGTACGTGACCCGGACGATGTCTTCCAGCGTCGCGCCGGCATCGGCGAGCGCCGTGCGAATATTTCGGAAGCACTGTTCGGTCTGTTCGACGATGTCGTCTGAGATCGTCATTGCCGCGTAATCGAATCCGGTTGTTCCGGAAACGAAGATCCACTCGTCATCGACGACCGCCCGCGAATATCCGATTTCCTCCTCGAACGTCGAGCCCGAGCTGATCAACCGCCGCGCCATCCCACACTCCGATTCGTTCCTAACTACGAGGGGCTTCGCCCCTCGGACTCCCCGACACGCTCTCTCGCGAGCCGCTTCGCCGGCTCGCTCCGTTCGCGTGGCTCGCTTCGCTGCGCTCGCTCGCGTCTTTTTTCGCGCCGCCTTGCCTCGCCGAAGCATCGGTCAATCAACGGGTGCGAAGACGGGTTGCGTGGGCTCATTCGCCCGCTCGTTCGCCAATGGCGTAGCCGCGGTCGAACAACTGCCGCACGGAGTCCTTCTGCAAGACAATGATCGTGAAGACACCGAGCACCGTGCCGAACGGGAAAAACGCGCAGCTCAGTGCCGCCATGACGAGGCAGAAGACGTAGCTGCGGTGTTGCGTGAGGTAGCGGCCTGCCAATGCCATACAGACGGCATAGGCGAGGCCCATCACGAGCATGCCGAGACCCATGACGATGAAGAGCATGCCAAACATTCGATCGGGCGCCTGCTCGTTGGGATCACCGAGCCTGCCCGAGAGCATCAACGCGCCCATGGTGATGTGAAAGATCGGAAAGAGCGAGAAGAGTCCAGCAAGGCCGGCCACGACGTAGTGAAACACAGCGAGTAATCGCAGGTTCTCGTTATCGCTCGTCATCTGAAGTCCTCGTCGCTCCGTCCGTTACCTATCCCCGAGCACCTTTGACGGTTTCAACTTCCACGTCTCGTCAAAAAACCCCTGCGACTCCACAAACAGCGGCAGGTATTTGTAATTGTTTCCCGGCTTCGTCATATCGACAACGGCCCAGTCTGGCAGCTTCGGCGACTGCATATCGTTGTTCGACTGGTCATGAAACGTAAAGCCACTGTTGATGACGACATACTTCTTCGGATTGAGGGGATTTGGAAAAATGAACACCGGCGCGTGATTGGCATCGAACGTCTCCGCACCCACGGTGACGCCGTCCGCGGTCCACCGAATCGGAAGCCGATCCGCAATGCGCCGATAGACGGCGTTGCTCGATGGGTCTCCGAACAAGGCCAGATGGTGACTGGCAATGTCGTCGCTCGAAATGTCGGAATCGTTCTTGACGCGGGGCTCGCCGCGGAAGAAATGGATCCACTCCGAAATCGCGTAGTCCGCCTGCTCTCGAGCCCACTTGCCCGTCGCCTCCGACAGCGGCCGTCCGGTCGGCCTCACGAAAACAAACGCGTCCATGAACGCATCGTCTATCGGCCCCTGCAGACCATGCATTTTACGAAGCCCGCTGAGGGCTCCAGGCTTCCAGGTCGCGCCGTTACGTACGAGCGCGACAGTCAACGATTTGTCCGTTCGGACAGCAGGCAGTTGGATCGTGGCGGCGTCGATCTTCAATGTCGGCTTGGTTCCGGCCGGGAACGGCGCTAGGCCAGGCTGGAAGTCAAGCGTCAAGGCGGTGACGTTCGTCGTTGTCGCGGTGATCGAATTGCCATCGATCTTTGCGTTGACCCGTGCGCGTTGCCATTCCTCCGCCATCGCGTCGACGGTGACCCAGAACATCTTGTTGTAGCGCAGCATCCACGTCGTGAACCGGATCTCTGAGGGCGACGGATTGCGACCGGCCGAAACGAGCTGATCGAGGCGATCCTGAAGGCGCTGCCGCGCTGCCGGCTCGTACGAGTGTCCGGTATTCGGTCCGATGATGTGCTCGAGCTTCAACCCTTCGGCCAGCATCGCGGCGGCCATCGCATCGGCGGCTTGCTTCTGCGGATCGATCTCGCCCGAATACGCGACGACCGGGACGTTGAACGTATTGATCGCGTAGTCGGTTGCATCGTACATGTGCCACAGCGTGCGCTGCATCGCGTTCTGCGGCTGCCGCGCAAGCCCGCCACGAAGAAAGACCTCGGTTTCCGTAAAACCAGCCCCCGGCGCCGCGGCGGCCCATCGATCCGCGTAATGAACCGTGTATGCCCACGCCGATGCGCCGCCCATCGAGAACCCGGCCATGACGATCCGATTCGGATCAATCGGATAGTTCTTCGGCACCGACGCGATCGCTTCGAGGCCATCGGTCTCGCCAGCGAAGCGGCTCGCGTTGGTATACCGGCCGTACGGCTGCAGCATGAACCGATCGGCTCCCGCACCGAAGGGCTTCGACGTGTAACCCGTCAGCGACTTGGCCATGAACTGCTGCTCGAGCACGGTGTCGTCGCGGCCATGCATGAAGATGTCGAGGCGGTATGTGCGCTTCGCGGCAGGGTCGTAACTCTCCGGCAACGTCAACAGGTAGGGTTGTGCCGAACCGTCGATGCGTGAGTAGAATCCACGGACGCCGCTTTGTGTCATCCATGGCGTGCTGCCACCCGCGAGTTGCGTCGCGCGCTCGCTCCCGGTCGTCAGGGTTTGCTGCGCGTAGCTGACCGGCGTGCTGCCGCGCCCGGCATATAAACGCTCGTCATATTTGAGCGGCCGCCGCACCGCGTCGAGATAGACCTCCACGTCAGCGATGCGATCGAACATCGGCGAAGATCGATATTGGATCTTCAGCGCCCCGATCTTTTGCGCCAATTCGTCAACCGCGCCCTGCAGAGTGCGCGCTTCCTCCGGTGTGATACCCGTTCCCAGCGGCGGAAACTGCGCAGGAGGAGCGGGCGCGGGATTCTGCGCGCCTCCCGTCCACGTCGAGACAGTCAACCCGACCGCCAACACAAGGATGTGAGCGCTGAAGCGTGTCATGGTGTGCGCATTTACTTCGGAAAGATCACCGGCAACACGGCATCGGTCGTATACACGCACCGATCGTTGTGGCCGCATTCGGAGACGATGATCGCTTTGTGCTTGGCACCGAGCGTTTCGTTGACAAACTTGAGGAACGCCTCTCCCCGGGCGCGTCTGGTCGGCCCTTGCGCCATCGCACCGCAAGACGAATCGAAGCCGCCGAGCGGCAGTGTATCCACCTGTCCGAGTAAGTAGGTCGTCGGTCTGGAGACGAGCTGCTTCTTCAACTGGTCATCGCTCACTTTCGCGGTGTACCCCGACACGCGGTTCTCGAGGCCGAACGGCCACCGATTGTACGTCTGACACTGTGCCGCGTCGTACGCAGCGAAGGTGAAGTTCGTGTGCACCGATTCCGATTTCCAGCCATCCTTTGCGTCGGCAGGCTCGGCGTCGCCGGACACCGTCGGACGGGTCGCCACCGGCCACGAATAGCTGGAGGGATTGGCGACGACATACGAGACCGGCACGCCGAGCGCCTCGTGAATGCGGTTCGACATCTCATAGCGGGTGACGAACTGCCCGCCCGCAGAGTGTCCGGCAACCACGATCGCCTGGATATTGGGGAAGGTGTTCCTGTTTGCGAGCTTGCGCAGGATCTGATCGGCAAGATCAAACGAATTCAAATCGGGATGGCTCGTCGATGCGCCACCGGAGCGCCAGCTGTCGCCGCTGCAGCTCCACACGACCTCGTTCACTTCTGGTTTGTCTGCACAGGCGATCAGGTGCGGGGCGATGACCACCGCGTCGTCGACGGCGCCGGCAAGAAACGCCGCGGACATGGCCGTCGCGAAGTAGTGATCGGCATTGCGGTTGGTCCCGTGCACCATGATCAGCGCACGGCGGATCCGTTCGTTACGCGTATCGAGCGAGTACGACGTGTAGATCATCGACCGCGCCGGCCCGGCGCCGAGCGTCACCCACTCCGTGCATTCTGCCGCAGCCGTCGTGCAAGCCGTGGCGGACCCGGGAGCGCCGCGCTGCTCGAGCGCAGTAACCGCGAGCGCTGTGAGTAGGAAAAGGGACAGGCGCATTGGGAGAACATATACCAAAGGGAAAAGGCAAAGGGAAAAGGGCAAAGGGAAAAGGGAAAAGGAAAGAATCAGCGGCGCTTGGCACCCTTGGCAGTCCAGGCACTCCTGGCGCTCTTGAACGGCATAGAAACCTTTTTACGTTAACAGAGAGGCGGAGATAGCAGAGATTATCGCTAGTAGCGCCATTCCGGCGCGTAGTCTTGATCGCGCCGCTTCTTTTCAGCCCGCAGGCTCAGCGTGAACAGCCCGAACACTTCGGCGAGACCGATGAAGGCATAAATTGCAAAACGGGTAAACGCGCTTGGCACAGGAAAGCACACATCCCCAGCGTCGAGGCACTCGCGGACCATGCGATCGATCTCGACGTACTCGCGCATGATCAACGCGAAGGCCGAGCCGAAGATGATGACGGTGCCGGCGATGTTGCCAAAGATCATCCCGCCCTTGCGCCAAAAGGGAAGCGCAACGAGCAGGGCGAGGAGGGGTGTGACGGTTAGTTCGAGGACAATCCAGAACCACCGGAGGTTGGCCATCCGGCGTATCGTGCCACGGAACAACACGGATTAGCACGCATTCGTGTCATGCCACGGAACAACACGGATTCACACGGAATCGTGTGGATGGCGGGAGTTACTTTTGCCAACCGCAGTCTTTGGCAGCGGGGGCGATCAGTTCCTCGAGCCCATCGACGTGGAATTGCGCCTCTACAGGTTCGGCGTTATGCGGCGTGTATCCGAAGCGGAAAGACTTCGCCGAGAGCAGCTGCTGCGCGAACGCGGCGCCGTCGGGCGCAAAGAGCGCATCGTGCTCGGCCGAGTCCGCCCAATGTTCGCGGCGGCCCGCCTCGTCGTTGAAACTGAAATTCACAGTGTGATCTTCTGTGTTCGGCTCGATCTTCAGCGCCGAACCGGTGTAGACAAATGTTTCGACGCGCTTGTTCATGCACCGGACCACGAGGATCGGGCGCACGTAGTTCATCCAGATGGCGACGGTTTTTTCCGCCGGTACCTCGAAGGCCGCCGCGTGACGTTGATTTGCGGTCCAGTAGGCGCGGCGGGCGCTGCTCCAGGTCTGCGTGAACTCAGGCGCCGGTGCGGCGGCCGCAGTCTTCTTCGACGCTGTCGGGTTTGATCCCGCCACGGTTGTCGATGCGCCGTCGCGCGAGCCGCCGAGTGCGAAGGTCATGACGCTGCCAATCGCGAGAACGCCGCCCGCGATCATCATCAGCTCGCGGCGGCCGAGACGAAGCGCGCGCGCGCGGAGTGCTGCGGCCGGCGACGCAGCGGGTGACGGTGTGGGCTGTGCGTGGGGCGCTGCACCGACCGTCTGCGGCGCAGGCGTAAACGTGTGCGGTGCGGCCGGCGAGGCCGACCGCGGTTCGCTCGCCGCGGGTCGAGCGTGCGGCGACGAATGAGCCGACGTGGAGTGGATTTGATCGGCCGCCCACCGCTCGCACAGATCGCAAACGGTCGCCGTCTCAGGAACTTCCCGTCCGCACGATGCACAGCGTTTCACGCGCTTGCTCCTGACAGAATGATGCTCGCGCGCACGGCGAGCGACCGTTCGTCGCGGCAAGCCGCGTACCAGCCTGGATCGCGCCCACTCTACGCCGCAACCCAGGATTTCCGCTCCGAAATGCCAGCGAAATTGGTATCAGCCTGACAAGTCTGTGACTTGTTGTGGCTTCCGGCTTTGGCCGGAAGAAGACACGGTTCAAGACCGCGCCGAGGCGGCGCGGACCATCGCATGACGCTGAAGGTTTGTCAGTGACGACACGCTGGCCGACATTTCCTCGATCGCGCTGTCGAGCGTTTTCCGATCGCGCCGCGACAATCCGGCGCGAGGAAACTCATACATGAAGACATGTCCCGTCCCGTCGGGGCCGGCCCAGATCGGATCGACCCAGACGACCCCTTTACTGACGCCGACGCACGACCACTCGTCGTGCGCCATCACCGGTTTCTTTGGTGATGCCGAAGCTCTTTGCAGCGCGGCATCCATTTCGATCACGAGTTGATCGGCCAGGAAAATCTGGATGGCGTCATCGAGCGCCGCCACCTCCGGGATCTCGCCCAGCCGCTTGGACAGTCCGACACGGGCGTGGCCGGCGATCATCGCGCGCGGCACGACGACCAGTCGATGGAGCGCGATGACCGCTCGCGGCAGTCCCTCTGAGTACGCGAGCCGTGCGACCACCTGCATGAAGCGCGGAGCCTCGGCCGCAATCGCGGCGGCGACCGAGTGGTCGCGAGCGGCGGCATCCAGCGAGCGCCACAAATGACGGCGTGCAGCATGGCGCCGACCGAACAAGCTGAAGCGGAGCCCGGCGGCAACACGCGTGATTGCCGCGGTCCCTTCCTCGGTCTGCGTCCATCGGGTGAATGGCTCCCGGGTGATGCGCCCACGATATTCCAGGCGGCCGGATGAAACCCGAAACCAGCTCATGCCGCCGCATGTTGCGAAGAATGTGCCTGCGCAGGAAACTTCCGCGGAAGGCGGAAGCGAGAGTCCTGGAGCATTGGCAGGCAGTCGCTGGCTTACAATCGGCGCATGCCGGCTTACATCTTCGGAATCCTCGCCGCCGGGTGGCTCGCCTGGATGATCCCGTTCTTTCTGGCCCGACGTGGCGGGCGCCCTCAGACGCTCGATCGCCGGGCGCGCTGGGGCATCTTTATCCAGGCTATCGGATTCGCCATTCTTTGGATGAACAGCTACTGGAACCGCACACCCTCGATTCTGCGGACACTCCCCGCCGTCTGCTTTCTGATCCTCGGCGGCGTGTTGTCCTGGACGAGCGCCATGACGCTCGGCCGGCAATGGCGTTTCGACGCCGGGTTGAATGCGGATCATGAACTGGTTCGGTCAGGTGCATATCGATTTGTGCGACATCCGATCTACGCATCCATGCTGTGCATGCTGCTCGGGACCGGGTTGCTCGTCTCTCCGGCGCTCGTGCTGCTGGTTTCGCTCGTACTCTTCTTTATTGGCGTGGAGATCCGGATCCGGATCGAGGATGCGTTGTTAGCGTCACGCTTCGGGGAAGACTTCCGGGGATATCAACGTCGGGTGCCGGCCTATCTGCCGTTTATCCGGTAGCCACACCCATCATGTTACGATTGACGATCAGAACCCATACAACTCCTGCGGATTGTCCACCAGGATGCTCCTCCGTTCGGTCGCCGTCGTCCACGATCCAAATTGATTGAACACGCGCCCGTCATCGATTTGACGAAGTGGCGAGATCTCTGTGGGTGCGCGACCCGGCGTGGTATCAGGATGTGGCCAGTCGGTGCCCCACAGGATGCGACGGACGTTCGCGGCAATCAGCGCCTTGGCGAGCGGTCCCATGTCGGCGAAATCCGGGGCTGCAGTCGAACCACGATAGGGCGCCGATACTTTTACGTAGGCTCGTCCCGATCGCACGAGATCCAGCAGAACATCAAAGCCGCGCTGTGATCGACCAGCCGAAGCCTGCGCGCCGCCAAAATGATCGAAGACGACCGGCACTGGCGACGCGGCCAGTTCTTTCTGCATCGCCTCGATCACCGACAACTGCGTATACATCTGCACGTGCCACTTGCGCTTGCCGATGCGTGTCACCGCCGTTTCAAATCGACGCCTTCCCAACTCCGGATCCGTCTGGCCGGCGGTCGCCAGATTGATGCGAATCCCTCGAATGCCGCCGTGCTCCAGGTCATCGAGCTTCGCATCCGGCGTCTGCTCGTCGATGACGGCGATACCACGAGCGTTGGGCCCCAGTTGTTTGATTCCGTCGAGTGTGCAGGCGTTATCCGTCCCGTAGACGCTGGGTTGGACAATGACGACGCGAGTCGTGTGAAGCGCGTGATGGAGCGCGCGCATTTCCTCGACCGACGCTGACTCGGGCGTGTAGGTTCGGTTCGGCGTGAACGGAAACCGGTCTCGATCGCCGAACACGTGGGTATGGCAGTCGCATGCGCCAGCCGGTACGTCAAACGCGACAGCTGTCGAGGGTTGGGGCGCTTTGGCTGGACGGCGTGTCGATTGACGCAAGGCTGCGACGGAGAGTGGAGCCATCATCAAGACCTCGCGCCGGGACAGCATCGATTCCTCCTACGTTGCGGCCTCGTACCAATCCTCGTGCGGCGACCACCCTTCGCAGCTGAGACACGACGTCCAGCGCCATCGGTGATCGCACCCGGGACACTGCCCACGTGTCGAGAATGTATTCCAGATCGTGCCGCACCCGACAAAGAACGGTTCTGGCGACGCTGACGGATCACAGCACCAGCGACACGACGAGTCGGGCCGCCACTCGCAGAGCGGACAGCGCACGCGGCTGAACAGGTCCTCTTCCCTGACACTCGGAACGGTAATCGTGACGCTGCCGGTGCGATTCTGATCGCGCAGGAGCCACAGCGGTGGCACTTCGACGCGAACCGCTTCCGCGATCGCATCGTCGGTATGCGTCGACGTCGATCTCACGGCGCGCTACTTGGTCTCTTCCCAGATCACTTGCGCATCGGCGCGAACGCGGTCGGGATTGGGTTTGTTGTAGCCGGTGTACTTGGCCGGCACCGCCCACGTGTTGACGACATCGTCGACCGTTTTGCCGGCCTTCTTCGCGTCCTGCACAAATTTGACGAAATCGCCAATGAACTCCGAGTACAGCTTGAGATCGGCTGTCACCATCGTTGTCGGGTTGTGGCCGTTGATGATGGTCTCGACGTTCTGCGCTGCGGCAGCCTTGGCGAGCGTGCCGGAGTAGCTCACCCCCGAACCGCCGTTGTTCTTGTCCATGATCGGCAGATCGCGAGTGGGGAACGTGTCTCCGGCGTGCATCACACGATGCTTTGTGAAAATCACGAAGGCATCGCCGCCTGTGTGCGCCGGGCCGAAGTAACGAAGATCGATCTGATCGTCTCCACTGCCCATCGTCCACGTGTCCTTGAACGTGCGCTTCGGCAGACCACGACCCTCGTTCTTCTTGAAGATGTTCTCCGGCGGCGTTGTCTGGAGTCCGTACACGGCGCTTGTTTGCTCCATGTACTTTTTCGTGTTCTCCTGCACGATAACGTCCACCGTCGCAGGGAACTCGACGTTGCCGCTGACGTGATCGCCGTGCGTGTGCGTATTGATGATTGTGGTGACGGGCTTGTCGGTGAACGTTTTGATTGAGTCCAGAATCGGCTGACCCCATCCTGGATTCTTCGTATCGACGACAACAACCCCTTTCGCGGTGATGAACACGGCCGTGTTTCCACCACCGCCTTTCAGTACGTAGAGGTTGTCCTTCACCTTGTCGACGGTGATCACCCGCTCTGCCGGCTGGGCCGGCTGCTGAAAAGCCGCGAGCGTCATCGACAATGCGCCTGCAATCACCAGAGTGCCAAGCAGAACAGATCGTTTCATTGGGTCCTCACAAGATGCCTCACATCATATCCGCTTAGGTCGCTGCTCTGGCAGCAGCGGCGGCGGCGCGCCGCTGCGTCTCTGCCGCTGCTACGGTCATCTGCGACGACCCCGCGACGCTCACCAGCCCATAGCCGAGTCCTGGCAATTCATTACACCATTTGATGTCGCCCGTTGACGGATCGAGACGATACAACCGGCCTCGTGAGGCGGCGAACAAGTCGCCTCCGTCGAGCGACACGTTCACGAATTCCGATCCTTTCAGGGCAGTGGTCCACAATGTCTCACCGGTATCGCGATCAATGGCGACCACTGTTCCCTTGATGCCGACGAACACCAGGTTCGAACGAGCCATCGTTCCTCCTGCACGTTAACGGGTTCTACACGGTTCTGCGAGGTTCTACAGGTTCTACCAGGTTCAGCGGTATTCGTCCCCATTGATTGCGCACCACGTCTGTCGCCACAGCCGCGACCCCGGTCGCACACTTCGGACACTGAGTGAGCCAGAATCCTACTTCTTCGTTACGGACCACGTGCCCGCAGCAACCTCTGAGCCGTCTTGCTTCACGCGCAATGACCAGGTGCCAGCTGCCTTGGCGTCCTCAAACGTCGCCGTCAGCCAGACTTCAGCGGCAGCCTCGTTCGGCGGGAAATCGTATTTGGCGTTCATCTTCCTTCCATCAAACGAAAGAGCCTTGAATGATGCCTTGTAGGTGGGCTCTCCGGTAACCGAGACTCGGCCAGTCACGCCGTCCTTGCCCTTCTCGAGCGTGAGTTCGAATCCTCCGGAACCTCCAGCTCCTGTCCACGACCCTGACCACACACCGACAAGCTCTTCGCCCGCTGCCGGTGCTTGGCCGGCAAGCTGCGCGGAGAAACACAAGCCGGTAAGCAGGAACAGAAACAGCCAGACACTCAATCGGTTTGTCACACCATGCTCCTCAATCGGCATTCAGCAATCAGCAACCAGCCCCTCGACAGGCTCGGGACTGACCCTGAGCGACGTCGAAGGGTCAGCATGTGAGAAGTCACCAATCGCTCCTCTGCCATGGATGCTTGATCGTCGGAGAGTTCGCGTAGCGCTTCATCTGCAGCTCCAGAGTCGCTCCGCAGCCCGGCTCGAGTGTGACCGTCAACAAAGGCGCATCCACCTCGGTCGTGGCCGTTCCGTTCGTGACGCTCACCAGTCGATGCTCACCATACGCGCCGCCTTGCACCACGACGGTTCGTCGTTGGGACTGATTCAAATTGATCAGCGTCACCGTCGTGTGCGTGTCCCCGAGACGCGAGACGAGCGCCGCCACGTCCTCGGGCAATCCGGCTCGCCGGCGGTCAAGATCGAAATAGCGAAGCCGCGCGTTGACAAGACCCCCTTCTCGGCCGGGGAGTAACCCTCCCCACATCAACTGCACGAGGGACTCGGTTGCCGCCGGATTGTAATCGAGCATGTTGTCCGCGAGACGTTTGCTCGCCGGTGTGGCGTCTTTTCGCATCGCGCTCACACGCTGTTGAAGACCCAGAAGATCCCGTTCGATCGCCTGCTCCGGATAGCTCGGAGCCTGTCCATCGAGATACTGCACCCACTCGTTCCGGCCAACTCTCGCGCGATCGCCATCTTGTTGAGACCAATACCAGACTTCGAGGGCTCCCACGTTCCATGGCGCATCACGCCATCCGTACCAACCGTCGGCGCCGTGCATCGTCGGATACTCTTTTCGTCCGCCATTGTCGCGAGCGTGAGAGTTCACGGCCTCGATCATTGTTCTCCACGCGTCGATGTACTTGCGGTCGCCAGTCACAAGGAGCGCGTTGTTGAACCCGACCAGCGCCCGCGGAATACGATTCCGGTCCTCACGACGGCCGGTGACGGGATTGACTGGGCTGAATCCCCATCCGTACGCGTTCTTCCACCAATGCCGTTCAGCGCCGCCAACGCGGCCGTCGAGATCGACGAAGCTGGGGATGATACCGGCGTTCTGCGTCATCCGATCCAGCCAGACGTCCATATAGTCGACGATCCACTTCTTGTACTTGGGTTCGTTGTCGATGAGATACGCATCCATCGGCAACGTCGTCGCGACGAGATTGAGGAAATGGTCGCCAACGACGTCGGTGTACTCGTTGTAGTGGGCGAGGAACTGATCGAACGTCGATTCGCCGTGCAGCGCAGTGAACCCGCTGACCTCGATCGGATCGCCAACCCAGTCGATCGGCATCGCCTTCCGAAGCATCGGACCACGACTGCCGTTCTGCATGCTCCGGATGATCTTGTGGACCGGATCGTAGTTGGGCGCCTCCGGGTCTTCACCCATGTAGAGACCGGCAAACCGTTGCGCGCGTTCGCGATATTTCCGATCACCGGGAACGGAGAGTCCCATCCGATTGAAGAGCTGCAGTCCTTCGCCGTGATGCATCCAGTCGGACTGAACGATGAATTCCTTGTAATACATCCCGGCGCGGGCGATCGGGACTACCGTTGTGCGCGCTTCCGTGTACTGCTTCAGGAGCCCTTCGTGCCCCTTCATGAACATCTGACTGATCTCGTCGCTGGCGCCGAGCGCATGCAGCTCCGGCCATCGATTGAAGTTCTCAAACGCGTCGTCCGGGCCGTCGTTGGCGCCCCACCGCACGACACACTGAAGGTAGCCGCGGTCGTCGAAGTATTTGCGGAAGAACTCACGGCAGGCGGGAACGTTTTCCGCGAGCAGCTGGCGTTCGAGCGTGGCCCAACGGGGAGCTGCCATCCGCGAGTCGACGCGAATCGACGCGCTTCGCAGCGGCGGCGGGACGCGTGCGGCCGTCACACTCAGTGCGCACGTGCAAAGTATCACCACGACCGCGCGAGTGGCAGCAGTCATTTTCGCGACTCCGGAAACGCGCGCGTTGTGAACCCCCAGCGCGGAACAGCGCGTTTGTAGATGCGGAAGCTCTCGCCAAATTGCGACTCGAGCGTCGGCTCCTCGTAGGCCAGCACCATGACATTAAACATGACAAAAACGAGTGCCGCATACTTCCACAATGCGAGGCTCCGAAACAACCAGGCCTCGCCAATCAAGACGAGCGCTACGCCGTTGTACATGGGATTCCGTGTAAAGCGATAGAGGCCGCTCACCACCAGGTGTCGCGGCGGATCGAACGGCGCAAGCGTGCCTCGGCCGGCGGCAAAGAAGTCCCACACACATCGCAACAGCACGGCGGCGCCGAGCGCTATCAGACAAGCGGCGAGACCGCTGCCGATCGAGGCACGCGGGCGGAGCTGATCGGCCGAGGATTGCAGAATCAGGAACGGGATATATCCCGCGACGGTTCCAGGAATCAGGAATACGAAAAGGATCGAGCGAAATGCGAGCACGAATTATGATGCAATCGGCTTCAGTCTTGGGAACTCCGTGACCCGGATGTTGGTGCAACCGTAGGGAATGAGGGTCAGTTCTTGCAGCGGCTGTTCGGAAACGGTTTTCCCTGGATCGGCGCTGTCACTATCTCTGAGAGCAAACTCGCCCGCCCAGCCGCGCACAATTTTCCATCCCGGAATCTGTCGTCCACGGGCTTTGGCAACGACACCGCTTCCCTCTGGCGAGAACGGTCGTTCTCCCAGTGGGCGTTCTTCGAACTGAACCGATTCTTCGGGTCGCCGATCGTCGAGCACGAGGCCGTAGTTCCATGGTGTCGTCGGTCGAACCTCGAAATCAGCGTGCGGGAGATCGCGATGAGACTTGTCGATGTTCACGCGCGTCCATTGTTCGCCGATTTTCAGCGCATACACCAGCGGCCCTCGCTCGACAGCGACCGCATCGTTATATCGAACCGACACGCGCCCTCGCATTGGAAACCGAATAGTGATCTCCGTCGGAGACGTCCACGCACGCTCGAGGCGGTGAAGTGTGCCCGGAATCATCCGCGAATCAGGCGAGCCGGCGACACGAACAGTCGCACCCTGTGCCCACGCCGGCACGCGAAGAAGAAGAGGGAATCTTGCGCTGGTCGACGGCACGACCTGCAATTTGATCTCGTCGCGGAATGGATAGGCCGTCGCAACGGTAATCCGCACGGGCACACCCTTCACCGTTGTCTGCACGCGACAGGGTGCCCATGCCGCCGCGACGAGCCCGTCATCCGGCGTCTTCATCCACAAATGCGCAGCAAATTTCGGCCAACCCTGATGCATATTCGACGTGCAGCAGCCGTAGTTCGGTTCCAGACCAAAAAGGTTCGACTCAGGTCCATTAGTTGACCAGCCGTGCTCCGGATTGATCGTGCACTGCACTTGATTGACCTGTTGATCGTATTGATGCGACCACATGTCGGGTGAAATCGCCGCTGGCAGCGCATTGAACGCCACGCGTTCGAGCCGATCGGCAAACGCCGCATCACCGAATACCGAGAACAGTTGTTCCAGTGAAAACATGAACTCGACGACGGCGCAGAGTTCGGTTCCCTGAACCGGGTTCCGTCCCGAGAGACATTCGTCGCCGGTGAACATTCCCGTAACCTGGCCGTGATACCGGTCGAGGGTTTGGAGCATGCGTGTCGCAAAAGCGCGATCGCTGTCTTGACCATCGAGACGCCAGCTCATTGCTGCGGCCTTTGGCGCCATTCCCATGTTGACGACGTGCTTCGTCCATTTCCACAGACCGCGGCGCGGCGTCGGCACGCTGACATCGTCGGTTTCAAAGAGCGCCTCGTAATCAGTGCCCTGTGCGCGAAGCTTGCGCGCGAGATCGAGAAGCCAGGGTTCTCGCGTGTGCTCGTAGGCGTGAAACACCGCGATCAGGCCTTCGAACCAGCGGAACTTTCCCCATTCGAAGAGGGGCGTTCGGTCGAGCCCATCGAACATCGCGCGCAGACTGTTGACACTCGCGTCGAGCGCGCGCCGATCCCCTGTGGCGCCGTGATATTGCGCGAGGACTTTGTTGACGAGAAGGATGGCCCACATGTCGTATCGCTTGGCCACCGCGTCGATCGGATACGGAGCGAACCAGCCGTCGGCACGCTGGTGATCGACGATGTAGTTGATGTGGTTGGTGATACGCGATTTGAGCGATTGGTCTTCGAGGAGCCACGCGAGCGGAATCACGCCGTCCAGCCAGTACGGCGCGCGCTCCCATCCCTCAGCAGCGCCACCAAACCACTGGCTGTCCTTCACGTCAGGCCAGAACTCGTCGAGATGACCGCTCAACCCATCCGCTTGACTCCGCAGCTGACGAGCGAGCCACCCGTCCGGACGAATCTCAGCCAGCGGAAGCGGGCGGAACGCTGGACTGCGGAGCGAGCTCTGGGCAACTGAATTCGCAGGACGCGGCGTGGAGCGCTGAGCGCCGCTCGCCGCAATACCCGCGACGACACTGGACAGGAAATCGCGGCGATCGATTCGGCTCATCGCACCACCTCGGGAAATCAGATCCCGCCCTTGTCAACGGTCAGGACATGTGCGCTCGAATCTGTCGGTTCAAGGCATGCATCTGCCGCCGAATGTTCTTCAGCAGGACGTGATCGTGAGCGTCCAGAGCCCTTTCCCGATCGTGTTTCAGCTGCCGAATCCTCGCCTTGATTGTCGGCTTGTCGACGCCGGTGGCCGTGTGGTGCTCGAGTGTATCGATGTTCAAGGCGCGGCAGATTGCGGGGAGGAGATGGTCCTTGTTCATCTGGGAAAAGCCCTGGACCGCTTCGTGGTTCAGCTCTTTCGCCAATTCGCGCAGCTGGACGACCGTCATCTGCCTGAGCTCGTGATAGGTATGCGCCATGGTGGCCTCCTGAAGCGGAATCCTAGCGCAACCGGCGACGCGGCTCAACGCTGTGCCGGCACGAACTCCATGGTCGCCTCCCGGCGCCGCGCGGTGCGGAAACCGCGAACGTACCGGCGAGATCCCGGCGTCGGATACTTCACCGCGTACGCCGCTTCGACCGCATCGCGAATGCGCTCGCTGCGGATTCGCACCGCGCGGACCGCAATCTTTCGCGCGCCAACCTGAATCGTGCCGTAAGGATCGGTCAGGAATGTCTGATACCAGCCGTTCGGCTTCAGCGTCCAGGAACGCGCCAGCACGCGTCCCTCGACGACGACCGGCCATACACCGATGAATCGATGAGTGGATCGACGTCCGGCGCGTATGCCGAGGATCTGGCTTTCGTCGATCGCGCGCACGATGGAAGGCAAAAAACGTTTGCGCATGGGAGTGAATCTCGTCGGGATCCCGTTGTCCGCCCCTCGACTACGCTCGGGGCGCCCTCGGCCTTGTCGAAGGGCGGCATCCGGGACGCGTGATCCGCGATCCGATGCCTACGACGCGGCAGACAGACGAAGCAGACGCAAGGCCCAGAGGCCAAGTGCGGCTGCGATCAGTCCAATGCCAGGTCCTTGGAGGATGAACCCGGGATCGGTTGCCAACCGCGGCCATTCAGCGATCGTCCGGGCAATATGAGCGACAGCGAGAAGCGCAAATAACAGACCGGTGGTGACCAGATAGGGTCTCATCGCTCAGTGTCCTTTGGTTGATGCGGCCTTCTGTTTCGCCAACTCGTCGCGGAAGTCTTGCTCTTTTTGCACCACGAACTTCTTGTAGCCATCCGGATCGATGAACGGGTTTGGTGCACCCGGCTTCATCCGCGCGTACTTCGCTTCCATGCCGAAGTAGCTCCCATGCGCTCCCAGGAAGAGATCTGCCGGCAAGGACTTCAGGACCGTGAACATGCGTTCGTAGTCGCTCGCGATCGCGGGATACGCGGCGTTGTTCACGAGTTTGTATCCGGGATTGACATAGGGACTGCAGACGATGACCGCGTCGTAGGTCCGACCGGAATCACTGACCTTCATCGTCCAGGTGGTGCATCCCTTCGTGTGACCGGGTGTGAGACGCGCGACGAGCACGGTGTCGCCGAGTTTCACCTGATCGCCGCCGTGCAGCACCCGATCCACTTTAGTGGGTGGGTAGAGACTGGCGGGATCATTACCGTACTGAAAGTCGGTCTTGCCTCCACTCTCGACGTTGGCGACATCGCCGTCCATCACCATGTATGACGCCCCGGTCTGTTTCTTAATCAATGCGCTTGCCGCATTGTGATCCCAGTGCGCGTGGCTGATCAGCAGGATCTTGATGTCGGTGAACTTGAACCCCAGCTTCTCGACGCTCGCCCGAATGAGCGGCACATTCGCTTCCAGATCGCTGTTGATCAGAATGTGCCCCTGAGGCGTCGTAATCAGATAGTTCGCGAGGCCCTTGCTGCCGACATAGTAAAGGTTCCCCGCGATGCGGAAGGGCGGAAATGGTTCGATCCACTCCGGATTGGCTTGCGCAAGGGCGCTGGCAACTGGCGTCATGACCAGGAACACAATGAACACAAGCACTCGGCGAACGCTGTGGTAATTCATGAGCTCAGATCTTTATAAAAAATGACGGTCCCGTGTGGAGTCTTTCCGTCAGTATCGAGGGCGTATCGCGGGATCAGGCCGACCTCGGTCCATCCAATCCGGCGATACAACTGCACTGCGGCGCCGTTCTCCTTCGCGTCGAGCGTCAAAAGGGTGAAGCCCGCCCGGCGCGCGGCATCTTCGATTGATTGCATCAGCCGTCTGCCAACACCGGCGCGACGGCCGCGACGGTGGACGATGAGTTTGGCCACGTCTGCGCGATGTGGCTGGTTCGGAGCCCACGCGGGAGTCATCTGAACGGTGCCAACGATTCCGTCAGTGTCGCGCGCGACGAGAAAGATCGCACCGCCCTCGATCGCGGTGAGGGCTCGTCTCCACCACTGTTCGGCGCGATCCTGTGTGAGCGGGGCAAGAAAGCTCACCGCGGCGGCGGAATCCACCGCGTCCACAAGAAGCTCGCCGAGCGCCCGCACGTCGCGATCGCTCACCGGTGGAATCAGTCGTTCGATCATGGACGATGCAGAGGATTCAATGCGTCAGACCGTAGATGATGTAATTCACACCCAGCTTGTACGCTTCATTCGAGGCGTCGAACGGATACAAGCCTTCACCAGACCATTCCCAGTACTCGGGAACGTCGTTGTCGAAGTTCGCGATGACCATTAGCCGCTTGGCGGGATCGTTGTCTTCGAACATGCCGTAATAGCTCGGGCGAATCCCTGACATGGGATGCACGATGGCATCTATGTCCTTCACCAGGAAAAACGTGTTGAAGATGTAGTGCCTGCTATCGAGACGGACGAACCGGCCGTCAGGAAGCACCCGGCGCATCTGGGCTTCGAAATGCGCCCACTGGTCCTGGCCGTCGAAGTCTTCGAACACCGCAAAGCCTCCTTTCAACAGATAGGCTCGGAACGCGGCCGCTTCCCGGTCCGACAGGTTCCAGAAACCAGGCTCCCACATGAACGCAACCGGATACTTGAACAGCTCCGGATCGTCGAGCGGGAGAATCAGGCTGCCATCGGTGTGGATGTCGAGCGCGGTCAGTTCCTCGAGGATCAGCGTCAGGTGTCGTTCGGCCCGTGGGTAATCGTGATTCCATGCCGAGCCGAATCCTCCTCGCCGGCTGAATCCGAGGTCCGATCCCCATCGAAGCCGCACGAACGTGAAGCGGCCGTCGTACTCGAGATCGCCTCGATGCGACTGTTGTGCGGCACCGAATTGCACACCCCCAGCCGTCGTGGCAGATAAAAGAATAGCCAGGCCCGCGTTCACCCAGTGCCGCGTCGTCATGACGAACCACTTCATGATAGTTCGATGTCGTCCGGCGAGGACACGACGGACTCGTTCGATGACGGCGTCTGTTCAAAGAATCACGGCCGGCATGACCGATCGCGTGGTACTTCAATTGCACCTTACTCTCCGATTTCACATCGGAGATGAATCATGGCTTCGTTCCCGGTACCTGTCCGCGTGTGTTTCACCCTTGCTTTCCTCGCCTTCACAGCCACAATCGCCACCGCCCAGCAACGCACGGACTTCGGAACTCTGTCGATTCAGGTCCGTCCACCCGAGGCGGACATATTTATTGACGGCGAACGATGGATCGGCTCGGAAACCAACGCGCCGCTTCAAGTCCAGCTTTCTCCCGGCATTCACCGTGTCGAGATGCGATCGCCCGGCCGGCAGACGTTCTCGGCAAACGTCACAATCCGCGCGGGAGAAACAACGCCGCTGAACGTGTCGCTGGCGCAGCCGGCGACGTCCGAGCCGGCGGCGACACCACCGGAGACCGGGCCGCGATCTCCGCGCGGTCCCGAGAGCAACATCCGCGTCACGACCGGAGAGGATGGATTCATGATCGCTCCCGATTTTCGGGTGACCGAGATCAATAACCATACGGCCCAACTCCTTGGCGCATACGGCGGGTACGTGTTCGGTCGACAGTTCCTCGTCGGCGCTGGCGGGTACTGGCAGATCGACTCGACTGACGGCCTCCACATTGCCTACGGTGGACCGGTGTTTCAATGGCGCGTGTTCCCGGACAAGGCCGTCGGGCTGAACCTCCACGGACTGATCGGTGGCGGCTGGCGCTATGCCGACGACTTCTACTTCGCGCACTTTGATGGTCCAAGAATCGATCATCGTGGCGTTCCGGCGGGACGGTACTACGGGTTGCCCTATGGCTGGTACGACGATGCGTTCTTCGTCGCTGAACCGGCGGCGCAGGTCGTCGTTCGCCTGGCCTCGTGGATCCGGGTACAGGGTGGCGTCGGGTATCGAGCAACGTCGTCAGACAACCTCAATGGCGCCAGCGGAAATGTGAGCGTCCAGTTCGGCCGCTGATCTCGCGCGCAGAGCGCGCCGGAAGATCTCGCGCAAAGAGCGCCGAGAACGCCAAGGATCTCGGGCACGTAGTGAGATTGACAACCTCCGCTATTTTTACTACAAAATAGCTATTACCATGGCGCGCGACCATCTTGGACGGTTCGAACACCTGCTCCTGCTGGCGGTGGTTCGACTGGGTGACGATGCGTATGGCATGACCATTCGACGCGCACTCGCGCGGCACACCGGCCGCGAGATCTCTGTCGGCGCGATTTACACGTCGCTGGCGCGGCTCGAGGCAAAGGGGCTCGTGCAGTCCAGACTCGGCGACCCGACGCCGGAGCGCGGCGGCAAAGCCAAACGTTTTTATCGCGTGCTTCCGGCGGGGAAAAAGGCGATCGCGCGCGCCCAGGCCATCCTGCTGGGATTGGCACGCGGGATCGAGCAGCCATGAACGGCCAGCAGGCTGCGTCCCCTCCCGCACTTGCACGATGGCTCCTGCGACGAGCGCTCGATGGTGCGGCACGCTCTGCAATCGTCGGCGATCTCGACGAGGAGTTCGCGACGTTCAAGGTTCCCCAGCTTGGCGCACGCGCCGCGCGGCGATGGTATTGGCGCCAAACCATTCTGTCGATTGTTGCGTGTGTTCGAGCCGCCGATGAACGCGCGAACGATCCGGAACAGGCGTCCTTGCTGGCAGTCGGGAACATGATGCGCCGGCGCGACGGCCTAGGGGCAGATCTCCGATCGGCGGCGCGTTTTTGTGCGAGGAGTCCGCTGACGTCGGTTGCAGTGATCCTCACACTCGCGATCGGCGTGGCCGCTAACACGGCCATGTTCTCCGTGTTGAACGCCACCCTGCTGAAGAAGCTCCCGATCGCGAATGCCGACCGGTTGGTCTCAATCGAGGAGAAAGGGGGCGGCTCGTTCACCTACCCCGAGTACCTTGCGACTCGTGACACGCCCGGATTGCGCGCGCTGGTCGCCGGCGGCACGACGAGCACGTTGATGACCCACCGAAACGCAAAGCGTCGAGTGGTCATCCAACTGGTCACGGCCAATTACTTCGAGGCACTCGGTGTGCGGCCAGGCGCCCGCGGGCGGCTCCTCGAATCGAACGACGATCTGCCGGGCCGTGCGCCGGTTGTTGTTCTCAGTTATGCATTCTGGCGAGATTACTTCGCCGCCGATCCGACCGTCATCGGCAGCACCATCAAACTGCACCACGCATCCTTTACCGTCGCCGGTATCGCACCCGACGGCTTCGCGGGAACTCAGATTGGCTTCGCTCCCGATTTGTGGGCACCGTTGACACACGGGCCGCTGATCGAGAACAACCCCGCGATGCTTGGCCCGGGATCCGCCTGGCTCGGGATGGACGGAATCCTTGAACATCGGGATTCGGTCGGCGTTGTTCGGGACGCGTTAGCGGCGCGCTGGCGCGCTATCGGGCAACGTGACGTCCCGGTCGTCGAGCTGATTCCTCGCGGACACGAATGGAACACGTGGGCTGGGACGGCCGCTGGTTCGTCACCGCTGAAACTCGTCTCGCTGTTCGTCTTGCTCATTCTTCTCGTCGGCTGCCTCAACGTCTCGATCCTGCTAGGCGCCCAGGTTCACGATCGCCAGAGAGAACTGGCGATTCGAGCGTCGCTTGGCGCGGGACGTCTTCGTCTGCTGCGGCAGCTCCTCGCCGAGCACCTGCTTCTCGTGACGCTCGCTGGAGTTGCGGGTGGAACGTTGGGAGTCTTGATCGCCCGGACGCTGGCGTCGCTATTGGGCACGCGACTGACGCCAAGCGATCTCGATGTCAGCTTCGATGCGCGCGTCCTGTTCTTCACCATTGCTGTATCTCTGACCACTGGACTGTTGATTGGAGCGCTGCCGGCATTGCGATGGTCGAAGGTCGACCCGCTCGGGATCCTGCGATCGGGAAATACTGGGCTGAACAGAGTTTTCCGGTCGTCCGGACTGTGGTGGTTGATTCCCGGACAGGTTGCGCTGGGGACGGTTCTTTTGACCTCGGCCGGCGTTCTCGTCAAGACGATCCACGAATTGAAGGCAGGCATTGCACTGACAGCACCGGAGCGGATCTGGTTTGCCGATCTGCAAGTGGACACCATGCCGTCAACGCTGGCCGCGTTCGGCGACTTTCAAGCCAACCTCCGCACTCATCTCACCGAGTTGCCCGGAATCGAAGCTGCAGGTCTGTCGACTGGACGCCCGCTCGCAACCATCCGTCGAGGTCCGTTGCGGGTGGAAGGGATGACGACGGTTCCGAAATCACAGCCAATGCCGTGGGGACCACCGCCGCCACCGCCACCGCGCGGAGCCCCACCGCTCGAGAAGCTTTGGATCGTCAGTAATGACTACGTGACTCCAGGATTCTTCCCCGCCATGGGGTTGGCAATGGTCAACGGACGCGATTTCACGACGGCCGATTCAGCAGCCGCACCGCGCGTCGCGATCGTGAATGAGACCCTGGCGGCTCGCGCCTTTGGAAAGGCGAATCCCATCGGGCGACACGTCTCGTGGGCCGAGCGATCGGAATTCGACATCACGATTGTCGGGGTCGTCCGCGATCTGCGGACTGAAGATCTGCGCCGCGCCGCTCCCGATGCGATCTTCTTCCCGCTGGCCCAGATTTCGGGCGGCTACGCGAAAGAGAGCACAGTGACCGGCGCGCTCGAACCGATTGACTTGAGCATCGTGCTTCGCTCGCGCCCAGGGCAGCCTTTCACTCGTGAGCAGATCGCGCAGCAGGTGGGCGCGTTCGATCCGACGTTGTTCATCGATCGCGTGTGGACGTTCGATGAAGAAGCAGGCCTGGCGCTGAGTCAAGAGCGCCTTCTCGCATGGCTCGGATCGACCTTTTCTGCGATCGCACTGGCGTTGTTGATCGTCGGTCTCTACGGTGTGCTCGCTGCCGCGGTCGTCCGAGGCCGGCGAGAATTAGGAATCCGTCTCGCCCTTGGCGCGACGCCGCGATCGCTTCGCGCAATGGTTGTCGGCCGCAGCGTCGGGGTGATTGCCGTTGGTCTCGCCTTCGGGCTGCCTCTTTCGTACGCGTTCGTCCGCACTTTCGCGCAACTGCTTTACGGCGTCGCACCGATCGAACCGGCCGTCGTTGCTGCGACGATCTCGACCGTCGTCGCGACCGCGATCCTCGCGGCCTACGTTCCCGCCTATCGTGCCGCGCGCGTCGATCCGGTCGTCGCGTTGCGGATGGACTAGCGGCGTTTACTCACAAGATGCCGGTGCGCTCGGTGCAGAAGTGCGACGGTACAGTCGCACGGAAAGATGCCGGTCGGGTACCGGAATCTCACGCTCGATCTTCAGTTCACCCCGATCGACTTCGTCGAGCACGGCCTGGCGCTGCGCCAGGTAATAGCTGGTGATGTCCAGGATCGGCGGTTCGGATCCTATCGGCATCAGCAGTAAGACCTTGGTTGCGGCGCCAAGGTCGATGCCTCTCGCGCCACCGATCTCAAACGGCGAGCAAGGAAATCCGGACGGCGGACCTAATTCCCACCGAAACAGCGCCGGCGACAGTTCGTTGCTGTGGCCGACGATCGCCAATCGATCTTCCGGTTTCAACTCGGCTCGAATCGAATCGAAGGCAGCGCGCAAGGTTGGATTGTCGGTGTAGTTCTCGAAGGCGATGGTCCGGAAGCGTTCTTCGGTGACGATCGTCTTCGACACAAACACACCGACACCCAGCACCGCCGGGGCGAGAACTGTTCCGGCGATCCGCCGCCAGTTCGACCCGGCAAACCATCGCCCGGTTTCGCACGCCGCAGCCACGCAAAGAAGAACGATCGTCAGCAGCAGGAATCGCGGAAAGCGTGTCTGATGGATCGCGATGACGGCCAACTGCAAGGGGATTGCAAGTATCAGCCATTTCATCAGCGGCGGTTGACGGCGATATTGCACCGCAGCCATCGCGAACACACCGACGACGCCGATGAGGACCCATGCACTGTAGAAATAGTCATGACGGAGCGCGTCGAAATAGATCAGTGCGCCGCCGCCAATCGATGCCTCGCCGAGTGGACGGTTGATGACAAGATTGAAGAAGTCACGAATGTGGTTGGGGTAGGGTGAGGCGAACCAGATGACAATCGGAAGTGCGAACCACACGAGAAGCGGACGCACGCGTGGATCGGCGGCGACTAGCCGATCCCACGCGATTCTCTGCTGATGATGGAGGTACCACAGGCGCGCCAGAAGCAGATACAGCACGACGTGACCGCTGTTGCCGACCGTATGAACTGAAACCCGCTGCCCCGCCAGATGAAACTCGAACCCGCCAGTACGCATCACGACCAGCAAGCCTGCGAGATACGCCACGAGTAACCAGACGGTCGGGGACGACAGCGCAAACCGCATCCCTCGCTGGAGATCCGCCCGCCGGCTTTGATTCGGTCCGAGTGGCCGGTCGAGCCACTCGTAGAGCACCAGCGGCGCGATGAGAAGAAAGAAGTAGTTGTACTTGGTAAAGAACAGCACCGTCAGCGAGACAGCAAAGCCGCGCGCAGCGGCCGGCGAAGGATTTTGACGATGGGCAACGTAGGCAAGAAGCACCGCGAGTTGGGTCGCCGCGCCCACGGTCTCCGTCATCGTCACCGAGGCATAGGCGAGTAGATAGGGGGAGGACACGATCAGCCCGAGAAAAATCGCTGCAGGCAGTGCTGCCGCTTCTCTCCACTGCCGCCACATCAATGCACATCCCAATATCCCGGTGAGCACGAACGCCGCGATCGCGCTGCGCAAGCCTGATTCGATTTGTCCTCCCAGCGAGAGATAGAACGGAATCTGGTAAATGGAAAGTACCGGCGGCCAGTAACCCTGAAGCCACAGATCCCAGAGCAGCCGATGGATCCGGCCGGTCACGAGCAGGTGGTAGTCCTCCCAACCATGATTCAGGTGCGTGGCGAGGTCCCAGCGCGGCAACAGTCGTTGGCTCGAGACAACTTGAATCGTGTGCCGATCGATGAGGCGCGCGACGTAAACCAGAACGAGAGCCGCGAGTGTGACGATGGCAATGAAGACGAGCCGACGCGACCAGCTCGCGTGGTCATGGCCAGCTCCAGTGCGATCGCTCGGCATCGGGCTAGTCGCCGAGCGCTCGATCGATCTGCCGGATAAGATCGTCGTACTCGGCGAGGAGCTTCGGCTCCATGAAGACCGCATCGCCGTAGTACACCTCCGCCGCCTGCGCGAAGGCGTCGAAGTTGTCCTTGATTGGGATGAGATACATGGCCTGAGTCATCCCGCGCGTGAATTCATTGAAGACCTTCTGGGCGTTGTACGCGTGAGAGAGTGCGAAAGCCAGGTCAGGATCCACATAGGTGAGCGCCTGCGTCGTCATCGCCAGGTCCCATGCGGTCTGGTCGAACGTAACGAACCGAAGCCCTTCAATCCTGACGTCGGCGGTATTTCTGGACTTGCGGTCCTTCGAGAGATAGGCCTGGAGTTGCTTCAAGAGGGTCGCGTGGTAATCGCGAACATCGCTGACCGCTTTGCGGTTCTCCTCTATCTCCGATCGGAAACGACGCAACGTGGACTCTGCAAGTTCGTGATGGCGACGATCCTCGCGCCACTGTTCACCCGCCAGGCCGAGAAACACACCGACACTAATCAGCGCAACTTCGAGTGCTATTTTGAGCAGCGACTTGCCCCGCGCGGGACGCGTTCCTCTGTCCGCCGGCGGATGCGGTTTGTCGTCGTCTTCGAGCTTTGGAACGTGGGCTTCTGGCATGGGGCGACATAGTACAGCGGACTATGTGAACGGCCCAATAAGGCGTAGGATCGGGCGATGGATCAGGCCAATCGGAAAATCGACGAACTCGAGAAGATTCTCGGCCACGTGATGCGCGCGTTCCGCGAACGGGCGGCGGGTCTGACTCGTCAGCGCATGAATATTCCACGCGTTTACTCGATCTTCGACGACACTGACCCGGACGGTGCGCCGGATGCGCTCGTCGGCGCACGACTCCATCCGCGGCATCCGCTTGGTGGATCCGCGATCGCACTCCCGGAGCCTGACGAAGAACTCACCGCGGAAGCGGTCGCAGTGCGTCGTTGACTTCGCGAGATCTTCGCGCAGCAGAGGCCGCAAAGCCCGCACGCTGCGGAATCACTTTGTCAGATCAAGAATCGTAATGTCCTTGTACCACGCTTCGCCCGGCGGGCCCGCGTGGATCTGCGGGCAGATAACGCCTCGGGATTCGATCGACGGATCATTCTCGACGTAGTCCACTGTCTGGACCCCGTTAATCCACAACTGGATGCGCCGTCCCTCGGCCCGAATCATGTAGTCGTTCCACTCCGACGGTTTGACCACCTCTTTCATCTTCTCTTGATCTGGCCCGATCAGGACTTTGTTGCGGCGCGACTCGTCATAGAGCGCACCCCACCAACCCGCTCCCATGTCGGCCTGGTAGCCTGACACTTCGTGGTTGTCGGGAATACGTTTCGTGCGGAACTGCACGCCTGCATTCGCGGTGTCGCCGCCGAGGAGCTTGAACTTCAGACGAAGCTCGAAATCGTCGTAGACGCGGGTCGTGCACAGGAACTCGTTGCGAACGATCTTGTCTTTCAGAGAACCTCCGACGATCGCGCCACCCTCGATGCGGAAGATGGTAAGGTTCCCTTCCCAACCAGTAAAGGTCTTGCCGTCAAAAATCGCGACTGGTTTCGGACCCTTCGTCGCTTGATTGATCGCTCCCGTGACCGGAATCAAGGCACCTATTACCGCCGCAAGAACACACTTCATGATCATCTCGTTAGCCTGATGTTTTCAGTTACCTCGGCAGGTTGCCTTCCTTGCCACGGACCTTGGCCAACCACCAGCGGAGGCCGACGAACAGAAAGCGCCAATCGTGAAAAAACTCAGGGGGCTTTCGTTCGAATGCGTGGCCAACGAATTGAAGGATCCATCCGACGATAAACAACGTCACCGGTACGGGCCACCAGGCACGAACAAGCAGCGCAACCACGAACAGCGGAAGTGAAAGCGCAATCAGCGGAATCCCAATCGTGTGGCAGAAGCGATTGACAGGATGCTGATGGCTGCCGGCATACTGAGCAATCCAATCGTCCCAGGTTCTGCCGCCGAACATGTCGCACCTCCGACTGAAATCGATGTTACCCGCTGATCTCGTCTCCAATCCATCCCGTCGTCGCGTAGATCCGTAGATCGGAACGGATAATCTTTGACGTCTCGCCGGTTGTTTCAGCGGCTTCGATCCGCTTCATCCCGGCATCGTACTCGGCATCGCTGATGACCAGAAGCTGTGAGGCGCTCCTCCGATCCAGGAACCCGCCGGATCGTGCTTCGCCGATCGTCATCTCGCGCGGCAGGTGTTGAATCATCCGAGTCTCACATCGACAGAAGCCCGCGGCGGTCATGAGTTCGCGAATGCGACCCGTCGGAAGATAGCGCTTCCGATCTTCGGTCAGTGCCCCCGGAAAGTAGTCATACACCCACCATTGGTCCCGTCCGTTGTGCGGGTCGAGACCAGCAGTCAGGATGCCGCCCCCGGAACGCAGCACGCGCCTCGCCTCGATGAGAAACGCGGCCTGATCCGGGAAGTGATGCAAGGCGTTCACACAGAACACGCGATCGCAGCTCGCGCTGCCGAACGGCAATGAATCCGCACGACCCCGCGCCACGCAGCCCGATAGGGAGCTGCGCGCGATCTGCAGCATACCCGCCGAGAAATCGAGGCCAAATGCGATCACCTTCGACGCTCGCAGCCTCTGCACCCAGTGTCCGGTGCCGCATCCGATCTCGAGGACACGGTGATGCACTCCACCGGCGCCTCTTACAAACGACGCAAGCGCCTGCTCGACGCCAGTGTAGGTGTTTCGCTCGTAGCGCGAGTTGTACGAGGAGGCAAGGCGTTCGTAGTCGACTCGTTGAGTCATTTGTTGAAGGTAACAGAGTTGTGGTGAGGAATACTCTGCTCCCTCGGAGAACCGCTGCTACCTCTAACCGGGTAGTGCGAAGTTCGGATTCTCGATCAATCCGATCAGATTGCCGAACGGATCCGTGACGGTTGCGACCTTGATCCCGCCGCCCACGTCCTGCGCCGGCGAGGCGACGGCGGCACCGGCGTCGGCGAAATGGGCGATGGCGCGCTCGATGTCTTCAACGCGCCAGTACGCCACGCTCCCTCCGCGACCCGGAGAGCCACCGTCGGGATTCGGGTCCAGTCCGAGCTCGTACCCCGCGATGTTGAACCCGACGTAGAAAGGCTCGTCGAAATATGGCTGCTGTTGAAATGCGCGCGCGTACCACGCCTTTGCGCGATCGACATCCGAGACGTGGTAGATGACGGTTGCAAGTCCTTTGACCATGTCGATCTTCCGCCGGCCGCACACGCGGCTGCGCCTTAGAACGTCGCCTGGACGACCTGGTTCGGTCGTCGCAACCGCACCACTCCACCACGCGTGCGCAATTGGACGATCACATCGACCGCCGCACCGACGTCCCACTTCGGTCCGTCTCGCGCGACGATCTCGAAACTGGATGCGCCGGCGTCGCGGGCGCGCTCCTCGCGGGGGATACCCGACCAGACGTCCGTGCTCCTGACGAGCCACACCGTGTCGGCCGTGATCGCCGCCGGTACCGCCGAGCCGTCTTCGGTCTGCACGCGTATCACGGAGATCATCGCACTGCCATCATGCGGTGCAACGAGTGGCATGAAGTCGCGCCAGAGCGCCGCGCCAAGCGTCAGCGTCTTGCCCTCGACGACGACGCTGGTCGGGGTGGTGAGCAAGGTTGAAGGCGTAACGGCGTCGGGCGCCGTCGGTGCTCCGCCGCAACCGGCAGTGACGAGGGCGGCGTACGCCAACCCAAGACACAGGCGTGCGGCAAAAGCGCGAGATCTCGACGTCACGCAAACGGGCATCAGCAGCAACACTCAAGTTCAATGTTGGCACAACCTGACGCGTCGGCGATAGGATATCGGCACTGTGCCTCGTCGACGTGACCCCTTTGATGTCGTGCGGGCAATCGGGCGGACGCTGCCGGATGTCGAAGAGAGCACGATGTACGGCCAGCCGGCACTGAAAGTCGGCGGCAAGTGGTTGGCCTGCATCGCCTCTCACTCGTCCGCTGAGGCCAACACGCTGGTCGTGCGGCTCGATTTCGAAGACCGCGACGCCCTGATCGCTGACGATCCTCGGACCTACTACCTGAAACCACACTATGAAGGTTATCCGTCGGTGCTTGTCCGGCTGGCCCTGATTGACGACGACGCGTTGCACGACCTGCTGCAAAGCGCG
>DASTVZ010000258.1:0-53686 GCA_035758845.1 Vicinamibacterales bacterium
CATGCTTCATCGCCTGCACCGCGGTCTCGACCTCGTTGATCGCCGAGATCATGATGCATTCGACGAGGCTGTAGTTCTCCTTGACGATGCGAAGGACATCGAAGCCGCTGATGCCGGGAAGCCGGACGTCGAGCAGAATCAGGTCGATGTCTTCCTGCTTCAGCAGCGTCAGCGCAGCTTCCCCGCTCGACACCGTCAACACGCGATAATCGCGCTTGAGAATGGCGCCCAGCGTGTCGCGCATTCCCTGATCGTCGTCGCAGATCAGAATCGTTTTTGCGGCGGCCATGGCCGAGGATCACCGATTGTAGCGCGATTTCGCGTCCCCTCTCGCTGAGGAGTGCAGCATTGCCGCTTGTCGCTGCCGCATTTTCTTTGTAATTTAAGTCGTTGTGCTCGCGTGGGTTGTTGCAGGTACGGGGCTGCTCGTTGCGCTGGTGGCGCTGGCCATCGCGCGCCGCGCCTCCAGGCGTCTGGACGGGTTGACCCAGTCCTACTGGGATCTCAGGTACGAATACACACGCCTGCGGTCCCAAGTCTCACGCCTGGATCCCGAGCCCTCCGAGCCGGAACCCGCGGCGCCGCCGGCCTCAACGGCATCCGTTTCCTTTGTGCCCCTCTCGACCATCAGGAAGAAAGACAGGTAAATGGCGAACGAATACGACGTTGTAGTGATTGGTTCGGGTACGGGCGGATACGTCGCCGCGATTCGCGCGGCACAGCTTGGGTTGCGAACGGCAGTGGTCGAGCGGGCGCCGGTCCTCGGCGGCACCTGTCTGAACTGGGGCTGCATTCCCACGAAGGCGCTGCTCGAGCACGCGCACTCGTTGAAGATTGCTCAAGACTGGAACGAGTGGGGTCTCACGCTTGGCAACGCCACGATCCGCCTCGACATGAACCAGGTGCAGTCGCGAAAGGATCGCATCGTCAGAGGCTTGACCGACGGGGTCGCATTTCTGTTCAAGAAGAACAAGATCGATTGGATCAAAGGCAGCGGCCGGCTGGTGGGTAAAGGGACGGTTGAGATCACCGAGGGAGAGAAGCAGACGCTCGCGGCGCGCAAGGAAATCATCGTCGCGACGGGATCGCAGCCGCGAAGCGTTCCGGGAGTCGAGATCGATCGCAAGCGGATCATCACGAGTGACGAAGCGATCGGATTGAAGGCGATTCCCAAGTCGATTGCAATCCTGGGGACCGGTGCCGTCGGCGTCGAGTTCGGTTCCATCTTTCGCCGCTTTGGAAGCGAGGTGACGTTGATCGAGCTGCTTCCGCGCATCGTTCCCGTTGAAGACGAAGCGATCTCGGCGGAGTTGGAGCGATCGTTCAAGAAGCAGGGCATCAAAGTGTTGACCGACACGCGCGTCACGAGCGCCAAGGCAGGTGCGGCCGGCGTCGATCTCGAGGCCCAGACGCCGGATGGAAAAAGCATCAAGTTGAATGCCGAGTACCTGCTCGTCGCGACCGGACGCGGCCCCGTTACATCGGGCCTCGGCGCCGAGGAAGCGGGTCTGCGGCTGGAACGCGGCTACATCCACGTCGGCGCCGACTTCCGCACCAATCTGCCCGGGGTTTCCGCGATCGGCGATGTCATCACGTTCGACAAACCGGGCCACCCGCAGCTCGCGCATCTGTCCTCAGCCGAAGGTATCGCCCTCGCTGAACGGATCGCGTGGGAGGCGCCGGGATCTATCAACTACGACCAGGTTCCCGCGTGCACATATTGCGATCCAGAGATCGGCAGCGTCGGTCTTACTGAAAAGGAAGCGCAGGCGCGCGGCTACGATGTCAAGACCGGTTCTTTCAAGTTCGGTATTCTCGGTCGTGCGCGCATTGCCGGTGAGGTCGAAGGATTCGTCAAGATTGTGTTCGACAAAAAGTACGACGAGATTCTCGGCGTTCACATGATCGGTCCACGGTCGACGGAGCTCGTTGCTGAGGCCACGCTTGCGCTGCGGCTCGAGTGCACCGTCGAGGAGCTGATCCGCACGATCCACGCACATCCAACGATGTCGGAAGCCGTGGGTGAGGCGGCCCACGCGGCGCATGGTGCGCCAATCCATGCCTAGGGCCGGCGTTAGCGGGGTCGAAAGAGCCCGCTCTACAATAGGCACATCATGACCAACGTTGTGATGCCCCAGATGGGCGAGTCGATTGCCGAAGGCACGATCGTTCGATGGATCAAGAAAGTCGGCGACACCATCGATCGCGACGAGCCGCTCTTCGAGATCTCCACCGATAAGGTCGACGCGGAGATTCCGTCACCGGCTGCGGGCGTCCTGACCGAGATCAAGGTCAAAGAAGGGGAGACCGTTCCAGTCAACAGCGTCGTCGCCACGATTGGGACGGCGGCTGACGTGAAAACTGCCTCGGACACGCCTCCCGCTGGCGCGCTTCCTGAAGCCGCCGTCGGACAGCCGGAAAAGACCGTCAAGCGGAGCGAATGGGAAGTCGACGACGAGCCTGAGAAGGAGAGCGACTCGCAAACGAACGAGGACGCGCGTCGCCAGAAGAGCTCTCCGCTCGTGCGCAAGATCGCCCAGGAACACAACGTCGATCTCAGTCAGGTTCAAGGCACAGGACTGAGCGGACGGGTGACCAAGCAGGACATCCTCGGCTACATCCAGTTGGGCAAGCCGCCGGATCAGCCGGCGAAGAAAACCGAGCATCCGCCCGAAACGCCGGCGGCTCCGCCAGCGCCTGCTGGCCCGACATTCAAGCCAGGCGAGAACATTCGCGTCGTCCCCATGAGCGTGATGCGCAAGAAGATCGCCGAGCACATGGTGCTCAGCGCGCATACCTCGCCGCACGTTTATTCGGTCTACGAAGTGAACTTCGCGCGGGTTTCGATGCTCCGCGACAAAAAGAAGGCCGATTACGAAGCAGGCGGCGCCAAACTGACGTTTACCGCATTCATAGCAAAAGCGGCGATCGATGCGCTGCGTGAATTCCCGATCGTCAATGCCTCGCTCGACGGCGACAACATCGTCTACAAAAAAGATGTCAACCTCGGCATTGCGGTCGCACTCGAGAACGGGCTGATTGTGCCGGTGATCAGGAACGCAGACGAGAAAAGCCTGCTCGGGTTGACACGCGCGATCAACGATCTCGCGAACCGTGCGCGCAGCAAGAAGTTGAATCCCGAAGAAGTGCAGGCGGGGACGTTCACGATCACGAACCCGGGAATCTTTGGCGCGCTCTATGGCCTTCCGCTGATCAACCAGCCACAGGTCGCCATCCTCGGGGTTGGCACGATCGAGAAGCGAGCCATAGTCATCGACGATGCGATCGCGATCAGGCCGATGTGCCATATCACCCTCGGGCACGATCACCGTCTCGTGGATGGCGCGGACGCCGGGCGTTTCCTCGCGTTCGTGAAGGAACGTCTCGAGAACTTCGATGAAGCATGGTTGTAATGAATGTTGAATGCGGGATGTTGAGAATTCCGCATTCTCTGACGGTGACACTTGTCGCGTTCGCTTGAAGTCCATTGGCTCGGAACAGTTCCCTACGCCGCTGGCGTCGATCTGCAGAAGCGTCTCGTCGAACAGCGGAGAAACGACGCCATCCCTGACCAACTTCTCCTCCTCGAGCATCCCCCGGTCATCACACTGGGCGTGAAAACGCGCGACGATCGAAGCCACATCGTCGCGACCGCAGAGACACTCGAAAAGGAACGGGTCGAGGTATTCGAGTCTGGCCGGGGTGGAGACGTGACCTACCACGGACCCGGCCAGCTCGTCGGATACCCCATCATCGACCTTCGGCCGGACCGGTGCGACGTCCACCGCTACGTGCGCGACCTTGAAGAGGTATTGATTCAAGCGGTCGCCCGATTTGGTATTGCGGCGAAGCGGACGGCTGGATTGACCGGCATCTGGGTGGGCGACAAGAAGCTCGCGGCGATCGGCGTCCGCATTGCGCGCTGGACAACAAGCCATGGATTTGCGCTGAACGTCACCACGAAGCTCGAGCATTTCAGTCTCATTGTTCCTTGTGGCATCCCGGATAAGGGGGTGACCTCGTTGGCAGAACTGACCGGCCGGCAGATTGCGACCGCATCGGTCATACCGGCCGTCACGGACGCGTTCGCGGCCGTTTTCGACCGGATCGTCACGAGTCCGACCGTTCAAGTCCGGGCGAGAGCGGGTCTGTAACAAGCTGTACTGTAAAGATTTGCAGGATCGATTTCAGAAACGGAATAACTGACAAGTCTCGGGTGTTTTGGTCGTTACGGAGGCCCCAGATGCGTCAGCCGGCGGAGCAGGAACTGATCGGCCGGATGCAAGCGGGGGACAGCACGGCCGTCAGCGATCTCGCCTCGACCTACGGACCGCGAATCCACCAGCTTGCGTTCCGCTATCTCAAGAACTGGGAAGATGCCGAAGAGGTAACCCAGGACGTCTTAATGAAAGTGCACAGGAAGATTGACGCGTTCCGCGGCGACGCGGCGCTCTCGTCCTGGATTTACAGGATTACGTTCAACACGGCGATGTCGCGGCTGCGGAACGGGCGCTTCAGCCGCCCTTACGAAGTTCCACGCCAGGACGAATCAACCGAAACGTCAGCCCAGGATCCAGCGGACTGGTCGGCGCTGGCGGACGATCAGGTGATGCGGGCGCAACTGCGCGATCGTCTCATCAAAGCGCTGACGCACCTGCCGCAGGTGTATCGCGTGCCCGTCATTCTGCGCGATATCCAGGGACTCTCGACCGAAGAGGCCAGCGCGATTCTCCGTGTGAAGCCTCAGACACTGAAGTCGCGTCTGCATCGTGGCCGTTTGATTCTGCGTCAGCACCTCGGCGAGTTCGCCGGTGGACTCACTCTGCATGCGCGTGAATCAACGCACTGAAAATTCTGACTTTCGATTGCTGATTGCTGATTGAGGGCTCGGGACTTTCAATCAGCAATCAGAATTCAGCAATCAGAAATTACCCAATCCATTCTCCAGCCTCGTCCTCTCCTGTCGTGTCAGCACAGGCTCGATCACGCGACGCACACCGTCCGGTCCGAGTTCTACGGGCATCGACGCGACCCGTCCCTGGCCAACGGCGACGAAGCACGAGTGTCGCTGACGCGAATCGGTGACGAGTGCCTCGACGACGCGGGTAGCCGCCGAAGCAAGAGAGTAGACGCCGGGAGGCCAGAGTCCCGGTATGCGTGAATTCAGCCCGGCGATGACGTGAGCGGGAACGTGGGCGGAGAGGGGCTGGCCGGACACCGACGCTTCCTCCCACGCGACGACGGCGTCGCGGGGCGGAACGCCAAAGACACTCAGCGCAATCGGCACACCTGACGAATCGAGAGACAAACCGACGAGCGCGCGAAGCGCCGATTCGAGCGCCAGCGGGGCAGATCCGACGATCCGGGATGGTGAAATGTGAAGCTCGCTGATAGCGCGTGTCATCAACTCGCGCTGCGAAGCCCCCGCGCAGACGATTGCTGCGGCCGATTCAACCGCATTGATGCGACGCAACAGTGCGAGCCCTTCTTCTCCGGCGTACTCACCGGTGCCTGCCGCCGGATCGGCGACGACAATCGCAAGTGCGCCCGCCACGGCCGCGAGCGCTCCCGATGCTCCTACGAGAGTTGTAAATCCATCGACCGGCGACGATTGGCGAATGTCCAGCGCCTTACCCTGTGCAATCAGTTCCGCTGAATCGATCAGCCGGATTTCGCCGACGCGATCGCCAAGCGCCAGCGTGTGCGCCAGCGTTCCGCCCAGACTTCCGGCGCCGATGATTGCAATAAAAGACGTCTGAGGTGGCATGTGACCGATTCGATTATCCTAGAACTGCTTCAAAACTGTAGGCGCGCCACGGGCGCGCCCGCCGGAGCGGCCCGCCATCGCGCCCTTTGGGGGCGCTACGGCGGGTCTCGCCGAAGCCTTAGCGGAGGCGGAAGCGCCCCGCGAGCGAAGGCGTGGGCGCGCCGCGGGGGGCGAAGCCCCCGGATAAGTAACTAGAGCCATGCCGACCGATTCCCAAACACCTGATCTGACCGGACGGGTTGCCCTGGTGACGGGAGGCTCGCGCGGAATCGGGATGGCAACAGCTGCCGCGCTGCTCGACGCCGGGGCGCGGGTGTCAATCACCGGCCGCACGTCAGCGAAGCTCGACGACGCGCGCACGCAGCTCTCACGCCGGGATGGAAGCCGCGCTGATCGAATTCATGCATCCGTCGCCGACGTTCGAGACGCCGATGACGCGGCGCATGCGATTGAGGCTGCCGTCCAGCAATTCGGTGGCCTCGACATCCTGGTGAATAATGCCGGCGTCGGCATATTCCGCAGCGTGGCCGACACCGATGTAGCGTCGTGGCATGACGTCATTGAAACGAACCTGAGTGGAATGTTCTTTTGCTGTCACGCCGCCATCCCGCACCTGAAGCAACGCGGCGGCGGTTGGATTATCAACATCAGCAGTCTCGCCGGAAACAATCCATTTCCATCCGGTGCGGCCTACTGCGCGTCAAAGGCGGCCGTGAATGCGTTCAGTGAAGCGCTGATGCAAGAGGTCCGTCACGATAATATCCGCGTCAGCTATGTCATGCCCGGTTCAGTCTCGACAGGCTTCGGGCGGGGGGAGTCGCCGAGCGGCCCTGCCGACGACTGGAAACTCGCGCCGGAGGATGTCGCCGAGGTCGTGATCGATCTGATCCGACATCCTGCCCGAAGTCTCCCAAGCCGAGTCGAGCTGCGGCCATCTCGTCCGCCAAAGCGTTAAAGGCCACGGAAGAACACGGAAAGACACGGAAATCAACGTGACCGCGATCGCGCACTACAACGTTCTCGAGCGACTGGGCGAAAGCGCCACCGGAGAGTTGTTTCGGGCGCGCGACACCAAGGTCGGACGAACGGTCGCACTGAAGTTCATCTCTGCCGAGATGTTTCCTGACGCGACGGCGCGCGCCGCCTTTCTCGAGCAGGCACGTGGCGTGATGGCGCTCTCGCATCCCAACATTGCGACCCTGTTTGATGCCGGGGAGTACGAAGGGGACTGCTACCTGGCCTACGAGTTCGCATCCGGCATTACGCTCCGCCAGGAATGCGGAGGACGATCGGTCAATCCGCGCCGCGTGGTCGAACTCGCCGTTCAGATCGCCGACGCGCTGGCGGAAGCGCATGGCTTTGGTCTGCTCCACGGCGACCTGCGCCCCGATACGGTCATCGTCACCCACAAAGGCAGTGCGAAGCTCCTCGAATTCGGCATGTCGCGCTGGACGGCCGGGGGGCGAATCCGCACCGAGGCTGCCCGCGCTCCTCAGTCTCTCGGCCCGGAGTCCGTGTCCGTCGTCAGCTACATGTCGCCCGAGCAGGTGATCGGAGGTTCGGTCGACGCGCGCACGGATATTTTTTCGCTCGGCGTCATCGCGTACGAGATGCTGACCGGCCGTAATCCGTTTGCCGCGGCGACTGCCGCGGACACGGCGGTGAACATCGCCGCCGCCAGGATTCCGGCCCCGCACGCATTGTCGACGTCTCTCGCGGATCTCGACGCGCTCATAACGAAAGCGATGTCGAAGGAGATCGACAATCGGCCGCAGAGCGCGGCATCATTTTCCGCCGAACTACGCGGTATCGGTGCGATTCTGGATGTCCGATCGGGGATGACGGGCCCATCCGAGCTGCTTCCAATCGAGGATGATCCTGGCAGCTCGGCGACATGGTGGGTGGCCGCCGCCGCGATCGTTGCCGTCGCGGGCGTCGCGTGGTGGATTTTCAGATGAGCGAGGCCAACACTTCGGAGTCGATGTTCGCGCCCGACAGCACGACAGCCGTTCTGCGCCCTTGAATCTGCCGTTGATCTCTCAGAAGCGCCGCCACTCCAGTCGCCCCTGCCGCTTCGGCCACGAGTCGCTCTTCTCGCAGCACTCCAAGAATGGCATCGCGTAGGTGATCTTCGGTCACCAGCGTCATCCGATCGACCATCGTCCGAACGATGTCGAATGTGACGGTGTCCGGATCGAGGTTTCCGCTGAGGCCGTCTGCGAGCGTGCGCCCGACGTTGATGTGAACGATGCGGCCGGCGGCAAGTCCTTGATGGAACGGACACGAAGCCTCGACCTCGACCCCGACGATTGCTGCGCCGTGCCCTGATCCTTTGATTGCGATCGCGATGCCGCTCACCAGTCCGCCGCCGCCAACGGGAGCGACGACCGTATCGATTGCGGGATCTTGCTCAGCGATTTCTAATCCGATTGTTCCGGCGCCGGCGATCACGTCTGCGTGCCAGTAGGGCGAGATAAACGACGCCGATCCTGTCGCCGCATGTTGTTTCGCGCGCAATTCCGCCTCGTCGTAATCGGCACAGCCAATCAGCTCGGCGCCCATTCGTCGAATCGAGTCCTTCTTCGCTCGTGGCGCTGTTTCCGGAACGTAGACCGTTAATTGCAGACCAGCCATTCCCGCGGCATACGCGAGCGCCTGTCCGTGGTTTCCCGCGGACGCAGTAACGAGCCGGGGTCTCTCGTGTTGCTGCTCGACGAGGGCGAGCACCGCGTTCAGCGCGCCACGAATCTTGAACGAATACGTCGGCTGCAGTGTTTCGAGCTTGAGGAAGACGTCACCGCCGGTCAGGTTCGACAACCAATCGGATCGCCTGAGCGGCGTTCGAAGAACACGCCCTTCCAGCCTCCGCGCCGCCGTCCGAACCGCGTCGATGGTAATCAGGTGCGGGATGGGCTCGCTGCGAGGAGGATTTCAGCCAGCCGGGTAGCAAACGCCGACCTGGCCATCACGTCGTCGAGTCCCGCTCGACGTGCCTGCTCGATCAGGTCCGTGTGCACGTGCGAAACAAAGCCGAGTGTGCGTGTCGTTGACAACTCGGGGTCCTGCTTCAACGTCGTAATGGTCTGAATCGGATCGGCCTTCGCGCTGTTGAGGTCGAAGATTACCAGCGACGGCCGAAGCGTGCGGGTCTGCTCGAGGATCTCCGGAGGCGTTCGCGCGAAACGCAACTCCACGCCGGCCTGCTTCGCGGTCGTGCGAATCTTCGAGCTGAAAAGAAGGTCGTCGACGGCGGCGAGGATCATCCTGCGATCATAGCGCAGTTACTTCGAGAGCTGTGCGCACAGGCTGTGGATCGGCCTGGAGTTGTCTGTCGATCGTTCGGGCAGCGGTTCGGCGCGGTAGAGCGTATGTGCATTGCGCACCGCCGCGACGATGAATGTCACGACGAGCGCGACGATTCCAATCGCCCCGCCGATATCAAACAGCCTGTAATCCGATCCAGCGATCCGGACGAAATCGGAGTCCATCAGCCGGAGCGATCCGAGCGCGAGAAGGATTCGCAGCTCGGTCGGACCGAACTTCCAGAACGAGATCCGGAAAACCCCAACCGCGTGCGTGGCCAGCGCTATTTCGATCGTCAGGAGGTAGTAGGCGAGCAAAAAGCCCCCGCCGATTGCAAGGCTGATGTGATTGCCGAGTATCAGGCCTGCGAAGATGAACAGGATGCACAGTGCGTCCAGCACATGGTCGACGTAGAAGCCATACCGTGGACGCTCGTGATGACGAACGCGGGCGAGCGTGCCGTCCAGGCTGTCGCCAAACCAGTTCACGGCGAGCAGCACAATTGACAGAAGGAGCGCTGCTGGCGAGCCGTTCCAGTAGCACAGACCCGCGGCAAACATCGCCACGCCGGCCAGGACCGTCAGGTGATCCGAGTTGATTGCTGCCGGTAGTCGCTTGGCCATCCAGATGAGGCATCGCTTCTCCACGCCGGCCAGAAAACTGTCGTGGACCCGTTTGGCTTCCGTGTAAGTAGTGTTCGCCATTTGACCAGGAATGCGAAAATGGCTAGTCAAATGGCTCACCGCCCCATTCTCGAGATCGCGGCTGCCCCGCCTTTCTTCAAAAACGGCTTTGTTGTCGGCTGCGAGGATACAGGCGAGGCCGTCGTCATCGATCCGGGCGACGAGGTCGGCGAACTGCTCGCCGCGGTCGATCGCCACGGGCTCACGGTGAAATACATCCTCCTCACGCACGCGCACATCGACCACATCACCGGGGTAGGCGCGGCGAAGAGAGCGCTCGACGTGCCGGTGGGATTGCACAAGGACGATTTGTTTCTCTACCGGGCCGTCCGCCAGCAAGGGCAGATGCTCGGAGTGGAAGCCGAGACGCAGCCAGATATCGACTTCTTCTACGACGGTCGTGGGCCCTGGAGATTTGGCAAGTACGGCGCCTGGGTGCATCACACTCCCGGGCATTGTCCTGGCGGCGTGTGCCTGGCGATTGGGCACGAAAACGAAAGCGAACGAACACTCTTCGTCGGCGACACGCTTTTCGCCGGCTCGATCGGCCGCGTCGATCTGCCGGGAGGAGATCTCGCGACCTTGCTGAACTCAATCAGAAATGTTTTGTTCGCGTTTCCCGACGATACGGTTGTCTATCCCGGTCACGGTGAGCGAACGACGATCGGAATGGAGAAGCGCACGAACCCGTTTCTCGTCGGCTGACGAGACAGGTCCGCGCTCATCCGTCGCTCTACTCTCGACTGATTACCAACTCTACGCGTCCGACCCCGAGCCTGTCTCCCTCCTTCAGGCTGGAGCGCGTCACGCGATTGCCGTTCACGAACGTGCCGTTGGTGCTGTCCAGATCGTCAACCTGGAGTTCCGTGGCTCCGGCACTCAATCTACAGTGCAGACGCGAAACGAGTGCGGCATCGACGATGAACTGGGCACCGGGTGAACGACCGATGGTCTTGATGTTGCCTGGAAGAATGCGAAAGGTGATTGGGTCTGGCGCCTCTTCGGCGCTCTTAAGTATCCACATCTTGCTCAGGCTGCCCCCACACGCTCATGAACGACGGCTCCACCTCGCGTGAGCAGCGTCTCCCTCGTAATCTCGTCATCGGGATTGATTGCGAGCGACGGTTGAGCCGCTCCATTCTTACCAAGCAGGTGAGCGAGAAACGTCGTGATGTTCTTCGAGTACATCTGACTCGCGTGATAGGGCACCAGTGCCGGAGGGTTTGACGGTCCCAGAATCGTGACGTCATGGTGCACGACGATCTCATCGGCCCTGGTGAGTTCGCAATTGCCGCCGCGTTCCGCCGCCAGATCAACGATGACCGAGCCTGGCGCCATCGCCTCGACCATTTCCGTCGTCACGAGAATCGGTGCACGCTTGCCGGGAATGAGCGCAGTCGTGATGACGACATCGCTGGCCGCAACGACCTTCATCATCATTTCGCGTTGGCGCCTGTAAAAGGACTCGTCCTGTGCTTTCGCGTACCCACCTTTGTCCTCGGCGTCGGCCGCCTCGAGCGGCAGTTCGACAAAGCGAGCCCCGAGACTCTGAACCTGTTCCTTCACCGCCGGCCGTACATCGTACGCTTCGACCTTCGCGCCGAGACGACGAGCCGTCGAGATTGCCTGCAGTCCGGCGACGCCCGCGCCCATGATGAAGACTCGGGCCGGAGAAATGGTGCCTGCTGCCGTCATCAACATGGGGAACATCCGCGGTAGAGTCGTGGCCGCGAGAAGGACGCCTTTGTAGCCGGCGATTGTTGCCATCGACGACAACGCGTCCATGCTCTGCGCCCGGGTAATCCGGGGCATCAGCTCCATCGAGAACAGGTTGATGCCCGTCGGCGCCAGTTGTCGAACGGCCTGCGGGTTGCCGAGCGGATCGGCGAAGCCGATGACCGTCTGGCCGGACCGAAGCAGCGACGGATCCGCGGGTGTGGCGCGAACCTGGAGGACGATGTCCGACGACCGAAACAGTTCGGGTCGCGACACGACCGCGGCACCTTGCGAGCGGTACGTGTCGTCGGGAAACCCGGCAGCCGTTCCGGCTCCGGCCTCGACAGCGACTTCGAGTCCCGACTTCACGAGCGGCGGAATAGCGGCAGGAATAACCGCGACGCGTGTCTCACCCGGCGACGTTTCCTTCGGGATACCTACTCTCATCGGTGAGAAGTGTATTCGATTTTACTTCTTCAGCCACGTCGCGATCGTCTTCGCGACCTCCGGCGTGATGTTCTTGTCGGGAAGCAGGGGGTATTCGGATACCTCTCCCGTTTTTGCCGGAGTCAGAAGATGGTTGATGCCCGGCAGATGGACGACTTCTACCGGCGGCGATTTCTTACGCGTGCGCGCCAGCGCGCCAAGTTGATCGGCGTGATGAGGCGTGACCTGTTGATCCAAGTCTCCCTGAATGATGAGGAGTGGCTGGTCGATCTTCTGCATTTCTTTCGCCGGATCGAAGAGCAGGAGGCTCTTGAACCACGCGTTATCGGCTTGCGAGCGCAGTTCTGGTGGAATCGACTCCCAACCCTTCTCGGTGACGACCGCCTCCTGAATCCGTGTTTGCAGTTCAATTTTTGCCTTGCGGTCCGCGTCAGACGCGCCCATCACATCGAGCGCGTGTTTCTGCTGTTCCAGGATCAGATCCGCTCCTCGCATGCCGGGCGCAGCGATGAGCACGAGCGACGAGATCTTTTCCTCGCGTGCGGCAGCGAGCATTCCGACGGCGCCACCCTCGCTGTGTCCCGCGACCGTAATTCGCTTCGGGTCCACATCCTTCCGTTTGTCGAGCCACCTCACGACGGTCATCAGATCGTCGGCGTAATCCTGGAGCGTCGCGCGTTCACTTCGTCCACCGCTTTGCCCGACGCCGCGCTTGTCGTAGCGGACCACGAGAAACCCCTGATCCGCCAGGCCACGCGCAAGCTGCGCGAAGATTGGCACACCAGCCACAACCTCGTCGCGGTCGATAGAGCCGGAGCCGGCGACCAGAACGATCGCTGGCAGACGAAGTTTGCCCACCCCCGGCGGTGTCGTCATCGTCCCGGCGATGCTGAACCCGGGAGCCGGAATGATGACGTCGGTATCGTTCGGGTTGCGGACCGGCTGAGAACGGACCGCGACACCGGCGAGCTCGGAACGAATGATGCGAAGACCTGCCGTCGGGATCTCGACGCGGACCAGCCGCGCCTGCGAATCGATCGTGACGCTGGCGTCGAGCGGCCCGCCGGGATTCTGGAAGACGACATCGTAGCGGCGCGCCGCGATCAACCCGGCCGGCGAGGGAAGCTGTTCGCTCGTCATGCCTTTGACGTTCACGACAATTTCCGCTTGCGGCGCAACATAGGCGTGGAATTCGGCGGCCGGCTGAGAGCCCGCGAGCCGCGCCGCAAGCGCTTCGTATGCCGCGAAGAAGGAGTTCGGAAGAACGATCGTCCGCGCGGAAACCTGGTCTGTCTTCGAGTTGGTCGTTCCGTTCTGCGTGATCTCGTTGATTGCCGTTGTCATCCCGAAGGAGGTCGCGAGGGTCAACGCCCGGCCTGACTGTGTCGCTTCGATATGCAGCTCGAGCGGCTGCCAGTCGGTCGTATATTTCACTTCGAAACGGTTCACCGTCATGTTGAGCGGCGCCGCGAACTGTGCCGTCGACGAGATGACCCAGGTATTTGCCGCTTTCGTGAGGCGAACGCGCTCGATGCCGAGGCGGGTTCCGCCAAGAAAAACGGTGAACTCCATCTCACCTTCCGCCGGCGAAGTTGCCGGAGATTGAGCTTGGGCGGACGCCGCAACGACCTCAGTGCCACGAGGGGCCGGGATTGCTATCGCCAGCAGGGCGCCAAGCGCCACCGCGGTAAAATGTCGTACTGATTGCATCCATTCAGGATATCAGTACGCTGCTCATGTATTTGCAGACCCACTATCGCGCGCTCCGCCAGGCCGCCGGCGTCGTGGATCGATCGACTCGCGGGCGGCTCACGCTGACCGGTGCGGATCGCCGAAGCTACCTCCAGGGCCTGCTGTCCAACGACATCGTCGCGCTGGTCGAAGGATCCGGTTGTTACGCGACGTATCTGACGGCGCAGGGCAGGATGATCGCCGACATGCGCGTGTTCGAGACCGGCGACAGTCTCCTTGTTGCCCTCGATGGAACGCTTGCGGAGTCGATTGTGGCGCGCTGGTCACAGTTTGTCTTCAGCGAGGACGTTAGAATCTCAAATGCTTCGGCATCGACGGCCGAGATAGGAGTGTACGGTCCGGCATCGGCAGGTGTCGTCGCTCGCGCGATTGCTGGAGATGATCCTGCCGAGGTCCCAGCGATAGAGGAGAGCCTGCGCGACCTTTCCGTGTATTCGCATCGAGCCTGGGACGTGCGCGGTGCTGAGATTCGTGCGCTTGCAAGTGATGAGATCGGAATCCGCGGGTTCGATCTCGTTGTGCCCTCCGAGATCAGAGACGATGTTGTCGCCCGACTTGAACGATCCGGTGGCGTTTCAGTCGGACATGAAGCAGTGGAGGTGTGCCGGATCGAGGGAGGAAGGCCGCTGTTTCGCGTCGACATGAATGAAGACACGATTCCGCTCGAAGCGGGCATTGAAGATCGCGCGATCAGCCTGACCAAAGGATGCTACGTCGGTCAGGAGGTCATTATCCGTGTTCTGCACCGCGGCCATGGCAGAGTGGTGCGAAAGCTGGTTGGACTCGTGTTCGAACCCGGAACGCCCGTCGCCGCAGCGGGCGCGAAGATCACAGGCGGCGATCGCGAGATCGGTTCGATCACGAGCGCCGCGGAATCGCCCATGCTTGGCCGGCCGATTGCCCTCGGCTACGTCCACCGTGATTTTATCGAATCCGGTACTGCTGTCACGGTGGACGGCCAGGTTGCCACGGTTGCGAAATTGCCATTTGTTTCGGCCGCGAATGCGGTTGACCGCGTTGCCGCCGAATAGGAGCCAGGAACGATGCAACGAGCACTAGTTATGCCCCGGTCGATACTCATGCTCGTGCTCTGCTCAGGCATCCTCTTGTCAGCGAAGGCCGCACCAACGGTCTCCATTCAGGGGGCGCCGAGCCTGGGCAGTTCGACCGCGAAAGTCGTGGTTGTCGAATACTCCGATTTTCAGTGCCCGTACTGCGGAAAGTTCGCGCGCGAAACATTTGCAGCGATCGAAGAGCGCTACATCACACCCGGCAAGGTGCGATACGCATTTCGCAACTTTCCCCTGGACGAAGCGCATCCAAAAGCCTTCAAGGCAGCCGAAGCAGCCGAGTGTGCAAACCAGCAGGGGAAGTTCTGGGAGATGCACGCGCGACTGTTCGCCAACCAGCACGCGCTTGATCCCGGCGATCTTCTCGCGCATGCGAAGAGTGTTGGCGTTGACGAGTCCGCGTTTCAAAAATGCCTGAACGGTGCCGCCAAAGCAAAGATCAAGAAGGATTTCAACGACGGGTTGAAGGCGGATGTCGGCGGCACGCCGACCTTTCTGATTGGCACAGCGGAGAAGGACGGGAAGGTGCGTGTCGTGAAAACGCTGAGCGGCATGCAGACCACCGAGTCGTTCACCGCCGCTCTCGACGAAGTGCTCGCGAGGTAAACGCCGCTGGCGGTCTTCCTCGTCCAGCTGATCGTCATCGTTGGCGCCAGTCGCGTCATGGGGCTGGTGTTTCGCCGACTCGGGCAGACCGCGGTTATTGGCGAGATGTTCGCCGGGGTCCTGCTCGGCCCGTCACTTCTCGGGCAACTGTTCCCTGCGATCGAATCTCGCTTGTTTCCTCAGGCATCACTTCCGCCGCTCTATCTGATCAGCCAGCTCGGCGTCGTCCTCTTCATGTTCGTGGTCGGGATGGACGTCGACATCGTTCGTCTTCGTCGGCGGGCGAAGGCCACGGTGTTCATCAGCAACGCGGGGATCGTCGTTCCCTTTGCCCTCGGCGTGGGCCTGTCGTTCTATCTGCACGATCGATACGCTCCGGCCGGCGTGGCTTCCCTGACGTTCGCGCTGTTCATCGGCATCGCGATGAGCATCACCGCCTTTCCAGTCCTGGCGCGGATTCTGTCTGAACGTGGTCTCGAGAAAACAGAGCTTGGCAATACGGCGATTGGCTGTGCCGCAATAGACGACGTGACCGCGTGGTGCCTGTTGGCTCTGGCGCTGGCGATTGGTCAGGGTCACGGATTTGCACAGCCCCTCGTCGCTGTCATCCTCACCGCCGTGGTCGGATTGATAGCGCTGGTCGTCGTTCGGCCGCGCGCGCCGGCGCTGTTCGGCGACGTCGATCGTGGGAGTGCGGGTCGGGGAACGCTGCTGCGCGCGTTGCTGTTTCTGTTCATCACCGCATGGTCGACGGAAACCATCGGCGTGCACGCGCTGTTTGGCGCGTTCGTCGCCGGCGTCGCCGTTGCCGGCGCGGAATCGCTGCGCCGCCCACTGCGGGATGCGATCGAACCGCTGACGTCGACGCTGCTGCTGCCGCTGTTTTTTGCCTACGCGGGTCTGCGGACGGAAGTGGGTTCGCTATCCGGTGACGCGTGGTTTGCATGCGTCCTGGTGCTGCTTGCCGCCGTGGCCGGGAAATTCGGCGCGATTTCGCTCGCCGCCCGCCTGCAACGATTTTCGTGGCGGGACGCGGTCGCCCTCGGCGCGCTCATGAACACGCGAGGACTGATGGAATTGGTCGTACTGAACATCGGCTACGACCTGGGAATTCTGTCCGCGCCGATGTACACGATGATGGTGATTATGGCGCTGACGACGACGTGTATGGCAGGTCCAGTATTAGCCGTCCTGGCCAGCGGGCGCGAGGTCGCGGTGAGCGCCCGGTAGATCCGTCGCTGAAAATGCTGATTGTCGAATGCTGATTGCTGAATGAAAAACGGCCTGTTCAATCAGCATTCAGCAATCGACAATCAGCATTCTCAGAATCACGCTAAGGCTTCGACGGACTTCGCTCCGTAGAACTCGTACCAGGGATGGGCGGCCTTCAGCCGATCGTTGACGTTCTGAATGTTCTTCACCCCTTCGTCTTCGAGCCACTTTCGAAACGCGCCTGCGCCCTGCTTTCCGTAGACTGCAATCCCATCCTTCCACGTGGCGCGGCCGCAGAGCACGCCTGAGAATTTCGTCCCCGCCTCGGCGGCAAGTTCGAGCGCTTCGGTGAACTCCGGGTTGCTGACGCCTGCCGAAAGATAGATGAACGGCTTGGTCGAGACCTCCGCTGCGCGGCGGAAGTGCTCCATCGCTTCCTGTTTCGTATACGTGTGCTGCCCGCTCGACACCTTTGCGCCCTGCACGAATTTCATGTTCACCGGCACTTCGACCTTCATCACGTCGACGCCGTAGCGTTCCTTCGTGAACTCTTTCATCGCGCCGATGACAATCTCGGGCTTCTTCTTCGCATACTCGAGTCCCTTCTCGTCCATGCCCTCTTCGTAGCCAACGAACTCGAGAAAGAACGGGATGTCGTTGGCGTGGCACTCATCACCGATGCGCTCAACCCACGCCTGCTTGTGGTCGTTGATCTTCTTGGCATCGAATGGCGTGTAGTAGAGCAGGATTTTCAGACAGTCGGCGCCTGCTTCCTTCAAGCGGCGGACAGACCAGTCGTCCAGCAAATCCGGAAGCCGACCGGGGGTATTCGCGTCGTAGCCGGTTTTCTCATAGGCGAGAAGCAGACCGGAACCGGGCCTTCTGCGCTTGCTCGCCGGCAATCCCCACTCCGGGTCGAGGAGAATCGCGCTGGCGTACTTCGTCAGCACCTCGGTCACGAGCGTTTTGAATTCCTCCATTTCGCGATCGCCGACCTCGCTCCCCTTTTCCTTGGCGAGCGATTTCTTCAGCGAGCCGCGCTGATCCATCGCCGCGGCCGCGATGACGCCACGATCGTTCGATACCGCCTTCATTCCCGCCAGCTTGCCCGGTGTAATTTTCACGGTCGCTCTCTCCCAAAACGGATTCTGAGTCGCAGATCAAACCATCATTTTACCTTTAATCGCCGGCCGGGATCCGTCCTCGACGACGCTCGAGACGCCCTGAGCTTGTCGCAGGACGTTGCCCGGGATCCGATCAGCGGTCAATCTATCCGTGTTGATCCGTGTTCATCCGTGGCCCTGTCTATCCGTGTTCGTCCGTGTTCATCCGTGGTCCTGTCTATCCGCGTTCGTCCGTGTTCATCCGTGGCCCGTGTCCGTCCGTGTTCGTCCGTCGCCCTGTCTATCCGTGTTCGTCCGTGTTCATCCGTGGCTCGGGTTCATCCGTGGTTTCTGTTCCGTGTGATCCGTGGCCGGGAAGGCGAAGTCTTCCACGACCGCCGCCGCCGCGGCCCGATCGACGATCTCGTCTATCGGCAGCGCGGCCTCGGCGCTCTCGACGTCGCGCGGCCGCGCCCTGGTGGCGGGATGCCGCGGAGTGAACAGCGTGCAGCAGTCCTGATCGGGGATGATCGAAACTTGGTACGTTCCCAGCCGCTGTGCTTCGGCGGTGATTTCATCCTTATCCATGCCGATCAGTGGGCGCAGCACTGGCATCGACACGACACTGTCGATCGCCGCGAGGTTCTCGAGCGTCTGCGACGCCACTTGTCCAACCACTTCACCGGTGACGAGCGCCTGCGCCTTGTGACTGCGCGCGATGCGTTCGCCGATGCGCATCATCAGGCGTCGATAGATGACGACTCGAATCGGCGGCGGAACGCTCAGCGTCACCTGCTGCTGAATCTCGCCAAATGGAACGAGGAACAGCCGCGAATGGAACTGATAGTGCGCCAGCAGTCGCGCTAGCTCACGCGCCTTCTCCTGGGAGGCACGAGAAAGGATCGGATAACTGTGAAAGTGAACCAGCAGAACACGGCAACCTCGACGCATCAACCGCCACGCGGCGACCGGTGAATCGATGCCCCCCGAGAGCAGGCAGGCAACCCTTCCGCTGACGCCGATCGGCATTCCGCCTGCGCCGAGTTCCTTCCCGAAGTAATAAAACGCGTCGTCGGTCAGGGCCTCGACGTAGATTGTGAATTCGGGATCACTCAGGTCGACCCTCCAACCGCGCGCCTCTTTGATGCGACCGCCGACTTCGCGTTCGATTTGCGGGGAAGTCAGCGGAAATCGCTTGTCGGCGCGACGCGCGGAGACTCTGAAGCTTCGTGGATCTGGTGTACCGCCGAGGTCGGCCAGAATTGCGGCGGCGATCGCGTCCACATCGAGCGGCGCGCGGCCGGCGCGCGCGAAGTTCGCCACGCCAAAGACACGAGCGAGCCGCTCGCGAACTGCGGACCACGCGGCCTTCTCACCGAGCACCAGTTCGATCCGTCCCATCAGCACCCGAACGTCCCGGACGCCGAGGTCCGCCGTCGCCTGACGAAGGTTCCGCGCCAGCCGCGCGATGAACCACGGCCGGTTGTTACCCTTCAGCGCGATCTCTTGATAATGAATGACGACCGAATGCATTGGCGATTGTTGATTGATGATTGCGGATTTTCTGATTGTCGATTGTCGATTGAGATTGTCGATTGTCGATTGAGATTGTGGATTGTTGAGTGATCCCGCAATCACCAATCGGCAATCAACAAATCTCAATCATCAATCGACAATCTCAATCATCAATCGACAATCACCAAATCCGCAATCATCAATCGTCATTCAGCAATGCACTGGCGGCCCGGTGACCGCTAACAACAGCACTTTCGATGGTCCCCGGCAGTCCGGTGTCGATCCAATCGCCGGCGAGATAGAGCCCCTGCACGGCTGTCTTCGTCACCGGTCGGGCCGGCTCGCCTGGCGCAAGCGAAAACGTCGCGCGTTTTTCTCGGACGACGGTGCCGCGGAGCAGTCGATCGCGTCGCGCGGCCGGAATCGCTTCCTCCACTTCACGTGCGGCGAGCGTCGTCAGCTCGTCCCGACTCATTGACGTCAATCGGGTCGCGCCGCTCGAAACGAGCGAAAGGTGCGACGCCTTTCCACCGAACGCGATCCGTTTGTCGAACACCCACTGCATTTCACGCTCCGGCAGCCCGACAAACGCTTCGTCCATGACACGTCCGTCGTACCACAGGTTGACCGTGACGATCGGCATCGATTCCATCCGAGCGGCTGACGCGAGAAGTGGCGTCAGCTCGGTCGGCGGCGCCGGATTGAACAATTTTCCAAGATCGAACCATGGCACAGCGGAAATCACCGATCGCGTCGCAATGCGCTCGCCGCGGACGTCGACTGCCGCTACCCGTCGGCCATCGACGACGACTCGTGCGAGGGCGTTGAGGCGGACTTCGCCGCCGCGTGATTCGATGAATACACGTGCCGGCTCTGCGTACATCTCGTGCAGCGGCCGTATCGGCAGCACGAGTGCGGAATCGCGCCGGTCGGGACCGAACATCTGAGCCAACACACGGACGAACGGGGATGCCGCGGCAACCGCCGGCGACTGGTTCAGCGCTGCGACGGCGAGCGGTTCCCACAGCCACTGGCGCAATACTTCGCGCTGCCCGTGCGCGATCAGCCATTCGGAAACGGTGCCTGCGGGATCGGCGGTGACTGAGCCGGTTCGTTGAAGCTCGAGACGTGCTCGACGAAGCGGGCGCGCCAGTTTCAGGACGGAACGCCGATCGCGCCACGGTATCCCGGTCCAACCGAGCACGCCCGCCAGAAGATGAAAAGGCGACGGAAGCCTCGGACATTGCAAGACCGACCGGCGGCCTGCGCGATCGAGATACGGCACCGCCAATGACGGCTGCACGCGCACGCGATCGGACGCGCCGATGCGATCGAGGAATTCGAACGTCGCTCGATAGCAGCCGAAGAGCACATGCTGCCCGTTGTCGACAAGCTCGCCCGTTTCACTATCTCGAAACGCTGTGGCACGCCCGCCAAGTTGAGCTCTCGCGTCGACAACGAGTACTCGACGTCCGTGCTCGGCCAGGGCGGCCGCGGCGCTGAGTCCGGCGAATCCACCGCCAACCACAACGACGAGATCCGGGCGTGGCGCCGGAGAGTCGAATCGGTCGCCGCTCGCCCGCACCGCGCTCATCTCGCGGCGAGCATCGTCCGCGCCCAGGTGACGGCGGCGATCACGGCCCGTTGCGGCCGCGGAATTCGCACGACGCGAGAGAAGACGTCGTAGTCGGCGCGTTCGATGCGCGAGAGAATGCCGCGGTAGATTGCTCCCATGATTTCCGCGGCGGCGAGCCGATGCCTGTCCGCGCCCGGCAGCTCGGCGGCCGCTTTGCAGTAGTAGGTCCGCGCGCGTGCCGCCTGCTGTCGAAGAAGCGCCTTCACCTGTGGAGATCGGACGCCGTAGCCGGCGTCACTGACCTCGCGCGCGAGGTCGTCTTCGGTGCATCCATGGGCACGCAGTTCGTCCAGTGGAATGTAGAGGCGGCCGCGTAACAGATCTTCAGGCACATCGCGAAGGATGTTGGTCAACTGCAATGCGACACCGAGATCGACGGCGTACTGACGCGACCGCGGGTCGCTATAACCAAAGATCTCCAGGCAGATGAGCCCGATGGCGGACGCGACGCGAATGCAGTATTCGTACAAGTCGGCGAATGATTCATAGCGCCGCGACTCGAGATCCATTTCAACGCCTTCAATCAGTGCGTCGAACGCCGAGCGTGGCAGATTGAACTGTGTCACGAACGGCGCGAGCATTTGCCCCTCTGTCGTCTGCGGCGGTCTCCCGTCGAACACGGTTGCGAGTTCGGTGCGCCATCGCGCAATCTGTGAACGAGCGGGCTCGCCGACGCCGGCCTCATCGACGGCGTCGTCCACGGCACGACAGAAATCCCAGACCGCGATGATCGCTTGGCGTTTGTCCTGCGGAAGGACGAGAAACGAGTAGTAGAAATTGGTATCGCGGGCCATATCAGGACACTGGTACGGTCTTTCTCCACCGAAGGGCTCGCCACCCAAGGAGCGGCGCGTCACCAGGACCGAGTGTTGGTCGTTGATTCACCACGTCACAGTCGGCTGCTTCGATGTTTTCCAGAATCCGCATGCCGCCGAGCCACGTAAAACGCAGCTCCCAACGCAGCCGTCCACGGACGGCATCGCATATCGGCCTTCCAGCCTGGAAAAGCGCCTTCGTGCGCCGGATCGCCTGCCGGACGGCCTCCCGCCATTCCCGTGTCAACTCGGGCCGATTCAGATCGGACTCCCGCGCAAATGCACGGTTTCGCTCCTCGGCCGGAAGATAAAGACGCCCGCGCCGCCAGTCGATTGCCAGATCCTGCCAGAAGTTTGTCAATTGCAGCGCGGTACACACGGCATCCGACTGGGTGTCGAGGGCGGGTTCGTCATAGCCGGCGACGCGAAGTACTAAACGTCCGACGGGATTCGCCGAACGCCGGCAGTAATCAAGCACGTCGCTCCACGTCTCGTATCGCGTGGTCGTCACATCCTGACGAAAGGCGCTCAACAGATCGTGAAAGAGGGTTGGCGGCAGCCGGTGTGTTCGGATTGTGTTGTCGAGCGCGACGAAGATCAAATCGTCGCCGGTCATTCTTGCGGCGTCGTGTATGGTGGGGACGCCGCGATCGAGGCGCGCACCCCACGCATCAAGCAGTCGAAGCCGCTCGGCGGCCGCGGGACCGGGTTCATCTGCGAAATCGTCGGCGCGGCGCGCGAAGGCATAGATTGCGGCAACGTGCGGACGCATCACAGCCGGAAGCAGGCTGGAAGCCACCGGAAAATTCTCGTAGTGCTCCCGCGCAACGCGTTCGCAATAGCGGTAGGCCGCCCCGACCTCGGGAGAAAATTGAGGCGGGGCCGTCGCGTTCACCATTCGAGTTCGGGCGCGCCGGAACGACGGTTTGCTGCGCGTGCCATCACGAACAACAGGTCCGACAAACGATTGACGTAGATGAGCAGTTCCGGTTCAATCGCCTCGCTACCGAGCGCCACGATCGAGCGTTCGGCACGCCGGCATACCGTTCGCGCGACGTGCAGCGCCGCGCCGGCCCGCGATCCACCCGCAAGCACGAATCTGCGAAGCGGCGGCAACTCCGATTCGATCCGATCGATCCACGCTTCGAGCCGGGTGACATCTTCGGACGTCACGGCCGCCTTCGTGACGCGTTCGGCGATTCGTTTGGCCGGATCGGCGAGGCGTGCTCCGAGCCCGAACAGATCGCGCTGGATCTGTTCCAGCATCGTGCTCAAACCGGCATCGTCGGTTGACGCACGCACCAATCCGAGCCAGGCGTTCAACTCATCGACGTCGCCGTAGGCCGCAACTCGTGGACTGCTCTTCGATACTCGCGTGCCGTCGAAGAGACCGGTGTCGCCATCATCACCGGTCCTGGTGTAGATTTTCACGTCCTCATTATTTCGCCGGATTGCTTCGGATGCACACGAATCGACTGTCGAATCGCGTTCGCGAATGACCGCGACACCCAGCAGACGCCGCGGAAAACACCGCAACGTTTTGCCCCTGCCGGCCGAGCGCCAGTGGTTCCGGCGCCGACTTCTCGACTGGTATCGCCGCTATGGGCGCGATTTACCATGGCGGGAGACGCGCGATCCGTATCGAATCCTCGTCTCGGAAGTGATGCTGCAGCAGACCCAGGTGGATCGCGTCCTGCCGAAGTATCACGAGTGGATCGAAAAGTATCCGACCCTCGGCGCGCTGGCGGCAGCGCCGGAAGAGGAAGTGACCCAGACGTGGCGGCCGCTTGGATACAACATCCGACCTCGACGGCTGCATGCGATTGCCCGCGAGTCCGTCGCACGATATGGCGGGGAACTGCCGGGTGACGAAGCGACATTACGATCGTTCAAGGGCATCGGTGCGTACACGGCGGGAGCGGTGTTGAGCTTTGCGTTCGGACAACGGGCCGCCATCCTGGATACGAACGTGGCTCGCGTGTTATTCCGCGTGTTCGTCGGCGCCGGCGATCCGAAATCGCATGCGATGCGACGCCATCTCTGGGATGTGTCGCGAACAGTTCTTCCCATGCGGCACGTGTTTGACTTCAATCAGGCGTTGATGGACTTTGGCGCGACGCTCTGCACCGCACGCAGGCCTCATTGTCCCGTTTGTCCGTTACGAACCGGCTGCGCGGCGTTCCCGTTCGATGGCTCCTGAGAACAGTTCTACCCTCCGGCACATCGTCGTCACCGCCGCTGTGATCGACGAGGACGGCAGGTTTCTCGTCACTCGGCGGCTCGGTGGCGTGCACCTCGAAGGACTCTGGGAATTCCCGGGCGGCAAGTGCGAAGAGGGGGAGTCGCACACGGCGTCATTGGAACGTGAGATTCGCGAGGAACTCGACACCGCCATCGTCATCGATCGCGAAGTCTTTTCCGTCGTTCACAGCTACACTGATCGTGTCGTCGAATTGCACTTCTTTGCGTGTCGCCTGGCGGGCCGCCCACGAGCTGTTCTGGGCCAGGAGATGCGGTGGGTGACGCGGGCGGAACTGCGGGCGCTGCCATTTCCTCCCGCTGACCAGGAATTGATCGAGATCCTGACGCGCTAAAGCGATCGCTTCTTCAACGTCTCGATGCCCGTGACTTTGCCGAGGCAGGTGTTGCCGTCGTAGGGAACGATGATCGATTCGGTGCCTAACGTAGCTGTGCCCGCCAGGTTCAGCGAACACGACGAGAGTCCGGGTGCAACCGCGTTTGCCTGAGCGGTCCACTTGATCGTGCTGGCTGACGAGAGGCTGCCCTCGGCGGTCCCCGTGAACTTGAGATCGCCGGGACAACTCGCGCTGAAAGATCCCTTCATCGAGGACGCTGTTTGTTCACTGACATTCCACTTGAAATCGGTGCAGGTACTTGGCGTCGGAATGAGCGTCGATGACGTCCAGTTGCCGAGCAATGAGTTGTTCCCGGCGATAGACGGTTCGGTGAGCGAGCTCTTGTGTTCGAGGCCGGTACACCCCGCGGCAATGGCAACAAATGACAAACTGACGAACAGGGTTTTCTTCATAATCGAATCCGCTGAAACGTGCTTCGCAGTCCCGCCGGGCGGCGGGAATCACGTATTTGATATCGGACGCAAGTGCCCCTGAGATCAGGGCTGGAAGAGCCAGAATTATACCATCTCATCCATGCATGAAACGGCGCGGTTCCCTGCCGAGCTCGACAGTCGGGATTCGCTTTTGAAATCGTCGTTGAAATTCGAGATCAGCGGATCGGATGGACGACGCCGGTATAGAAATCTTCGAGCGCCTCGCGAGTACTCCGGAACGCCAGTTGTTCCCACGGAATCTCGCCGCGCGAGAACAGCCCGGCTTCAATTGACTCTTCGTCCACTCGCAAGTCGCCGGCGATGATCGACGCCTTGTACACCACGACGACGATTGGCCGCCCGGGGTAGGAGTAGAGGTTGATGAGACCGTCGAGGCGGACGTCGAGGCCGGACTCCTCACGGGCTTCGCGAATGGCCGCAACCGTGACTTCTTCACCGCGGTCCACATATCCGCCGGGGAATACCCACAGGCCGTAGCCCGGCTCGATCGCCCGACGGACGAGGACGATCCTGTCGTCGGTCGTGACGATCACGGTGCCGACCGCCACCTTCGGGTCCAGGTAGTGCACGTACCCGCAGCGCGTGCACACTGGCCGCAAAGGATCGCCGGCCTTCAACTGCCGCGGTTCGAGTGGCCCGCCGCATGCGGGACAGAAGCGAAACGAAGGATCACCGGACACCATTGTCGCGAGATCCACTTTGTACCCCACCGCATATAATTCCGCTATGTCGATCTTGAAGATCGCTCGCATGGGCCACCCGGTCCTGCGCGCGAAGGCCCGCCCGCTGCATCCGTCCGAGATCCGGACCGCCAAGATCCAGCAGCTCGTCGACGACATGTTCGAAACGATGAAGGAATATCAGGGCGTCGGGCTGGCGGCACCGCAGGTGCACGAGGGACTGCGCATTTTCGTCGCGGGCTTGCCACCGCGAAAAGACGCTGATGAGGACGACGAGCGCGAAGACGAGATACCGTTGATGGCGCTCATCAACCCCGAGATCGAAATGACGTCGCGCGACACCGTGGAAGACTGGGAAGGCTGCCTGAGCATCCCCGACATTCGCGGCCGCGTCCCGCGCGCCAGAAACATCGTCGTCCGCGCCTTCGATCGCCACGGTAAGAAAATCGAGATGCCGGCGTCAGGCTTCACCGCGCGCGTGATTCAGCACGAAACCGATCATCTGGATGGGATTCTGTTCTTCGATCGCATGAAGAACTTCCAGTCGCTGAGCTTCCTCGACGAGTTTTCGCGCTACTGGAGTAGTCACAACGTTCGGGCGGAGTGACCGAATCCCTCATCACTAATCACTAATCGTGAATCCCTGAATCCTTAATCCTCGAATCAGCAAATCCTCGAATCAGCAAATCCTCGGATCGGCGTCACGCTTCACCGATTCACTGATTCGACGATTCGACGATTCGACGATTCGACGATAAAGGGTTCGACGATTAAGGACTCAGGGATTCAGGATGAGTGATCAGTGATTAGTGATTGAACGCTTGCGCTCAAGCGCCCGCTCCGAGCTGAGTCGTTCAAGTTCCACTTCTGAATGATCGACAAACTGCATGGCATTGGCGAGAGCCCGGTGTCCGGCTTGTTCGGCGATCAGTGTGTGCATCTGCTGGCAGACGCGCCGGTAGGCGGGGTGACCTTGCGGTGCGCTTCGAAGCTCGAGGACGTGCATGGCTTCGCGGGCGTTCATCTCCATGTAGAAGCGAACGCGATATGCCATCGCGACGGCGTACGGAGCCGCGGCGTTGAGCCCCGCCTCGATCATCGAGTCGTAGAGAGCCGCCGATCGTTCCATGACCTGGTTCCAATCATCGAGCGCACCGGCTTCCGCGATTGCCTCGGGTTGCACGAAGCCGTGCCGTGGCGTCAGGGGCTGCCACTCGAGCGTCAGCAGGCGATGCCGTTGAAGATCGCGGAATGCGCCGTAATCGGTCAGCACGTCGAAGCGATAGGTGGTGCGCTCGAACGCGCGTCCAGGGCGATGCCGTCGATTCGTGCGCTGTCCGACGTAGGCGCGAATGATGGAGAGACGCTCGTCGGGCGATAAACGGCGGGCGATGTCGAGCAGCTGATCGTCGGGCAGATCGCAGAAGGCGTAGAGCGCGGCCGCGACAACCTTTGTTTCTCCCTGCGGATCGAAGTCGGTCAGCGTGACCTCGTCGCGCGGCTCGGGTTCGACCGCCGCCAAATCCATCGCGACCTCGTCGAGGTCTTTGCGAATGCCGGCAAAGTACTCACTCCAGCGTCCGCCGCGATCGGGCTGATCGACCCGAGTCAGGAATGCGGGAATCACTTTTCTCAGTTCCGCGAGCATCTGATCGGCACAGGCGCGGACCTCCGACAGCTGATGGGCACGCATCCGTAAGAGCAACGCCTCGAAGGCCTGACCCGTGCCGAAGATGCCAACGTTCGACTGCGTTGCTGCGGGAAGCATGCCTCGCAGCGTGTCGAGTGCCTTGGCACGAATGGCGGCACGATGAACCGCGTCGGAATCACTCGCGGATTTTGGATGGCGCCGCGAGAAGTGGTCCTGCATCCGCGGGATCCATTTCGCATACGTCTCGAAGACGGCGTCCATGGTCTCGATGTACTCGTCCCGCAATCGCCCGGCGCCCATTTCCTCCGGAATGTGGTACCGCCAGCGGTCGTGGAGCTTGTCGGTGTAGGGCACATATCGCGTCGACTGCTCGAGATACGCCATCAAGCGTCCCCACTCGAGCACCTTGGTCAGCAGGTTCGAGACGTACTCGCACGCGATGTGCGCGCCGCCGAGCTGTGCCACCGAATCGTCGCCATACTCGCTGAAGACGCGCGCGTACAGGCGCTCCGCGCGCTCGATTGCAGCGTCGCCACCAGACGGCAACTGAGCGACGGAATCACTTGTTGCGACCTTCTCGGCGAACTCGTCGAGAAACAGACGACGGAGACTTTTTGCCGACCGTGAGTAGCGGGCAAACAGCGCTCCTTTGACCGTTTCCGGCAGGTTGGTCAGCGCGAAGATGTTCGAATCGAGACTGGTGAAGTACGGCGCGAGACGGGCGCGCTCGTCAGGTGTGAACTCTTCAGTCACTTGCGAATTGTACAGTGCCACGGATGAACACGGAAGGACACGGACACGGGCCACGGGTGAACACGGACGAACACGGATACAGGCCACGGATGAACACGGAAGAACACGGATACAGGCCACGGGTGAACACGGAAGAACACGGATACAGGCCACGGATGAACACGGAAGAACACGACCCGATCGCGACCGCGACCGTTACACGCCTCACGTGCCGCCGAATCCGATCGTCACGCTCTCGCCGTCGACGATCACCGGCACACGGCGCGCGCCTTTCGAGTATTCGAGCATTTTCTGCAGATCGGCAGCGCTCTTCTTCACATTGAGATATTGAAAGGGGACCTTTTCTGCGGCGTAGTGATCGCGCGCGCTCTGCGTGTAGGGGCAGCCGTCCTTGCCGAAGATGAGCACCATCCAAACAGCCTACGACGAAAATCAGATTGCCTCAACCGCACGGATTACGGCCTGTTCTTGCACAATTGTGAAAGGGTTCACATAATCGGCGGACAGCGATTTCATTTACGCTCGGGTCAGTTACTACTTTAATCAACGGATGCTCCTGCTGCACGCCAACAATGCGTCTCCCTGGACGGGCCCGAGCGGCAACAACACCTATCTATTGCGCGGACGAGTGCCGGCCCTGATCGATGCCGGCGTTGGCGACGAGGATCACTTACGCAGCATTGAATCAGCTCTCGGCCAGCAGGTGCTGGCGCGTGTCCTGATTACTCACGGACATCCGGATCACGTCGGCGGGCTCGACAAACTTCTCGAGCGATGGCCATCTGCGGAAGTGACCCGTTTCGGGCATGGGAGCAGTTACGTTGAGGCCGGTGACGCACGCGTCCGGATTCTTCACACCCCCGGACATGCGCCCGATCATCTCTGCTTCTTCGATGAAGAGTCTAACGACCTTTACTGCGGCGACCTGGCGCGTATGGGTGGGTCGATCGTGATCCCCGCGAGCAAGGGAGGCAATCTGCGGCAGTATCTCGAGTCGTTGACGCGCGTGCGCGCGCTCGAACCCGGAAGGCTGCTGCCAGGACACGGTCCGATCGTCGACGATCCTGCAGCGCTCATTGACGAGTACTTGCGGCATCGCGCACGGCGAGAGGAGGAAGTGATTGCGGCGTTGCGCGACGGATTGATCACGCCGGAGCAGATGGTGCCGCGAATCTACGGCGCGTTGAACCCGACCCTGTCAGCCGCGGCCGCCGACAGCGTCCTCGCGCATCTGGTGAAACTTCACGAGGAGCAACGCGCCTTTGTTGGGGACGATGGCTGGCGGCTCTCTTGATCTTGCCTTTTCCCTTCTCCCTTTCTAGGCAGGAAGCCAACCCTTGGGCACGTCCGGCATCCGAGACGTCCGCTTTGCCGCCTTCGGCATCGCGTCGCGAATGACGTGTTCCAGCTCTTCCAGGTAGGACAGAAAACGCTGTCGGCCATCCGCGCTCAATCGGCAAAGTGTTTGCGGGCGCCGGTTCTCGAATCCCTTCCACACCTCGACAAGCCCCGCCTCGCGAAGTACGTCGAGATGGCGGCTCAGGTTTCCATCCGTCAGGGCGCAGAGCCGCTTCAGTTCCGAAAACAGCAGTCCCTCGGGACGAGTGACAAGCGACGTCATAATCCCGAGGCGAGCCTTTTCATGGAGCACACGCTCCAACCCTTCATACGCGAAACGTCCGCGATCTTCGTCAGTCCTCTTCTTCCCAGCCATCGTGTCCCTCGAACTCGATTCGTCTGTCCTCTGTGCCGCGTCGTTCCAGATTCCAGAAGAGCACAAACGCTGCGAGCAGTTGTCCAATGCCAAACGTTCCGCCGACCCACCACGCGTGGAGCGGCGCGGTCCCATTCGCCCTCCAGAGAAGGGCGACCCCTGCGGCGTAATAAAACAACGCGACCCATCCGCTCGCGCGCGGTAGATACGGACGCGAGGCGAAAATTCCAATACCGAAACAGATCGCCCAGAGTCCCGGCAGCAGCGGCACCAGCGTGGTGCTCAATCGGACGAAGCAGATCGAGATGATCGCGCCCGCGACCAGGCTCGGCAGAAATTGGCCAACGACCTCGCGAGTCCGCCGCCGCTCGGCACGTTCGTCGCGAACGTAGTTGTAAATAATCTCGCTCGCACCGATAAGTGCGGCACACGCGGCGATTCCGGTCCAGTACTTGACGAAGCCGATCGGGTCGACTACCCCGAGGGCCGGCACCTGAGCCCAGGCCGCGATGAGCCCAATCAGGCCGGAGGCAGCGATTGGCACCGACCGATATCCGCGATAGATCTCTCCCTTTGCAAGCTGCTGATGTATATCAGCCAGCTGACCGAGTGCCCTGGAGAGATCCACATCAGCTACTTTGCAATACAAAGGGAGGGAAGTCAATTACGATGGTGGGTCATGAAAGGCTACGCCAACTCAGATCTGGTAGTGAGTGCACGTGATCTGGCGGCGCTGCTGGAGGGCTCTCCGCGGCCGCTGCTGCTTGACCTGCGTCCTCCGGAGGCGTACACCGCCGCTCATATTCCGACAGCCATTCATCTCGATCTCTGGGGTGTCAGCCTGATCGACACCGATCCCGCGCCGCTCAAGGCGTTCATGTGGATGATCGAACATGTGCTCGCGGTCCACGGCGTCGATGCCACGACGCCGGTCGTGGTGTACGACGAACAGTCGGGCGTCAGGGCCGCGCGCGCATTCTGGTTCCTCGAGCACTTCGGGCATCCATCGGTGCGCGTGCTCGACGGTGGATTCGGTGCGTGGACGGCCGCCGGACTGCCGACCACGCGCGACGCCTCCCCCCCGCCGAAGAGCGACTGGACGGGTATTCGAGATCCTCGCTCGCTCGCGACGTGGAAAGATGTCGAACACGCGATCGCTCGCGAGGACGCGGTCATTCTCGATACGCGGAGTGATGCCGAGTACGAGGGCACGCTGGTGAGAGCGCGGCGCGGCGGCGCCGTGCCTGGAGCGGTCCACATCGAGTGGGCGCGAAACCTCGCCGAATCGGGAGAGTTCAAGTCCGCTGCTGAATTGAAGAAGATGTACACCGATGCAGGCGTGACGCCGGATCGGGAGGTAATTACCTACTGTCAGGGCGGCTATCGTGCCGCGAATTCGTATCTGGCGCTCAGGCTGCTCGGGTATCCACGAGTGCGGATGTATATCGGCTCGTGGAAGGAATGGGGCGATCGCGAGGACCTGCCCCTCGAGCATCCGGCGCCGGCGCCGCGCACCTGACTCTCTTCATCGGACGAGGCACCATGAACAACGTCATCGATTTCATCAACACACATCGGGATCGCTACGTCGAGGAGCTGAAGACGTATCTCGCCATTCCCAGCATCAGCGCGCTGCCCCAGCATGCGGGTGATGTCAAGCGCTGCGCCGAGTGGACGGCCGACGAGATGCGGCGAATCGGCCTGCAGAACGTGAAGCTGATCGAGACGCCAGGGTTCCCGGTTGTCTACGGCGATTGGCTCGGCGCGCCCGGCGCACCGACGATCCTTTTTTACGGCCACTACGACGTCCAGCCCGTCGACCCACTGAATCTGTGGGAATCGCCGCCGTTCGAGGCGACCGTCCGCGACGGCGAGATCTACGCGCGCGGCGCTGCCGACGACAAGGGTCAGGTGTTCATGCACTTCAAGGCGATCGAGGCACACTTGAAACAGAACGGCCGACTCCCCGTCAACATGAAGATCATTCTCGAAGGCGAGGAGGAAGTCGGGTCCGCCAACCTCGATAACTTCGTCAAGGCGCACAAGGACGAACTGTCCGCAGACGTGGTGGTGATCTCGGATTCTCCAATGTTCGATCGCGGCATTCCATCGATCTGTTACGGACTGCGCGGTCTGGTGTATTTCCAAATCGATCTTCGCGGCACCAAGAGCGATCTTCACTCCGGGTCCTTCGGTGGAGCGGTCGCGAATCCCAACATGGTGCTCGCGCAAATACTCGCGCAGATGAAAGATCGCGGCGGTCGCATCAAGATTCCGGGTTTTTACGACGATGTGAGGGAGTTGACATCGGAGGAACGCGAGCAATGGAAGCGGCTGCCGTTTAACGAGCGGCGCTACGCCAAGGAGCTGGGGGCGCCGAAACTGTTCGGGGAGAGCGGTTACTCGACGCTCGAACGCGTATGGGCCCGGCCGACGTTCGAAGTGAACGGATTGCTTGGCGGCTTCACCGGCGAAGGCGCCAAGACCGTGATACCGGCCGTCTCGATGGCGAAGGTGAGCATGCGGCTTGTGCCGGATCAGGACCCGGAGAAAATCGCGAAGCTCTTCGAAGATTACGTGCGGAAAGTGGCGCCAAAGACGGTCGAACTCACCGTGACGCGGATGCACGGAGGCAAACCATGGATGACGGAGTTCCAGAACCCGTTCGTCCAGGCTGCCGGACGGGCGATCGAGAAGGGATTTGGGCAATCGCCCGTGTTTAATCGGGAGGGGGGATCGATCCCCGTCGTCGCCACCTTTCAGGAGATCCTTGGCCTTCCGTCGGTGCTTTTCGGCGTCGGACTGCCCGACGAGAATGCTCACGCACCGAACGAAAAACTGGATCTCGGGAACTTTCACGGCGGCATCATCGCCTCCGCCTACCTGTACGACGAAATGGCGACGACCGCGGCGTAATTGGAGTGTGCGGTTTTGCCCTGAGCTTCGTTATCTGAGGTATGGAACTACAGACAAACGAAGTGCGGAACGGCTCAGCCGTCGCGAGCCTCGAGCCGATCCCCCGCATCTACATGACAAACCGTGAGATCCAGGTGGTTCAGCTGCTGGTTCGTGGTCAGTCGAACGCGGCGATTGCGGCTGAGCTTGGAATTCAGCTACAGACCGTAAAGAACCTGCTATCAGGGCTTTACGCCAAGCTCGGCGTCGCAACGCGCCTGCAACTCGTGCTGCTCGCCCTTCGCACCGGCTTCATCGCCTCGTAGCCCGGCGCCAAGGACCTGTACGATTGGACCCACGTTCGACGTTGTTACCGGCATGATGCCTCCAACATTGGCTGGTGGGTTCTCGAGGGCGCCCCTCGAAACCGCGCAGGGTTCAAGCGGTGCCTCGACATCGCGCTGGCGATTCTCCCCCCGCGAACGGCAGATCGTGACGCTGCTCGCCGACGGGTGCTCGAACCAGGAGATCGCAAATCGACTCGGGCTGCGACTGCAGACCGTGAAGAACCACCTCTCGCGGATCTATCGCAAGCTCGGCGTTCCGAATCGCGTCCAGCTTGCGGTTCTGGTGCTTAAGAAGGATCCGCCAGAAGCAACTTCGGAGTGAACCAGACGTTCACCGAGTTCGGCCAGGGCGCGGTCGCGAGACCGCGCCAGCAATTCTGCGGCTCGTGTGACTTCCGGCTTCAGGCGGTGTACGCGTTAAGTGGCTTCCGCCTTCAAGTGGCTTCCCCTTTTAGGCGGAGGATCGATCACGCGTTAAGATTTGAGAGTCATGAACGTCGATTCTCGAATCTTCGTCGCCGGCAGCCGGGGGCTTGTGGGCTCGGCAATTGTTCGACGTCTCGAGCGCACGGGAGCGGCCCGGCTGCTGACGGCGACGCGTGACCAGCTGGACTTGCGCGATCAGGCGGCGGTGAGCTACTGGTTCCGCGCCAACCGCCCGGATTACGTCTTCCTGGTGGCGGGAACAGTCGGCGGCATTTTTGCCAACTCCACCAGGCCCGCCGAGTTCATTTACGACAACATGCTGATTCATGCGACGGTGGTTCACGCCGCGCATCAATACGGCGTCCGCAAGCTCCTCTATCTGGGCAGTTCCTGCATCTATCCGCGCCTGGCTCCCCAGCCGATGAAGGAGGAGCACCTGCTCACGGGTCTCCTGGAACCGACCAACGAGCCGTACGCGATCGCAAAGATTGCAGGCATCAAGTTGTGCGAAGCGTATCGCCGCCAGTATGGAGCCAACTTCATTTCCGCGATGCCGACGAACTTGTATGGGCCCAACGACAACTTCGACTTGACGCAATCGCATGTGCTCCCTGCGCTCATTCGCAGATTCCATGACGCAAAGATCACAGGACGGGGCGAAATTGAGATCTGGGGAACTGGAACTCCGCGACGTGAGTTTCTGCACGCCGATGATCTGGCCGATGCCTGTGTGTTCCTGATGAACAACTACGACGAACTCGGTCACATCAACGTCGGGACGGGCGAGGACCTGTCGATCCGCGAACTGGCCGAGACGCTACGCGACGTGATCCATCCGTCGGCAACACTACGGTTCGACACCAGCAAGCCGGACGGCCCACCGCGCAAACTGCTCGACGTCAGTCGTCTTCACGCGCTCGGATGGAAACATCGGATCAGCCTGCACGAAGGCCTGGCGTCGACCTATCAATGGTTCCTCGAGCACCAGGATTCGCTTCGGACATCACAGACGACCGGCGCGCTGAACTCCGTCGGTCGGTAGAAGTGGTTTCACAATCGCACAGTCACCTGGCGAGCGAGCGCGCGAGCGAGCCCACGCGAGCGGAGTGGGGATTGCGGGGCCCCACGAGCGAGCATGTCGGGGAGTCCGAGGGGCGAAGCCCCTCGGAGTGATCGATGCCAATTGTTTCGGCGCGCGCACGAGGCCTCGTCTTTCCGCCGTTCGACATTCTCAATCAGAAAGCTGCCGCGCTGCGGCGAGCGGGACACCGAGTCATCAGCCTCGGCCAGGCGGTTCCCGGTTTCCCCCCTCCGCCTGCCGCGCTCGAGGCCGCACATCGCGCACTCGGAGATCCGAACGTCCATCGATATTCGGCTGACGCCGGCCTTCTCAGCCTGCGCGAAGCTCTCTGCGATCGCTTTCGCCAACACCTTCACGTCGACGCGGCGCCTGGTGAGGTGGTGGTGACGGCGGGTGGCAATCAGGCCTTTATGCTTGCCGCCCTCACGGTTCTCGATCCTGGTGACGATGTCGTCCTCGCCGCTCCGTACTTCGTCAACCACGAGATGGCGATCCGTGCGACCGGCGCTGTCCCAATCGAGGCGCCGATCGCCGAGGAGTCAGGATTTCGTGCGCGGTGGAGCGACATCGAGCCGCTGCTGACCTCGCGGACGCGCGCCGTCGTCCTCTGCACACCAAGCAACCCAACCGGCGCTGTGATCGCGCGTGACCAGTTGGAGCAAATCGTTGGTGAACTGTCAGCACGTGGAATCACGCTGATCTGCGATGAAACCTACCTGCATTTCGTGTTCGATGCTGTCCACAGCAGTGCGGCATCGATTGCCGGATGGCGAAAGAACGTCATCCTCGTCGGCACCTTCTCGAAGTCGTTTGCGATGACCGGCTGGCGCGTCGGCTTCCTGGTCGCGGATCGCCAGGTCTGCGAAGAAGCGATCAAGGTTCAGGACGCCATGATCATCTGTGCTCCGGTCATTTCGCAGATGGCCGTCGAGGCCGCCATTCGTGACGACTGGAACTACATCACGCGATTTCACGACGAGCTACGCAAGCGGAGGGCAACGCTGCAAACAGCGCTCGCTCGCATTCCCGTTCTTCATTGGGAGCCGAGTGCGGGCGGGTTCTTCGCGTTCGTTCGAATTCCCGACCAGTACGACTCCGAACAACTCGCTTCGGCGATTCTGGAGCGCGCGCACGTCGTGACCATCCCGGGTGCGGCCTTCGGCCGATGTGGACAACGGTTCCTTCGCTTGTCGTATGGCGCTGTGGGTGTCGACGAGTTGGTCGACGCGGGTGATCGGCTAGGCGAGTTCTTCGCTAATTGAACCCGGCAACGCGCTTGCGAAGCGTCTTGACATGCTCCCAGATCTGGGTCGCATCGTCGAGGTCCGGATCCTGCTGCGAGGCCGCGTCCCGGTCGTCACCCTCTTGTTCCGCGATGACGTCATGCTGCTCGAGCTCCGGAAGCTTCGGCGCGCGGCGCAGGTACTCTTCGAGATCGCGCAACGCAGCAGCGAAGTCCTGCAAGTGATAGGCGAGCAGGCCCCGGTCGCGCAACTCGGAGATGGCCGAGGGATCGATTCCGAGAAGCAACGTCGAGACGAATCGCGCCTGTGGAAACGATCGCATCCGGACGTAGAGCCGCTTCAGATTCACCAGAATGCGGACAATGATGTCGTGGCGGGTTGCCGGGGCGAGGAGAGACGTGTCGAAGGCCGCCTCATCGCCGACATGCTGGCGAAGCAGCTGACGGCAGTCATATTCGGACAAGCGAGCGCCACCATGGAATGGGTCGATGATGGCCACCTCAGATCGCGGGTCGCCATAGCCCGCGCGCACGCGCAGCAGAAAGTGGCCCGGGAAGTTCACGCCGTCGACGTGCAGACCAGCCCGGTGCGCAACCTCCAGATAGATCACCGCGAGACTGATGGGAATCCCCGTCCGCCGATCCAGCACCTCGTTGATGAAACTGTTGCGCGGGTCGTCGTATCGTTCGCGGTTCCCGACGAACCCCTGCTCGTCGTAGAGGTATTCGTTGAAGGCACGGATCGGGTCGGTGCCGGGCTGGCGAGCACGGGCCCGAGCCTCTAGTCCCATGCGATCGAGCCGTGCGAGGTACGGCTTCGGATCCAGGGATGGATACTCCACGCGAGCGATCGCCAGCGCGGCCGGGGCAAGGTCGTCGCCCGGCGCATTCATCGCCTTCTGCAGTTCGGCAGCGACTTCCGAGGTGCGCGCGCTGAGATGCAGGGAAAACGGCACGCGGACGATTCTAACGCGGTTCGCGACCGAGTGAATCGATCAGATCGGGCGTGAATTCGTCGAGCGACGTGATGATGCGGTCGGCAGTCGTGAGGTGCTCTCGGGAATACGTCGTCGTGATCCCGATGCAGGCGAGGCCGGCGGATTTTGCCGATTCGATTCCCCACCGCGAGTCTTCGATGGCGGCGCATTCGCCGGGCGGAACCGCATGGAGTTCGGCGGCGCGACGGTAAGGATCCGGCGCCGGCTTACCCTCCGGCGTTTCGCCAGAGGCGACGATGAACTGGAAGTACCGATCCAGCTTTGCGCCACGAAGGATCGCCTCGATCTCGTGACGAAGGGCGCCGGACGCAATGCCGAGCGGATAGCGCGAGGCCATCAACTCGATGCACGCGGCCGCTCCGGGATACAGAATCCCTCCGGAGTCGAGACTCGCTTCGATCGTAGCGTCGAACACGCGAGTCTTCTCGTCGATCAGTTCTCGAACACCGCGATCGTCCACCGGTATCTCATGGCGCGCGGTGAGCTGCGCAAACACGCCCTCATCGTCGTAGCCGAGGTAGTTCGCATAGTAATCGTCGCGCGACAGCGTGACCCCAAACCGCGACAGGACCTGTTGATACGCGCGGAGGTGCAGCGGTTCAGAGTCCGCGAGCACGCCGTCGAAATCAAACACGATGGCCCTGATCACTAATTACTCCGAGCGGCTGCGCCCCTCGGACTCCCCTACAGGCTCTCTCGCGAGCCGCTTCGTCGGCTCGCTTCCGCCTCCGCCAAGGCTACGGCGAGACCCCGCCGAAGCGCTTCGCGCGAAGGCGGGCCGTTCGCCTGGCTCGCGTCGTCCTTTGCCAGCCTTGCCTCGCCGTAGCACCGTTCGATTTACCGGTGCGAAGGCGGGCCGCTCCCGTGGGCTCAGTCGCGCGCTCGTTCGCCAAGCAGTCAATGCTTTGCGGCGCTCATGCGCTCGCCGGCCCGGATTGGAATTGCCAGGCGATTCTCGCGTGGTGGATAAGGACAGTCGTACTTCGGGTTGTAGTAGCAGAACGGATGATACGCGCGGTTGAAATCGAGATCGTAGATGCCAGTCGGCGTGCGATCGAGCTCGAGATACCTGCCGCCTGGATACGTTTCCGCGCCGTTGGTGAGATCGCCAAATGGAACGAACAAGTGGTTCGTGTCCTGTTGCCCAACTTCGACGAACGCGGTGAGCGCAAGCAAACGACCCTTGAGCGTGAACGACAGCTTTCCGACGCGATTATGAGGTCGGCGTTCACCGCGTGACGTGGGAATCTCGAGCACGTCGTTGCTCCGATCAATCGTCAGAGACGCGGGAATCCGATACTCGGGCTCGATCGCAAAGTACGAGAGGGGCGGAAACGTCGCGCGCTGGTCCGGCGGAATCGGCGAGTCCGAGGACCGCTGCATGAACTGGTCCTTCTCGGCGCGCCACTCGCTGATGCTGTCGACGTACGGCACCTCCTTCACGGTGCAGGCGATTGACAGCATCAACAGCACGGCGAGACACACGTTCTGGCTAACCAATAGACGGTGGCGATTCATCGGCGACCGAGCGACTCTCGGGATCCGTTGTCCGGGATCCGGGGTCCGGTTTTCGACTTTCGGACCCCGCATCCGACAAGGAATCACCTTACCGGATCCCGGCCGTTAACAATAACTATCACGCATAAGGATAAGCCTTGCGCTCGATGATGGCATCGGCGATTTCGCGCCGGCGGACGACCGTATTCACCGGCGCCGGCTTCAGCACGCGGCGCAGCGCTGCCAGCAGCGTCCGCAAGGTATCTCCCTCAGCCATGGCCGCGAGCGCCGATCGTGCCGCCATCTCGACCCGTCCCGCGGCGTCAGCGACGTACACCTCGGCAGCGGCGACGCCAATCGATGACTGGTTCGACGGCATTTGCGCAGCACGCAGCACAACGCTCTCAGCGGCGAACACATCGATGATGATGTCCGATGCGAGCGTCAGCAGCTCCTGCTGATCCGTGAGCTTTTCGCTGTAGGTCTGCATGGCTGTGCCGAGAACGACGAGGGCGACTTTCTTCAGCGACGCCACTGTCCGCCTCGCGTTCTCGAGCGGCTCATCGGAAGGCGGCTCGGCCAGCGACGGTGTCAGGATTTCGTCCTGCAGCTTCTTCGCTGCTGGGATCAGCGGCAGCCCGCCTTTCAGGGCGCGGCGAATCAGCATGCCCGGAATCAACAGGCGATTGATTTCGTTGGTCCCTTCGAAGATGCGATTGACGCGCGCGTCCCGGTACATCCGCTCGGCGGGATAGTCTCGAACGAAGCCGTTACCACCGTGAATCTGCACGTTCTCGTCGACGGCGTAGTCGATCATTTCGCTGCCCGCGACTTTCAGGATCGACGCCTCGATCGCGAACTCCTCGAGCGCAGCCAGGACGGCGTCTCCGGAAGATGTACTCGCATTCGACTCGATCGCTTGATCGATCAGCGCCGCGGTGCGATAGAGCATGCTCTCGACGGCGAATTCGCGGATCGCGATTTCCGCCAGCTTGTGCTTGATCGCGCCAAATTGTGCGATCGATTGGCCGAACTGCTTTCGCGCGATCGCGTACCTTGCGGCCTCACCGACGATGGCGCGGGCGCCGCCGCTGCACATCGCCGCCAGCTTGAAGCGGCCGTAGTTCAGCACGTTGAAGGCGACCTTGTGGCCCTTGCCGATCTCGCCGAGTACGTTCTCTGCCGGCACGCGCGCATCCTGCAGGATGAGCGGGGTCGTCGACGACCCGTGCAGCCCCATCTTGTGTTCTTCCTTGCCGCTGCTGACGCCGGGGAATCCTCGTTCGACCAGGAAAGCCGTGAAGGCATCCTGGCCGTCGCCGACCACCTTGGCGAAGACGATGAAGAGATCGGCGAAGCCGCCGTTGGTGATCCACATCTTCTCGCCGCTGATGGCGAAGCTGCCGTCTGGTTGCCGAGTCGCTCTCGCCTTGGCGCCGAGTGCATCCGATCCGGATCCGGACTCACTGAGCGCGTAGGCGCCAACCAGTTCCCCGTTGACAAGCTTCGCCAGGTATTTCTTCTTTTGGGCGTCCGTGCCGAAACAGAGGATCGGCGTGATCGCCAGCCCGGTTTGCGCGCCAAAGGTCGTCGCGAATGATGCGGATCGCCCCATCGATTCGCCGACGAGGATTGAGGCGACTTTATCGAGTCCGACGCCGCCAAATTCGTCCGCCACGTCGGTTCCGAGCAGTCCGAGTTCCCCGGCGCGCCGCACGAGACGGCGCGCCAGCTCCCAGTCCTTCTGCTCGAGCCGTTCGAGCGCGGGCAGCACTTCATTGGTCATGAACTCGCCCGCCGTCTGACCGACCAGGCGGTGCTCGTCGGAGAGTCGCTCCGGTGTGAAGACGGAGTCGACCGGCGTGTCGTCGATCAGCCACGAGCCGCCGCGCACAGTTGTCAGTGTTGTCATCTCGCACCTACATGCTTTCGAAGATTCCGGCGGCCCCCATGCCGCCGCCCACACACATCGAGACCATGCCGTAACGCGCCTTTCGCCGCCGCATTTCGTGGAGCAGCGTGGCCGTCAGCTTGGCTCCCGTGCAGCCAAGCGGATGACCGAGTGCGATTGCGCCGCCGTTGACATTCAGCCGATCCGGATCGATTGGCAGCTCGCGAAGGCAGGCAATCACCTGCGCGGCAAACGCCTCGTTCAATTCGACGAGATCAATCTGGTCGAGCGACAGTCCGGCGAGCCGCAACGCTTTCCTGATTGCCGGCACCGGTCCGATGCCAAACCGTTCGGGCTCGACACCGGCAGTCGCATATGCGACGAAGCGCGCGAGAGGCTCCAGTCCCAGCTCGCGCGCGCGATTGAGCGACATGATCAAGACCGCGGCCGCGCCGTCGCTTGTCTGTGATGAATTCCCTGCGGTGACGGTTCCCTTGATGTGAAATGCCGCCCGAAGCTTCGAAAGCGCGTCGAGGGACGTGTCCCGCCGCGGCCCTTCGTCAATCTTCAGTTCAGGAAGCGGCACGATCTCGTCCGTGAATCGCCCTGAATCGATCGCCGCAATCGCGCGCTGGTGTGAACGGAGTGCGAATGCGTCCTGTTCCTCTCTCGAAACCGATGCTTCGCGCGCGTGATTCTCCGCGACCAGGCCGGTGCTGAGATAGACGTCCGGGTAGGTATCGACGAGCGCCGGATTCGGGGCGACCTTGTTGCCTCCCATCGGCACCAGGCTCATCGACTCAGTGCCGCCCGCGATCATCGTCGATCCAAACCCCGCGATGATCCGTTCCGACGCTGAGGCGATTGATTGCAGTCCCGACGAACAGAACCGATTGATGGTGACGGCCGAAGCCGACACAGGTACGCCAGCCCGCAGGCTTGCGATGCGCGCGACGTTTAACCCCTGTTCGGCTTCCGGCATCGCGCATCCGAGCATCACATCCTCGACTTCGCCAGGATCGAGTACCGGAACGCGGTGGAGAAGCTCCTTGATGACGACCGCGCCCATTTCATCCGGGCGTGTCGTGCGAAGCGCGCCGTTCGGCGCCTTGCCGACCGGCGTGCGGACCGCAGAAACGATGACAGCGTCGTTCATGATTGAGAACCCGGGAAGTCTGCGAGCAGATCCTCGAGCGCTTCGCCGACCTCTTCCGCCTTTCCTTCAAACAGATGATCCGCCCCGTCGATGACGACGAGCTCTTTTGGCTCGTCGAGCTTTCCGTAGAACGCCCACATGCCTTCGATTGGGCAGACCTCATCGGCCTCTCCCTGCACCAAGAACTTGGGCTTGCGGCTTTTCACCGTGTTGTCAAACGTATAGTCATGGCCCGAGATCGACGTGCCCACCGGTGGCGCGATGCCGATGAGAGCGGAGACGCGAGGGTCGGTCGCCCCCACCTCCAGCGCCACCCACGATCCAAACGAAAACCCTGCGGCCCACAGCGGCACCTTGGGATATCGCGCTGCCATGAAATCGAGCGCCGCGGTGAAATCTTCTTTCTCACCTTCACCCTGATCGAAGGCACCGGCACTTCGACCGACGCCGCGGAAGTTGAACCTCAACACGGCACACCCGATCCGCGTGAGCCCCTTCGCTCCGCGATACACCGCCTTGGTATGCATCGTTCCGCCAAACTGCGGGTGCGGATGCGCAAATACCACGGCGGCTTTGGGCACCCCCGCCGCGTCGAGCCGTTCTGGTTCGTCCAGCAACGCTTCGAGAGGTCCAGCGGGTCCGACGAGATCAGTGACCGTTGCCATTGATGAATCCGGTGACGATGTCGGCAAACTGCGCCGGGTGTGTGAGCAGGCCGATGTGTCCAGAGCGTTTGATCTGCACATAGCGGGCGCCCGGAATCAGTTGCCGGTACTCCCTCGTGACCTCCGCAGGAACGATTTGATCGAGGCCGTCTTCTCCAGTCACGATCAGCGTGGGCACTTTGATCCGCTCGCAATCCGGCGTGAAGTCCACTCGCTGCTGCATCGTGACGCGCTTCGCCATGCGCGGTGGAATGGCTGGAGCTGACATGACGCGAAGCCCGTGGCGAAGCGAAAACGCCAGGCGCTCGCGAGTCGTGTCGTATGCCGCCTTGATCTCCGGCCACAAGCGCAGGGGCGATGTCATGACAAACGCCGGCGTCGAGCGCCACGGATGCGCGAGATACCGTTGCTGTCGGCGGTTCGGTACCCAGCCGGGTGCCGGCGACGACACAAACACGAGCGACGTGACCTTTTCCGGCCGAAGCGCCGCGTAGTGCAACGCGATCAAGCCGCCGTACGAGACTCCACATAGCGCCGCCCGAGTGACTCCGGTACGCTCGAACACCTGATCGAGCTGGCGAACGAAATTGTCAAAGCCCAAAGCCGAATCGAACTTCATGTCGGAGCCGATGTCACCGCAGAGCGTGTACGACATCACACGGCAGCGCTTCGCGAGCTCCGTTAACGCCGGCTTCATCCATTCCCAGCGGCCCTGGACGCCCGGGATGACGATGAGCGACGTGCCCTTCCCTTGATCGAACACAGCCAGTCAGTTCCTCAGCGGCTTTCCCGTCTTCAGCGTGTGCGCGATGCGCTCCTGGGTCTTGCGCTCGCCGCAGAGGCTGAGGAACGCTTCGCGCTCGAGATCGAGCAGTTGCTGTTCAGTCATCGTCGTCGCGTGCGGCGCATCCCCTCCGGCAAGAATCCACGCCAGTTTTCGCCCGACGATCGCGTCGTGATCGCTGATCCGACCGGCACGCCAGGCGAGATGAACGCCGAGTTTGAGTGCGGCGAGCAGATTGCTCCCGCCGACACGGATCGCGCATCGCGGCAGCGGCCTCACGTACTCCGGCACTCGCGCAAGCGCTATTGCCTTTGCATCCTGTTGCAGTCGATCCCGGTTCATGGAAATGCCATCCGCGTCGCGCAGATAGCCAAGTCGGCGCGCGTCCGGGCCGCTGGTCGAGACTTTGGCGAACGCAATCGTCTCGAAGACGCCTTGGACAGTCCGCAGGGGATCGGCTGTTGCCGGCGTGTTCTCCATTGCTCGCGCCAGCATTTCCTTCGTTCCCCCACCAGCAGGGATCAACCCGACACCGACTTCTACCAGGCCCATGTATGTCTCAGCGGCCGCCTGAACACGGTCGGCATGCAGCGCAATTTCGCACCCGCCACCGAGCGCAAGACCGGCTGGCGCGACGACGACCGGGACATCCGCGTGCTTCAGCGCCATCGTGGCCCCCTGGAACGCGCGGATCATCATGTCCACATCGTCCCAGTTCCCCTCCTGCGCTTCGAGCAGCAGAAGCATCAGGTTGGCACCGGCAGAGAAGTTGACCGCGTCGTTCGCCACGATCAGAGCGGCGAAGTTCGCGGTCGCCTCCTTGACACCGGCGTGAAGCATCTGAATTGTGTCGCCGCCGATGGCATTCATCTTCGAATGGAATTCCACCGACAGGACGCCGTCGCCGATATCAATCAGACTCGCGCCGGGATTCTTCTTGACGACCTTCTTTGATGGAACCGCCAGGGCTCCCAGCTCCTGGCTGCTGGCAACCGGGATCCCTGCTGACGCGCGACCGAGGTACTGCAATGTGGCGAACGGACCCAGCTCCCAGCCGAATCCCCAGCGCATCGCGTTGTCGATATCCGCGCGGTCGTGCGCAATCTGCGGCGCGACGCGTTCAGCGTACTCGAGCGTGGGCACGAGCGTCGCGTTCAGAAAGCGCGCCACCTTGTCGTCGCCACCGACGAGCCTCGCGATGCGCTCGCCGACGTTTTCGATGTTCTTGGCGGCGTCCAGCGACGGCAAGCGCGGCGGCTGTTTCGAGCGGTACTCCATCGACGCTGGGTCGAGCGTCAGGATTTCCCCGTCAGAGGTCTTCTTGTAAAATCCCTGACCAGACTTCGTGCCGACCCAGCCGCGCTGAACCAGGTCCTCGACCAGTTTTGGCAACTCGAACTGTCGCCGATCGTCAGGCGACTCCAGCCGCTCGGCAAGGTTTCGCGCCACGTGCGCGAGAACATCAATCCCGGCGATGTCCATGGTGCGGAACGTTGCGCTTTTCGGCCGGCCAATCGCTGGGCCGGTCATCGCATCGATTTCCTCGATCGTGTAATCACCCGTGGCAAGCGCGCGGAAGATTTGCATGACGCCGAACAGACCGATGTGGTTGGCGATGAAGTTCGGCGTGTCTTTCGCAACGACGACTCCCTTGCCCAGTCGTCGATCCGCGAAGGCGATCACCGCGTCGACGACCGCCGGATCGGTGTCTCGCGTCGGAATGATCTCGAGCAGGTGCAGATATCGCGGCGGATTGAAAAAGTGCGTGCCAAGGAAGTGACTCTTGAAGCCGGCGGATCGACCGTCTGCGAGGGCGGCGATCGGAATTCCGGACGTGTTCGAGCCAACGATCGCATCGGCACGCCGATGTGATTCGACTTTTTCCAGCAGCGCTCGCTTGATGTCGAGACGCTCGACGACCGCTTCGAGAATCCAATCGCATTTCGCGATGCCGGCGAGATCTTCGTCGAAGCTGCCAGTCTTGACGAGCGTGTGCGTCGTGGGCGTGAAGAACGGATCGGGACGAAGCGCCCGGGCACGCTCGAGCCCTTCGCGCGCGAGGTCGCGGGTGACATCGAGAAGCAGCGCCGGGATTCCGGCGTTGGCAAAATGCGCCGCAATTTGCGCTCCCATGGTTCCCGCGCCGAGGACGGCGACTTCGCGAACGTGGCGCATCATCGCCCCAATCCGCCGACAAACAACTCGACGACCTCATCGGCTTGCGCCGCGAGGGAATACTTGCGTTTACTGAGCATCCAGTTCGTTGCCATCTCGTCCAGCACACCGAAGAACATCTTCGCTGCCACCGTTGGGTTCACGCCGCTGCGAAAGGCTCCTTCCGCTTGTCCTTCGGCGATGACGTCTCGAATGATCCCGAGGTACTGGCGGAGATACGTCGCCGAGAAGCGTTCCATGAATTTCGTCGACTGCCGCAGTTCGACCTGAAACACGACGGCGAGGTTCCGATCCCGCCCCATCCGTTCGAAGTGCAGGCGAGCGATTTCGCGCAGACGTTCAACTGCGCCGCGTTTCCCGGCAACACTCTCGCGGCCTGCCGCGATCGCCTCGGTCATCGTCCGCTCGAAGATGGAAATCAGCAGGTCGTCCTTGCCGCGGAAGTAGAGGTACACCGTACCGGCGGCGACGCCGGCGCTCCGTGCCACATCCGCGACCTGAGCGTTGAAGAATCCGCGGGCGGCGAACGTCTCGATCGCGGCGCGAAGGATCGCGTCCCGTTTGTCGGCCTTGTCGGGGCGCTCGGCGAGGGCTGGGGGCCGGCGCGCGGGGACCGTCGTGCTCATGAATGAATGTTCATTCATTTTTGGCAGCGTGTCAATGGATCTTGTGGCTTCCGGCTTTAGCCGGAAGATCTACTTCCATCTCGTCAGAATCGTTTCCCGCTCGAAAAGCGCCATGCTCAGCAGAATCAACAGTACCCAAACGATGGCCAGGACCGCCGCCACGACTAGCAGGATTGGAACCGTGATGACCAACGCTCCCGCAATTTGACCGATCACCATTACCACCAGTGGGACGACCAGAAGAACGGCGATCTGTTGCGCGCTGCGTGGGTCGTTCACACGCGACGAAATGGCAATCGTCATCTGCAGCGCCGCGAGGGCGCCGATCGGTCCAACGATGCCGACTAGCACGATTGATCTGGCGTTCACGAGGGCACCGGGCACACCGGGTGAGGCGAGCAGAAAAACCAGCAGAACGTAGAGCAGTAGTCCAACCGCTTCAATCGCGATCGCTGGGAGAAACGCCGCGACGACTTTTGCCACCAGCAGTTCGGCGGTAGTCAGCGGCGTGGCGAGTAGTGGCTCCAGGGTTCGTCCTTGTTTCTCGCCGACCACGCTGTACGCCGCCAGCGACACGGCACCGACGATGGGTGCGACGAGGAACAACAGCAGGAACTGCTGATACATGAATGCTTCAACGGCGGCTTCCATTTGAAGAGCGGCGAGCCGGGGTGATGATCGTGCCGTCTTCTCGACGATCTGCCGCAGTGCCGGATCCGCCGACAAACTTTCCCCCGTCACCTGTGGCATGACGACGAGGACCAGGAAAGGAACCGTCAGGCACAGCGTCACGAGGATTGCAACGGGCAGAACTGCCGACGGATTCGAGCGCAGTTCGCGCAGTTCCTTTTCGACGATTGCGCCGATCCGTCCGACGTTCATGCCGTCGCAGACAGCAGTTTCAAGTAGACCTCCTCGAGCGGCGGCTGATCGTCGAACGCTTCGCGAACCTCGGCGCCATGCTCGACGAGCGCCCGTACGATCGCCGGCGCCGTTTCGGGCACATCCACCAGCATCGAGAGTCCGTCCTCCTCGATCCGCACGTCCCGTGCACCCGCGCGTTCGGCAACTGAGACGAGTTCCATCGTTGCTGGCGTCCCGAGCAGCCGAATTCGAAAGCGCTGACCGAAGATCTGGCGCCGGAGCAGAGCCGGCTCGCCGATTGCGATCAGTCTTGTACTGACCAGGGCGATCCGATCAGCAAGGCGCTCGATTTCATCGAGATTGTGCGTGGAGACCACCACCGCGCGTCCGCGCCGGCGAAGGTCGAACAGCATATCGCGGACGCCGCGTGCGGTCTCCGGATCGAGGTTCGCCGTCGGTTCGTCGAGCAGCACGATCTCCGGGTCGTGCTGGAGGGCGCGGGCGAGCGCGAGCTTCTGCTTCATGCCTTTGGAGAGAAGCGCCGCCCGATCGTTACGGCGGGACCACAAGTCGAATCGTCGAAGGCTGTCGGCAACGGTGCCCTCGATATTTGATATGCCGAACAACCGTGCATAGATCGAAAGGTTCTCCTCGACCGAGAGATGGTCCCAAAGTCCGGGGGTTTCGGTGAGGAACCCGATGCGTCGACGAAGGGATGCCGCCGTCTGGCGGTTCATCTGGACACCGCGGATCTGAACCTCGCCCGTTGATGCCGGAATCAATCCGCCGAGCATTCGCAGTGTTGTCGTCTTTCCGGCGCCGTTTGGCCCGAGCAGCCCGAATACTTCGCCTGCGCGAACCTCGAAGGTCACGTCATCGACGGCAACGCGTGATTCGAACGCCCTTGTCAGGTGCGTTGCGTTCAGCACGCCTTATCCTAGTCAGATCCGGGGGGCTTCGCCCCCGCGGACCCCCCACGCCTTCGCTCGCGGGGCCCCGAATGCCCCGCTCCGCTTCGGTGGGCGCGCCCGTGGCGCGCCTAGGCGTGTTGAATGATTCGCACCAATGGCACACCCGCGCGTCAATTCCGCCCCGACGGTGTCACGTTTTGTGGCGCATTTGCAAACGTCACGGAAGATCATGACGAATTCGGCCAGTTTTTCAAAAAAAGCTGTGTCACTGGAGCCGAGCCGGAGTATACAGAGGGATGCTCGATGAGACGCAGCAGCAATCCATCGTGACGCGGTTGAACCGCGTCGAAGGGCAAATCCGGGGCATCCGGCGGATGGTTCAGGAGCCGCGACTGTGTATTGAGCTTCTGCAGCAGCTATCCGCGGCAGAGGCGGCGCTCAACCGGATCAGCCTCGCGGTATTCAGATTCCACGTTGAGCGATGCGTGCCGGATGGCATCGTGCAGGGAGACCCTGAGAAGACACGCAGCCTCGCCGAACTCGTGGACATTTTCGACCGCTTCGCCAAATAGCTGCCGGACCAGCGGACGCGACGCTGCTCTGCTGGGCCGGCGTAGTTTTTCTTGCGTTCCAATCGAAAATCGGAGTCTCATTAAAAGACTTGCGTATAGGCAAACGCCTTGCCTGTACGCATGGGCTCCGACCGAGGGAGCACGACGCAAGGAGAGATCAATGAAAGCAGTTCGCATAGCCATTCCCGTCCGAACCGCCGTGATGATCATTACCCTCGCGATGATGGCGACGTCGGCGATGGCACAGGCGCGCGGGAATGCTCGCTTGTCGGGCAAGGTGGTCGACGACCAGGGGCAACCCATTGCCGATGTCGCAGTTCGAGCGCAAATGACCGGACAGACCGACGTCCTGTCTGGCAAGAGCGACAAGAAGGGTGAGTGGCAGATCAAGGGGGCGTCTAACGGCGAATGGAAGGTGGAGCTATCGAAGTCTGGTCTCGAAACGACAGTCGAAGTCGTCGAGGTCAAGGGAGACAACGCCCCACCGCTGAACGTCACGCTCTTGAAAAAGGGGGCGCCAAAGGCCGACCCGATGGCGGAAGTCAACGCGCAGGTCAAAACGGCAGCGGAGCTCGCGCAGGGTGGCAAGATTCCCGAGGCACGGAAGATCTATGAGGATCTACTGGCGAAGTATCCGCAGATTTATCAACTCGAGGGATTTATCGCCCGAACCTACGCCGCAGAAAACAACGTCCCGCAGGCGCTCGAGCACCTGAAGGTCAATCTCGAAAAGGAAAAGGACCCCGCCCTGCTCACCGAACTCAAGCTGTTCCATGCCGAACTGCTGATGGAAAGCGGCGACAAGGCCGGCGCGAATGCCATCCTCAGCGCGGTCGACATGAAGGACGTGAAGGATCCCTACACGTTCATCAACCAGTCGATAAACCTGATCAACGACAAGAAGGGAGCGGAGGCGGTCGACCTTCTCACCAAGCTGATGGCGCAGTTCCCGAACACCAACGAGCTGTACTACTACCGCGGGCGGGCTTACATTGCCGCCGAAAAGCTCGACGAAGCGCGCGCCGACCTGGAAAAATTCGTTGCGCTCGCCCCGAACGCGAAGGAAACTGCTGACGCGAAAAAGATCCTCGAACAGCTCAAGAAGTAATCACGGCCGTGAAGCGCGTCGTCGCGTCCGTGGTGTTGGCGCTGCTGGCATCCGCATGCGGATCCAGCAGCGGCTCCTCTACGAATCCTCCTCCCACAACATCCACCAACCCCTGTGCGTCCGTTGCGGACGAAGCGGATCAATCTGAAGTTGTCGTTCCGGCAGAGGAACTTGCCGCTCGCCGCGAGCGCAAGATCAATGTCCTCGACGGCAATCCACGCTGGCGTGTTTTCGACGCGTTGTGGACGCATCGTGAGTACCTCGAGCGCAAACAACGCACTCCGGGCGAGCGTCGAACGCTCTCGCCTCGAAACAGTGCCGACGTCGGTGAAATCGCCGTCCTTCAGGACGAGGGGGATCTCATCCTTCCGCCAAATACCTACGATCTCCGCAGTCTCGGGCTTCGGTTTACCCGCAACGGATCGGGAGGCTACAACGTCGCGCGCATTGATGGGAACTTCCGCGCGTCGCTCGGGACTCGTCTGACCCTGGACGACGACGACAGCGCTGCGGGGACCATGCCGTTTGGATTCTCGTTCTACGGCAAAGGGCAGACGGCGGTGTTCGTCAACTCCGACGGCAACCTCACGTTCGAGGACGCTGACAAGTCCAGCACCGAACGAAACGTGGCGCGCCTGCTCACCGGACCGCCGCGCGTCGCTCCGTTCCTTGCCGATCTCGATCCCACGACTGGCAGCGGCCGCGTCTTCCTCAATGCTGCCTCCGATGCGTACACCGTCACGTGGTGCAACGTGCGTGGATTCGATACGACCCGCACCGTTACCCTTCAGACGACGCTGCTGCCCAACGGCAGCATCGAAATGATCTACGGCGCGACGGTGAACGTTGGCGCCGCGGTCGTCGGGCTGTCCCCCGGCCGGACGGGCATTTTCAAGCCGGTGAACCTGAGCGATGCCGGGCCAACTGACGGAGGCAACGGCGCTGTTGGTGAACGGTTCGCACAGGACTCGCAGCTCGATGTCGTCGCCCTGACGAAGAAGTTCTTCGCGTCACATCCCGACAATTACGACCAGCTGGTGGTCTGGACCGATGCACCGGTTATCACCGACGCCTTTGCCTACGAGACGACGGTCAAGAACGAGATTCGCGGGATTGGTATCGACACTTACGATCTTTCGGCCGATTTCGGCAGCGGCGGCCGGCTGCGCAGCCTGGCGGTCATGGACTGGCTGGGAAAGTATCCGGATAACCCGTTGCAGAAGTTTCTCGGCGAGAACAACACGGTCAGCCTCATGGGCCAGGAGTGCGGCCATCGGTGGCTGGCATTCCTGGAATTCCTCGATCGTACGCGCCAGCGCTCCGATGCACTCCTCGGCCGCGATCTCGCGCACTGGAGTTTCTTCTTCGATTCGGACGCCTCGGTGATGGAAGGCAACGACATCGAGGATCTCGGTGGTGGGTCGTTCAGGACCGTCGGCGCTGTGCAGCGATACAGCCTCCTCGACCAGTACGCCATGGGTCTCGTCCCTGACACGGCGGTGCCGCCGTTCTTCTACGTTGAGAGCCCGACCAACATGTCCTCGAGCCGCACGCGTGAGTCGGCACCTGAAGTCGGGATTACGTTCAACGGCACGCGACGCGAGGTCCTCATCCAGGACGTCGTCGGCGTTCTTGGCGCGCGCTCTCCTTCGTCAGCCGATTCCGCCCGCGTTCATCGTCAGGCATTTCTGTACATCGTGTCGGCCGGCAAGACCGCGGATTCGGGTCAGGTCGCGAAGATCGACGGCATCCGCCGCGCGTGGGAGACGTTTTTCTTCCAAGCCACCGACCGACGGATGCAGGCGATTACGACGCTGCGATAAGCGGCGCTTCCCTTCTATAATCCCCGCATGAAGCAATTCATGCTCGCCATGCTGATGGCGCTCTCGATTGGCCAATCCTCCCGGACGCAGTCCGGGGACCCATCACTCCAACTGAAGAATCTCGACAACATCGAGCCCCTCGTTCGCCAGGCAATCAGCGAAAAGAAACTGCCGGGAGCGGTCGTGCTGATCGGACGCCGCGATCGCACCCTCTACGAGAAAGCGATGGGTCATCGCGCTCTGGTGCCAGCAGCGGAGGTGATGACGCTGGATACGATTTTCGATGTCGCGTCGCTGACCAAAGTTGTCGCGACGACCACAAGCGTCATGATGCTTGTCGAAGAAGGAAAGATTCGTCTCTCGGATCGCGTATCGACGTTCATTCCCGGCTTCGAACGATACGGCAAAGCTGATATCACCGTGCGCCACCTGATGACCCACATGTCGGGCCTTCGGCCCGACGTCGATCTCGGGGACGCTTGGAACGGATCCGAGGTCGCAATCAACATTGCCATGGAAGAGATCCCGACGTCCTCTCCTGGCGAGCGCTTTGTTTACAGCGACATCAACTACTTTCTGCTGGGCGACATCGTTCGACGCGTCAGCGGGCAGACGCTCGATCGCTTTGCCCACGACCGCATCTTTGCACCGCTTGGCATGAACGACACGACGTTTCTGCCGCCGGCCAGTCTCCGCGCGCGCATTGCGCCAACCGAGAACTGCACGCCGCTTGGATGGCCGTGCGAAGGACCGGGTTCGTCGATGTTGCGTGGCGTCGTGCACGATCCGACGGCGAGGCGCATGGGCGGCGTCGCCGGGCACGCCGGACTGTTCAGCACCGCGGCCGATCTTGCGATCTTCTGCCGGATGCTTCTTGACGGCGGCGCGTATCGCGGCACTCGCATCATGTCTCCATTGACAGTGGCAAAGATGACCAGTCCCGCGACATCACCATCCGATCGAAGCGTCCGTGGACTGGGTTGGGACATCGATTCGGCATATTCCTCGAACCGCGGCGAACTGTTGCCAGTCGGATCGTTCGGACACACCGGGTTCACCGGCACATCGTTGTGGGTGGATCCAGTGACCGGCATGTTCGTTGTCTTTTTGTCGAACCGTGTACATCCCGATGGCAAGGGAGATGTGACGCCCCTTCGAGCGCGCGTCTCCACCATTGCCGCGTCGGTGGTCAACGATGTCTCTCCCGAGGTGCGCACCACGTCGGCATGGACTGGCCGCGATTTTGGTCCGTCCGGCGCACTCCCTGTACCTCCACCGCCGGTGCCGGTGCTGAGCGGGATCGACGTTTTGCGGGCGAATGGATTCGCGGCTTTGCAGGGAAAACGGGTAGGCCTCCTCACCAATCACACCGGCCGCGCGCGTGACGGGGCGACGACCATCGATTTACTGCACGGAGCAAAGGGTGTCACGCTTGTTCGACTGTTCAGTCCGGAACACGGCATCCGGGGAATTCTCGACGCCGCCGTGCCGTCGGCAACCGACGAGACAGGGCTGACGATCCAGTCGCTCTACGGAGAAACCCGCCGACCGACCGCCGCGATGCTCTCCGGCATCGACACGATGGTCGTGGATCTCCAGGACATCGGGACGCGGTTCTACACCTACATGACGACCATGGCCTACGTGATGGAGGAGGCGGCGAAGCACAAGGTTGCTGTCGTCGTCCTGGATCGGCCCAACCCAATCAACGGGTTCCAAATCGAAGGACCGTTACTCGACAAGGCGGCGCTGAGTTTCGTTGGCTATTTTCCGATGCCCATCCGTCACGGCATGACGCTCGGCGAGCTCGCCCAGCTGTTCAACGCGGAGAACAAGATCGGCGTCGATCTGACGGTTGTTCCACTGCGCAACTGGAAGCGCGATCAATGGTTCGATTCGACCGGCCTGCCCTGGATCAATCCGTCACCGAACATGCGCAATCTGATCCAGGCGACAGTGTACCCAGGGATCGGTGCTATCGAAGGCACCAATCTGTCGGTCGGGCGCGGCACCGACACGCCGTTCGAGCAGGTTGGCGCCCCGTGGATTGATGGCGTCGCATTCGCCGACGCCCTCAACGCGCGAGCCATTCCCGGCATTCGCTTTTACCCGGTGCGCTTCACTCCGACGTCCAGCAAGTACGCGAATGAAGAATGCGGCGGCGTGTTCATGATGGTCACCGATCGGGCGGCGATTCGCCCGGTACGGGTCGGCGTCGAGATCGCCGCGGCGCTGCACAAGCTATACGGCGCCAAGTACGAGCTGGAGGCAGCTGACAAACTGTTCGGATCAAAGGAAGGACTTGCGCAGATTCGCGCCGGCGCGGATCCGATTGAGATCGTCAACTCCTGGGGCGCGAGCGAGGCCAGGTGGCGATTGCTGCGGGCGAAGTATCTCCTTTATAGATAGTGTCCGTTTTCGGTTTTGGGTTTTTGGTTCTTGGTTTTTCGTTCTCGGTTTTGGTTCTGGGTTTTTGGTTGTCGGTTTGGTTCTGGGTTTTTGGTTGTCGGTTTGTTTCTGGGTTTTTGCTTGTCAGTTTGGTTCTAGGGTATTTGGTCAGATCAGAGGGTGTCAGGAATTTCGTGTGTGGGGCATAGCATGAGGAGCAGCTATGCGCCGGAAACGAAAGAGCCTCACCCCTGACGCCGCTGGCGCCGGTTCCCGAGGAGATTCTCGATCAGTTTGTCCGCCGGGGCCCGATTTCCTCCGAGGAGCTCGACGCCGCCGTCCGCCGGTTCAAGAAGGCGATTATCGAGCGCGCGCTGGGCGGCGAGCTGACGCATCACCTCGGCTATCCGCCGGGTGGCGACAAGCCGGATGACAGCCCGAATCACCGCAACGGGAGCGGCAGCAAGACGGTGCTGACCGACGCTGGCCCCCTCCGCATCGAGGTGCCCCGTGATCGCGAGGGCACGTTCGAGCCGCGGTTAATCGGCAAGCACGAGCGGCGCTTCGCGGGGTTCGACGACAAGATCCTCGCCTTGTATGCGCGTGGCATGACCGTGCGCGAAATCCAGGGCTTTCTGGCCGAAATGTATGGCACGGAGGTATCCCCGGATCTGATCAGCACCGTCACCGACAGCATCGTCGCCGAGGTGACGGCGTGGCAA
>DASTVZ010000265.1:0-40707 GCA_035758845.1 Vicinamibacterales bacterium
CCGCAAATTGCGTCCGTCATGGGCTCGTGCACCGCGGGCGGCGCGTATGTGCCGGCAATGTCCGACCAGACGATCATCGTCAAGGGCACCGGCACCATCTTCTTAGGTGGTCCCCCCCTGGTCAAAGCCGCGACTGGGGAAGAAGTCACGGCCGAGGATCTTGGCGGTGCCGATGTGCACACGCGCCTCTCGGGCGTGGCGGACTATTTTGCTGAAGACGACGAGCACGCGTTGCAGATCGTCCGCACGATTGTGAGCACGCTCAACACGGTGAAGGCGCTACCCGCCGACGTCACGGCAGCGGAGGAACCGCTCTACGATGCCAGCGAGATCTACGGCATCGTCAATACCGACACGCGCAAGCCGTATGAAGTCCGCGAGATCGTCGCCAGGCTCGTCGACGGCTCGCGATTCGATGAGTTCAAGGAGCGCTACGGCAATACGCTGGTGACCGGGTTCGCGCGCCTGCAAGGGTTTCTCGTCGGGATCATCGCGAACAACGGTGTACTCTTCTCTGAGTCGGCGCTGAAGGCGACACATTTCATCGAGCTTTGCAATCTGCGCCGCGTGCCCTTGATCTTTCTTCAGAACATCACCGGATTCATGGTGGGGCGCGACTACGAGCGCGGGGGAATCGCGAAGGACGGCGCGAAGATGGTGCACGCTGTCGCCAACTCCGTCGTGCCGAAATTGACGGTCGTGATCGGTGGATCGTTTGGCGCGGGGAACTACGGGATGTGTGGCCGTGCGTACGAACCGCGGCTGCTGTGGATGTGGCCGAACGCCCGCATCTCCGTGATGGGTGGAGAACAGGCAGCCGGCGTGCTCACGACAGTGAAGCGCGACCAACTCGCCCGCGACGGACGGACGCTGACAGCCGAAGAAGAAGAGGCCATTCGCGCTCCGATTCTCGAAAAGTACGAGCGTGAGGGCTCGCCGTACTACTCTACGGCCCGCCTGTGGGACGATGGGATCCTCGATCCGGCGGAGACGCGTACGGCGCTGGCGCTGGGATTGTCCGCCGCCTTCAACGCGCCGATTCCGGATGCAAGGTTTGGCGTCTTCCGAATGTAACCCAATGTCATCACTCCTCATCGAGCACGACGGTCCTATCCTGCGGATCACGTTGAATCGCCCTGAAGTTCGCAACGCGATCGACGAGAACGTCATCCGTGCACTCACGAGCGCGGCCACCTCGGCCGCGGAGGATGGTTCCGTTCGCGCGGTGGTTCTGGCGGGCAATGGCAAGGCATTCTGTTCCGGCGCCGACGTCGGATGGATGGCCAAAGCCATCGCGTATTCCCGCCAGGAAAACCTCAGCGATGCCGAGGATATGGCTCGCTTGATGGAGCGACTGGACACGCTTCCCATGCCGGTGATCGGGCGCATTCAGGGTTCTGCGCTCGGCGGTGGAGTCGGTCTTGCGGCGATCTGCGACATCGTGGTGTCCGCCGACGACGCGGTGTTTGGACTCAGCGAAGTAAAGCTCGGTATTCTGCCTGCGGTGGTTGGGCCATACGTGCTGCGCAAAATCGGGATCTCCGCCGCACGCGAATTGTTCCTCACCGGGGTGCGATTTGATGCGGCGCGGGCCCGCCTCATCGGGCTGGTTCATGAAGTGGTTCCGGCCGACGCACTCAACGCGGCGGTCGCCAGGCGGGTTGCCGATGTCCTGGCTGCCAGTCCCGCAGGAATTGCCCGGGCCAAGGCCCTGATTCGAGAAATCGCTGGTGCGCCTCCTGACCACGTCATCGGTCTGACCACCAACGCCATCGCCACGCAGCGCGTCTCGGAAGAAGGTCAGGAAGGCCTTCGAGCGTTCCTCGAAAAGCGCAAACCGAGCTGGAGCGCATGACCTTTCGTCGCGTGCTGATCGCCAACCGCGGCGAGATTGCGATTCGCATCGCACGAGCCTGTCGCGAGGCGGATCTCGAGAGCATCGCGGTGTACTCGGATGCGGACCGCGACGCCCCGCATACCCGCGCAGCGGATCGCGCCGTACGCATCGGCCCCGCTCCTTCGGCGCAAAGCTACCTCTCAATCGACGCCATCATCGAGGCGGCGCGAGCCACTTCTGCCCAGGCCGTGCACCCCGGATATGGATTCCTGTCGGAGAACGCGACGTTCGCTTCTGCCTGCGATCGCGCAGGTCTGGTATTCATTGGCCCGCCGGCGTCGGTCATCGAGCGGATGGGATCCAAGGTGGCGGCTCGTGAGTTGATGGCGTCGGCAGGCGTCCCGGTCGTACCTGGCGTCACCGCGACGAATCAATCCGATGACGGGATCCTTGCGGCGGCTGGCCAGCTCGGATTTCCGGTACTCGTCAAAGCGTCAGCGGGCGGCGGCGGCAAGGGGATGCGCGCCATTCGCGACCAGGAGTCCGCGAGGGAATTGATTTCGGCCGCTCGACGCGAAGCCGTCGCGGCTTTTGGCGACGGCACGCTGTATGTCGAACGGCTGATCGACAAACCACGACACGTCGAAGTGCAGGTCTTCGGCGACACGCATGGCAACATCGTCCATCTGTTCGAGCGTGAGTGCTCGATTCAACGCCGCCATCAGAAGATCGTCGAAGAGAGTCCATCGCCGGCGCTGACCGAGCCGGTCCGCGCGCGCATGACCGAAGCGGCGGTCGCCGCAGCGCGGGCTGCTGGTTATGTGAACGCCGGCACGATCGAGTTTCTGCTCGAAGGTTCCGGCGATGACGCGCGCTTCTACTTTCTCGAAGTGAACACACGCTTGCAGGTCGAGCACCCGGTGACCGAGGCGCTGACCGGGGTGGATCTGGTCCGAGCGCAGTTCACCGTCGCGGCTGGTGGACGACTTCCGTGGACGCAGCGCGATATCACAAGACGGGGCCACGCGATCGAATGCCGGATCTATGCCGAGGATCCCGCCGGCGGCTTTCTGCCGCAGGCAGGCACGCTCCTGCTTTATCGAGAGCCTGCCGGCCCGGGTGTTCGCATCGACTCCGGCGTGATCGAGGGCGGAACCGTCCCGGTCCATTACGATCCGCTGCTTGCAAAGCTGACGGCCACTGCACAATCCCGCGATGCCGCGATCGCGCGCTCGCTCGCGGCACTGAGGCGTTTCCCAATTCTCGGCATTCGCACCAATGTGCCGTTCCTCATCCGGCTGCTCGATCATGCCGGCATGCGGTCCGGACACGTTCACACACGCTTCATTGAAGACCATGCGGTCGAACTGTTGACCGCTCGCGAAACACCCGTGGAGGCGCTGGCCGCGGCGGCCGCACTTGCGGCTGGGAGCGACACACCGCCGTCCGCATGTCCGCCAACATCACCTGTGTCAGACCCGTGGGCAACGATTCGCGGATGGGGCCGTTGATATGGAACGGCGAGTGATCATCACCGACGAGCGCGGCGAACATGGCGTAACCGTCTTCGATGATGGCCGGGTGATCGTCGATGACGTCGCGATCGTCGCCAGGATCACCGGGCCGGGAGAGGTTCGACTGGGACCCGAGAGCTCCACAGTGACGTGGGTCGCGGCGTCAGCCGATATCCGCTGGGTTTTTCTCAATGGCAGCATCTACGAGTTGGAAGCCCACGCTGAAAGCCGCCGGCGCCGCCGTGCGGCATCCGGCCACAGTTCCCTTTCGGCACCGATGCCAGCGACAGTCATTCGGGTGGAGGTTTCACCGGGTGGGCACGTGCGGCGAGGTGATACGCTTGTGATTCTGGAAGCGATGAAGATGGAGTGGCCGATTCGCGCGGACACTGACGGAACCGTCACGAATGTGTTCTGCAAACCGGGCGACCTCGTTCAGCCGGGCATCGCGCTCGTCGAGATCGAGTGATGCGGTATCCCTCGCGCGTCACCGTCGTGGAAGTAGGCCCGCGCGACGGCCTTCAGAACGAATCCTCAACGATTTCGACAGGCGACAAGATCGCGTTCGTCGACAGCCTGACTCGAGCCGGCCTGCCAGTGATCGAAGTGTCGGCGTTTGTCAGCCCAAAGTGGGTTCCGCAAATGGCGGACGCCTCGGACGTGTTTGCGGGGATCACACGACGATCCAACACGCGTTACACGGCGCTCGTGCCCAACCTCGCCGGTCTCGAACGTGCGCACGCCGCCGGAGTGCGCGAGGTCGCCATCATCGCCGCCGCGTCGGATACGTTCAGCCTCCGCAATATCCATCAGGACGTCGATGCCTCGCTCGACACCTATCGAGCGGTCTGCGCCCGCGCATCCGAACTCGAGATACGAGTACGCGGATACGTGTCGACGGCGTTTGGATGTCCGTTCGAAGGGGAGGTGGCACCGGCGCGGGTCGCCACGGTCGCTGAAGCGCTCATGAACATGGGCACCTTCGAAGTCGCGATCAGCGACACCATCGGCATTGCCCACCCGGGCCGCGTTCGCGGCGTCGTCGGTGTCGTCGCCGAACGAGTGCCGCTTCACGCGATCGCCCTGCATCTTCATGACACACGCGGCACGGCGCTCGCCAACGTCCTGACCGCTCTCGAACTCGGCATCGGAACCTTCGATGCATCGGCAGGTGGTCTTGGTGGGTGCCCGTACGCGCCGGGGGCGACCGGCAATCTCGCAACCGAAGATCTGGTCTACATGCTGAACGGGTTGGGTATCGAGACCGGTATCGATCTCAGCGCGCTGGTGCAGGCATCGGCGCTCATCGAACCACGGCTGGGACACCCGCTCGTGTCGCGGTATTACCGGGCCACGGTAGCTGTGTAACGGTCTCTTTCCGGTCTGCTTCGCTCGGGCCGCAGGCCTTTCGCCGTTCCCTTTTCCCTTTTCCCTTTTGCCTTTTACCTTTCTCTCATTTCCCCCATCCACTCATCCAACTCGTCATCGCTCCAACAATTGATCACGCGTGACGCTGGAATACCGGCGAGCCGCGCGTGGGCAATCGCATAGTCGCTGAACCGGAGTTCTCCGATCGAATGGGCGTCGCTGTCGAGCGCAAAAATGCAGCCTACATCACGTGCGTGACGAGCGAGCTCGAAATCAATGTCCTGCCGATGCCAGTTGCCGTCGAGTTCGATCGCGACCCGGCGTCTCGCCGCCGCCTCGAAGACGCGCAGCCAGTCAGCCTTCACTCCAGGCCGGCTATTGAACACGCGTCCGCGCGGATGACCAAGAATCGCGACGCCCGGGGCATTCACTGCCGCCAGCATGCGGACGGTCTGATCGTCATTGCGGCGAAGCAGCGAGTGCGGCGAGGCCACGACGAACTGGAACATCGAGCGCTCATCCGGCTGAAGATCGAGGTTGCCGTCCGCGAGAATATTCGATTCGATGCCTTTAAACACGCGAAACCGCCCCGCGAGCTCTGCGTTCAGCTGATCGATTTCGCGATGTTGCGCCGCGGCATCCGTCATGCTGATCCCACGGGCGATGGGAAGCCCGTACGAGTGATCGGTGATACCGAGGCACGTGTGCCCGAGTTCGGCGCACGCGGCCGCCAGCGTGGCGATCGTTTCTCCGCCATCGCTCCAGGTCGAATGCATTTGGAAATCGCCGCGGTAATCGCCACGAGCGATCACGTCGTTCCCGAGCGGCGCAGCAAGTGCCGACTGCATCGCAAAGTGACTCAGGTACGCCCCTCTGAACTCGCGCTTCGACGTCACCTGCGACGGTCTCGTCGACTTCGCGAGCGCGGCTTCGACTGACGGCGACCTGCCCAGCTCAACCACTTCGGTGATGATTCGGGCGCTGGAGGGTCCGATGAACTCGACGTCGCGGAGGGTTCCCGCGGCGACGAGGTCGGCGACCGATACGGGCAAGCCGGCGACGACCCTCGCAGCGCGCTTGTATCCAAACTGACTTCGCTCGTTTGGTTGCAGCGCCGCCATGTCGTAGAGGAGCGCCGCCGCGGCCATGTTGAGATCGCCATGTACGATCGCTTCGGCCGCGTCATCGGCAGGTGCACGGCGCTGCGCTTTCTTGCGCGCGCGCGGGTGGGTGGTCAAAGTTACACTCTCCGCTTTTAACGGACAATTGCGCGGCGAAACCAGCGTAATCCGGCCATTTCATACGACGGTTCGTCGGCACTGCCCTTGCTACCAAGCCCATCGGTGTCCGTGATGCAGCCTTTCTGCCGATCGTATGCGGCGACGGCAATTCTGATCGCCTTGATCTCCGCCAGCTCGTGCGCCCGCTTCACATCGTCTGGGTCCGAACGCGACGCCCAGGCGCAAGCGGCCGTGCGACAGATAGTCGAAAGCACCAAGCGACCGGACTACGTCACACGTGACCGCGACGGTGCGCGACTGTGGAAGCTGGTCCACAATTTTTATCAGCATCGTGAGTTCGCACCTGCCTGGATCGATGACGGCTCGCCAAAGCCGCAGATGGACGCGCTGATTCGCGCGATTCACACCGCGAATCGTGAAGGTCTCGATCCCGAACTGTACAGCGCGAACCTGCTCGACCAGCGCAAACAAGAATCGTCGCGCGGGTTCCTCACGAAGAAAGGTTTCAACCCGGAAGAAGCCACAGCCATGGACGTGTGGCTGACATGGCTCTACATGAAGTTCGCGTCGGATCTCGCCGATGGCGTGTCGGATCTGGCGCATGCGGATCCGGCATGGAAGATCGAAGCAAAGTCGTTCGATTCCCTCGCCCATCTCGAACGGGCGCTTCGCGACAACCGCATCGCTGAATCTCTGTTCGAACTGACGCCGACGAGTCCTGATTATCGCGCGCTGCAACGGGCGCTCGAAGACTATCGCGGGATGGCCGACCGCGGGGGCTGGCCCACCGTGCCTGCAAACATTCGACTCAAGCCTGGTCAATGGAGTCCACTTGCCGGTGCATTGGCGCGCAGGCTCGCTGTGTCAGGCGACTACTCGGGAGGGGCGCCGGCATCGGGCGTGTCGATCAAATACGATCATGAGCTAGAGGAAGCAGTAAAGCGATTCCAGCGTCGCCATGGGCTTGCCGACGATGGCGCTGTAGGACCGGCGCTTGCGGCCGAGTTGAACGTGCCGGTCGACGCGCGCATTCGCCAGATTGCCCTGAACATGGAACGATGGCGGTGGTTGCCGCGCGATCTTGGCGATCCGCACATTCTGGTCAACATTCCGGAAATGCGGCTCGATGTCACCGAACACGGCACGACACCAGTCACGATGCGAGTTGTCGTCGGAAAGCCGGACACGCAAACACCGATTTTCAGCGACAAGATGACCTATCTGGTGTTTGCGCCGGTGTGGAACGTGCCCGACGACATCGCTGAGCAGGAAACTCTTCCCGCAGCATTGAACGATCCGGGATTCCTGAACCGCATGAACATGGAGGTGGTGGACGCGTCCGGCAACAGTGTGAACCCGGCGACTATGGATCTGTCGAGCCTTGCAAAGTATCGCTTCCGGCAGCGGCCTGGTGGATCGAACGCGCTCGGACTCGTGAAATTCATGTTCCCGAATCAATTCAATGTCTATCTGCACGATACACCCACTGATTCGCTGTTCACCCGCGCCAGTCGATCGTTCAGCCATGGCTGCGTTCGCCTCGAACAGCCGGAAAAGCTCGCCGGATACGTGCTGCGCGATCAGCCCGAATGGACGTCAGAACGCATCCAGGAAGCGATGCATGCGGGAGAAGAAACGATCGTCAAGCTGAAGGCGGCGATCCCGGTATATCTGGGGTACTGGACTGCTCGCGTCACACCCGATCGCCAGGTGCAGTTTCGAAAAGACGTGTACGGAATCGACGCCAGTCAGTCGGCGAAACTGACCGAGCGCCTCAAGCGAATGAAGACGAGTGCACGGGCGGCGCAGACCGCGGTCGCACCAGAGAAACCGACGGCAAGCGGCGGCAGCAGCCGGTAAGTCAATCAACAATCAGCAATCAGCAAACTTCAGCCACGCACTTTAGGGTCGACAAAACTGCGTGACGCAACCGAGGAGTTCGTCAAGATCGACCGGCTTTGACAGATAGGCGTCGGCCTGAATCTTCTCGAGCCGATCGCGGCCGGCCGCTGAAACGACAATCACCGGTATGTCTGCGAGCGCCGCATCCCGGATTTGCGCCTGTCTGAACTGCCAGCCGTCCATGACCGGCATCATCAGATCGAGCAGGATCACGCACGGTCCGACACCGGAACCGAGCCGTTCCAGTGCAACTTTCCCATTTGCCGCCGTCTCCACGCGATAGCCTTCGAGCTCCAGAAATCGCCCGAGCATCTCTCTGGTGTCGACGTCGTCTTCGACGATGAAAATTGTCGCACTCACGCGTTCTTCCTCCGCTTGGCGGCATGCGCGAGCTCCTCGCTCACGATCGCAGCGAGCTCATCGGGCATGCATGGCTTCTGAAGAATGCGATCGCACCCGGCGGCGCGTGCGCGTTGTTCGTGTTCGTGTCCACCATATCCACTCAAGCAGATGATTGGGATTGACTGCAGCCTCGCGTCGCGCCGCACCTGCGTGACCAATTCGAAGCCGTCCATGACCGGGAGCGAGAGGTCGGTCACGATCAGGTGAGGAACCTCCGTGCGCATCCTCTTGAGCGCGTCCTCTCCATTCGCGGCCGTCACGACTTCGAATTCCATCCCGAGAAACTCGGCGTACATTTGACGGGTATCTGCGTGATCCTCGACGAGAAGCACACGAGAGATGCCGCCGCGATTCGCCTCTGCGCCAGGCATCAATGACGTCGGGAGCGCGGCCGCCGCTCGCGGCTCGCCGGCTGGCCTTTGAGATAGTGCCCGATCTCCTGCACGAGATCGGACGGCAGGCAGGGTTTCGCGATGAATCCATCGCATCCAGCCGCGCGCGCGCGATCACCTTCCGTGGCAAGCGCGTGTGCACTCAGCGCAACAATCAGCAGATGACTGGTATCGGGTTCGGCCTTCAATAAACGGGTGGCTTCCCATCCATCGATTCCAGGAAGGGACAGGTCCATCAGGATCAGATCAGGTTGCAACGTTCGCGCCTTGTCGATCGCCTCGCGGCCGTCTCGCGCCGTCTCCGCTCTGAACCCGCTGAACTCGAGATAGTCGCGATACATCTCGCGCGCATCGTCAAAGTCTTCGACGATGAGAATGAGAGGTTTCATCGAGGGATCGGTCATGCTCGGTGCGCTACCCCTGGCGGGAGCGCTCGCGGATGAGACCACGGATTGCGGCCTCCAAATCTTCTGGAGAACAGGGTTTCGCCAGCACCGCGTCGCACCCCGCGCGGCGCGCCCGCTCCGGATTCGACGCGAACGCCGCATAACCCGTGACGGCGAGCACAGGAACGTCCCGCGTCCGCGCATCCTGCTTGAGACGGCGCGTCAATTCGAAGCCGTCGATCCCCGGAATGTTGAGGTCGGTCACGACAACGTCGGGACGGGAATCGAATGCCCTTTCGAGGGCCTGGAATCCGTTATGCGCCTGATCGACGCGGAAACCGGCCTCTGACAACCAGTCGGCGTACATACGTCGACCATCGAGATCGTCTTCTACAAGGAGCACAATCGGAACCGTCCCCGACGCGGTCACTGGTCTCTCCCGGACCAGTATATGGTGCGCTGGTCCGGGAGGCCAATGATACCCGAACAGCCGAGCTACGGTATCCGCAAGACCTGCCCGGGCTTGATGAGGTCCGGATTGCTCAGTTGGTCGCGATTGGCTTCAAAGATCTTCATATAAGCGTTCGCGTCGCCAAGCTGCTGCTTCGCGATTTTGCTGAGCGTATCCCCAGCCTTCACCGTGTAAGTCTTGCTGGCGGTTGCAGTCGCGGTCGCGGGCCCGCCTCCCGACGAGCCGCCGCCGGTCACTTTGATGTCCGCGACGACATCGTTCCGCCAGTCTGGAATCGTCTTGATCGCGTTCCAGATCTCGTTCTTTTCCTCTTCTGTCCTGACCGAGCCGACAAAGTGGAGCTTACCGTCGCGCTCCTGGGCACTCCCGTCGAACTTTCCTTTTGCAGTTGAGATCGCGTAGGCGTACTTATCTCTCAAACTCATTGCGCCTCCTCGGAAGCTGAAGTCGCTGCAATGAATGTTCCTCACTTCGCTGACGCCACGATTGCGAGACGATCGCCCTTCGGCGAAATGGCGAGTCTCGTCACCCCCGTGCAGTCCGAAGGCGCCAAGATTTGCCACGGCCGTCCATGACGCTTCGCCACGGCGCCAGCGATATAGCGTGGTGTCCGCCGCGACAAGCGCGGAGCCATCAGGAAGCCACCCGATATACGGCTCACTGATACCCGAAGGGACGCTCGTTAACGGCTCGGCACGGAAACCCACTGGGTCGGCCGTGTGGAACAACCGATGAAGCGATGGCCCGGCCGGAGAATTGGGAGCAGTCCTGGGCTGTCGTGTAATGAAACTCACGTGACCTGACGGCATGCGCTGAATCGATCGACCGATGTCGGTTGCCACGACTTGCGAGTTTCCAGTTGGTGTTGATCGGGCGAGTTGCCCGCAGGCGAAGATTTCCACCAACGAGCCAACCCTGATCGGCCTTTTCCGACGTCCTTCTGAAACTGCTTGGCGATGTCCGATGGGTTTTGCGCGTTCGCTGCGAGATCGGGAGAAGCGAGCTTGTCGAATGCGGGCAGATCCGCCGGGCGGATCGTCGCCGTCTGCTCAACCGGGCCGGAACCGTCGGGTCGCACCGTGACGAGCACGTGGGATGTGAAACACCCAGAGGATCCGGCGGCACAAACGACGAAGAGAATCGCCCTGGTGATGGCGGGCCTCATCGTAATATCACTGGCCGACCATGCGAAGTTCGGCCACCGACCAATAGTACGTTTTTTCGGTTCCGAGTTGAGTGAAACGCACGAATCTCGCCGGCCGCGTTTCGAACGAGAACGGAATCGGGATATTGAGCGGGTCTTCCAGCGCAGCTGACATCGTGACGAGGGCCGCGTCGCCGTTCCATGCGGGGGCCCAGGTCCCGCCGTCGGTGGAGGTCTCGATAGACAGCTTGCGCGGAAAATCTCCGACGAATCCTGCGATCAACAGTTCAGCGCCGCCGACCTGGCGTTCGGCGCCGAGGTCAACCGTGAACGTGTCCCCCGGCCGCTGCTCGCGTCCACAGTGCCATCTCGACATGATGTCCCCATCCACCATCTCGCGCGCGTGTGATTCCCCGCATTGAGCCGTGATCGACGCAATTGGCAACGTCTGGCCTTGCGGCCTCGGAATCGCTGACGCGTAGGGTCCTCGTTCGACTCTGAAGGCTGAATATCGGTCGTCACGGTACACCAGCGACGTCTGCGGCGCAGACAAGAGAAAATGTCGCAGTCCTGCCCCCGGATCCCAATCGTGATCGATCACGACTTCAATCGGACCGTAGGATGACAGACGTGCGAGCACCGCCGGATCGTGCTGCTCGATCATGTACTGCATCGCCCAGTAGTGCGGGGCGAAGTAGCCGCTATAGCCGTTGAACAGCGGTCGCTTGTGTTCCGTCGCGCGAAACAGCGCAATGCTATCGTGCGAGGCCACCGGCGGCAGATCGAGCCGCGCGACCACTCTCGAATGAACCGGCCGCTCCGCTGGCCGCTTCTCCATGAAAATGGGACGGGGCCAGCCGTCGGCGAGCAGGCCGACGCAGGCGATCGCGGGAATCGCGCGCGCGAATCGAGGCCAGCGCGCGGTCAGTTGCCGCAGCGCGAGCGCCGCGGCTATCGCCAGGCACAGAGCCGCGAGCATCCAGAACCGCGCCGGGACGCGAACGCCCTCGACACCGGGAAGCATCATCAGCCAGGCGTAAGGGGCTTTGTAGATGATCGGATGATCCATCAGCGTCGGTTCGGGACCGAGACTGAGCAACCACATCGCCAGCGCGGCCAGCGCATAGAACGTCATCGCCGATCTTCTTTGCCATGCTGTCCGCACCGACGGGTGCATTCCGCCGGCGACAATCAGGCAGGCGAACGCGAGCGACAACGGTTTATGCGGAGTGCCGACCGACAGCAAACGTAATCCACCGAGCTGCAGTTTCCACGGTCCGAAGTACAACGGCGAGGCGGCAATCGCAGAAAACAGCACTGCCAGCGCGACGAACACTCGAGCGATCCTGAGCCGGCCGGTTCGCGCCGTCGCCGCCTCCTGCCAGCCGATCGCGAGCCCGAGGACAATCAGGACGACGACAGTGAGGCCGGGGAAGATATCGGCTTCCGGATGCTTCACCACGCTCAGCCAGCCCCAAAGCCAGAGATTGTCCGGTGCCTTCAGGACACTTCCCACATCGGCGCTGAACGAAATAATTTCGTCAATTCCGCGGCGCAGCCCATAGGCATGATGGAATCGCCAATACCCATAGAGGACAGGGACGAGCATCGCGGTCACGATTCCCCAGGCGATCGCGACCGACACCAGCGTGCGCGTTCGCTGTGGCCCCTTGGCAAACCACAACAGCCAGAGCCCCACGAGGACCGACAGATAGAACAAGTAATACCCACACGCGAGCGCCTGCAGAAGCCACGACGCAGCGAATACAACCAGCCATCGCAGACGACGATTCTCGAAATATCGGTGCAACGCGGCCAATGCGACGGGCATCCAGTACGCCGACAGCACCTGCACGTGCGCGAACTGCGCCATGCGATACGGCGCGAATCCGAATGCCAGCCCGGCGAGAAATGCGCAGTCGTTCCGGCGCGAGATCGTGTAAGCGAGAAAGTATGCCGCCAGGGCGGAGAGCACGAACGACAGAAAAAACGCGACGTTGTGCGCGATAAGTGGATCACCGGTGAGCCAGATGATCGGTGTCGTGAAGATCGTCAGTCCGAGCAGATGCTCTGAAAACGCCAGGGTCCCCGTCACGGGATAAAACTGTGGACCGTTCCACCACGACGACGTGAGTGGTAGGACACGCGCGTTCCACGCGAGAATCCACGCGTTCAACAGCGGATCGCCGAGATCGTTCGGGACCAGGCTGGCAGCACGAATGATGAGGGGCCAGGTGAGCGCGACAGTCAGAAGAACGTAGACGACGGCAGCGAGAACAGCAGGATTCAAGAACCGACGCATTTGCTGAACGAAGTATACGGCACGTTTCGCGGCGCCCTGGATTCGAGCGCCGGCCCGCGCGCATGTAAACTAAGACGAGGGCTGATCATGTCGGATGCTCCAAAGAGCGCGATCGATATCGTCATGGAACGGCTAAGGAAGAAGGATGCCGAAGCCGGAGTCGAACAGACCGCATTGACCGACGCACAGCGCGCCGCCATTGCCGAAGTGCGGACCGTCTACGAAGCCCAGGTGGCCGAGCGCCGGATCATGCACCAATCAACCGTCGCCGCCGTCTTCGATCCGGCCGAACTCGAGGAGCGAGAGAGCGAGCTCCGTCGGGATCTGGATCGGTTCGCGCGCGAACAGGAGGAGAAAATCAAGCGGATTCGGGCGCAGACCGCTTGAGGCGAAAGGTAAAGGCAAAAGGCAAAAGGGAAAAGGGAAAAGGTAAGAGGCGCGATCAATGCGTCGCTACCGCCCGGACGGATTGCGGCGCAGAGAGCCGGGCCCAATCGCGAGGTTCGTCGGTGACCGGCTTCAAAATGACATAGCTCACCAGGATGAGCGCGAGCAACACGAGCACGCCGATGCCCTGGCCGACGTTCGGTGGCAACCCGAGGCTGTTGATCGTCAGCCGAGTCACGATCGCCCAAATCAGCGGTCCGGTGACGGCCGAGAAACGTCCGACCATTCCATAGAGGCCGTAGAACTCTCCGATTCGCGTCGGTGGGGTCAGGCGCAGCATGTAGGGACGATCGGCCGCCCAGACGCCGCCAAGCGCAATGCCGGCGGAACACGCGACGATGTAGAGCGTGAACAAGGGCAGGCCAAGAATGCCCACCGCCGCGGCCAGCAGGAATACAGCCACCCAGAGATAGAGCACGTGGTTCAACGTTCGCTTCGGCCCGAATCGATCGACCATCCATCCCCACGCAAACCCGCCAACGACCGCGAAGCTGATTGCCGTCATCATGATCAGCTTCCCCGTCGCCTCACCTTGATCGTGAGTCAGACCGGTATGCTCCGCGACGTTGATCGTATAGAGCATCATGATCGAGATGACGGTGTTGATGGGATCGGTGTAGAAGACTCGCCCGACGAGAAATCGGACGAGCCCCGGATACTGTCTCCCCGATCGGATCGTCCGCAACGTTTCAGCGGTCGACTCGCGAAGCATGGCGAGGCTGAAGACCTCCCGCGGGTTCGGGTTCCCTCGCTCCTTCACAAAGACGAAGCAGGGTAGCGCGAACAGCAGGAAGAACATGGCAATCATCGTGAAGAGGAACGGCTTGTCGGACGAGCCGAAGACCGCGTCCATCCCGAGACCGACCGCGATGTACGACCCGAGATATCCGACACCCACGCCAATGCCGCTGATCTTGCCGCGGTTTCCTTCATGACTCACTTCGGGAAGCATGGCATCGTAGAACTGAAGGCCCGCCTGGTAGGCGACGTTTGCGATGACGAAGCAGAGCGCCGTCGCAAGGAAACCAAATCGCGCGAGCAAAGCGGTGAACGCGACGCAGACGAGCGTACTGACGACGAGAAACGGCATCCGCCGCGGTGCTCGATCCGTCATGGCGCCGAGCAGTGGTGAGGCAATGAAGATCAGGCCCATGGAAATCGCCGTGATGACGCCGTAGACCGAGTCCGCGCGGAGAGCGCCGACCTCATCGCGCACCCAGGTGGAAAAGTAGACAGAGACGACGCCCATCGAAAAGATGGTGTTCGCCAGGTCGTAGAGAACCCAGCTCACGACAGCGCGGGTAGGGATCTTTCTCTGCTCCAGGTTCATCAGGATTACGGCTGCGGCCGAAGGTAGACGTTGCCGCCTTTCATGACGAAGCGCACGCGCCTGAGTGCCGTGATGTCGCGAGTTGGATCGCCCTCCACGGCCACGATGTCGGCAAGAAGTCCTTCTTTCAGGCGGCCGATGCGGTCCTCCATGTGAAGCACCCGCGCCGCCACCGATGTCGCACTCTTCAGTGCAGCGTCAGCCTTCATGCCGTAATCGACCATGAGTTCAAGTTCGCGAGCGTTGTCGCCGTGCGTGAACACGCCGACGTCGCTCCCGCTGAGGATCGTGACGCCAGCGTCGAGCGCCGCCTTGAAGCTCGCTCGCTTGCGCGTAATACCCGCTGGTTCTGGCGCGGACCCTCTTTTCCATCCTGCATACTGCGCGGTGGCATCGCCGGCGGCGAGTGTCGCACATAGCGCGACGTTTTTCTCCACCATCAGCTTGAACACTTCGGGTGTGCCACCGTCGCCATGCTCGATCGTGTCGACGCCCGCCACGATCGCCCGGCGCATGCCCTCGGGTGTCGCCGAGTGCGCGACGACGGGGCGACCGCTGCTCCGTGCTGTTTCGACGATCGACGCGAGTTCCTGCTGGGAAAAGGTCGGCGACGCTTCTCCACGCGCGCCCCATCGATAGTCGGCGTAAACCTTGATCCAGTCGGCGCCATGGCCGATCTGATCGCGGACGACGCGGATCAGCGCGTCGCCGTCAGCTTCTTCCGCGCCTTGGGGAACACGCCATTGCAGGGCAAATCCCTTGGGACCGTAACTCCCGGTCGCAACGATGGCGCGCGTCGACACCAGCATGCGAGGACCGGGGATGATGCCCTGCTCGACCGCATCTTTCAGCTCGACATCGGCGTAGGCGGCTCCCTCAGTGCCCAAATCCCGAATGGTGGTGAAGCCGGCCATCAGCGTGGCGCGCAGATGATTGACAGCACGCGCCGTACGGACACCAAGGGACTCGTGCAGAACTTGATCGTCCCAGCTGGTCTGGTCGTAGGGATGAAGCAGGACGTGCGAATGCCCTTCGACGAGACCTGGCAAGAGGGTCGTCCCGGCGAGGTCGACGACGGTTGCTCCGGCGGCGGCGACGTTTGCGGCCGAGCCCACCGCCTGAATCCGATCGCCTTGGACGCGGACGGCCCATCCTTCGTGCACCGTTTCGCCATCGAACACCCGCGCCGGCCGCAAGACCGTGATTGCGTCAGGCTTTCGCGGAGGCGGCCCTTGCGCGAATGAGATGGCCTGAACGAGCAGGATCGCGACAAAGGTCGCGCGGCGAGTCATCGCGTGCTCTATTTCCCCGCGCCCGGCATCGGCACTTCCTTGTAATCGGCGGGAATCTCAAACGCGTTCGCCGGTGCAGTCTCTTCCACGATTTGCGTCACGGTAGATTTCATCTCAAATCCCATCAGCAGCATCTTCTGCCGCAGAACGAGACCACCCTGGGCGATTTTGTCGAAGCCCATCGCGCTCATCATCGCGTTGGCACCCTTCGCCACGATCTCCGCGTACTTCTGGTACTGATCGGTCGTCGTGCAGCCATCGCCGGTCATGTTCAGAGTCGTCGGAAAATCCGGCGGCAGGCTCGCGCGGGCCGCTTCGGGGATCGGCAGATTCATTTTCCAATCGAACGTGATCACTTCGCACTTGGTCCCGGCGACCGTCTCGAACTGGCCGGTCCGCTTTGCCGTCACCTCGGGCGCAGGAACGCCAGACGACTTCATCCCGTCCAGCGCCGCTTGCACCGTCGTCTTCCAGTACGTCTTCTCGGTTGGATTCAGAACGGCGAGCGTGCCATCCGGCGAGAATAGCGTGATCGTCCCTGCCGCCTGTCCCATCGCCGCCTGCAGATACTCGATTCGTGCGCCCTTTTCGCCCACCAGGTAGACCACGTCCGCCTCACCGCCTGGAACCATCTGCTTCATGACGGCGTCAGCCATCATGCCGATCATCGGATTGGCCGGCTGAACGCTCGGCGTCTCGGATTTCTGGACCTGCATGTGCTGCGTGTATTTCAGATCCGCGCTCAACGGCACCGTCATCACCGCTGACAGGCACGCTGCGATAACAAACTTCCTCATTAGCCCTCTCCAGACTGTGAATCCCTCATCACTCATCACTAATCGTGAATCGCTCATCCTCGAATCGTCGAATCCCGAATCGTCGAATCCCGAATCGTTGAATCCCGAATCGTCGAAATTCTCGAATCTTCGCACCTTGAATGGTTCTGTCCGGTGTAGACAACCAGATTCGAGGATTCAGGGATTCAAGGATTACCGATTCAAGGATGAGTGATTCAGGATTAGTGATCAGTGATTAGCGATTCACTATTTTATCGAGCTCAGCACTGAGCGCATCCAGATCCTTTCGTAGTGTGGCATAGCGCTCGACAGCATCGCGGCCGATTTTCTGATCCGCGCCGGTGGTCATTCCCGCGAGATAGGTGATGTGTGCCTGAAGTCCGGGCTTGCCATATCGCACTGGTTCAGTGAAAAGCTTCGCCGCAATCGCGTCGACCTGGAGCGCCTTGCTAGCCGGACCACTCTCTCCTTTCGCCCTGGCCTGCGCGTCCCGGACGCGCGCGGCGAGCTGATTGGCATCGCTGACGAGCTGACGCATGCGCAGGTTATGTTCGTACTGCTCGTTCAGATCCGCCACAGTCACACCGTCGGCTGCGACGTTGGGATCGATCAATACCGTGAATGGTTGCGTCTGGGTGGTGCTCCCGACCTTCAGCCGCGCTTGATAGGATCCCGGCGGCGCCAGAACGCCGGCTTGCTGACGGACATCCCACACGAATCGATTCACGCCTTCGGTTTTTGTCGCGCGGGGAACGAAACCTCCACGACCGCGGCCGAGCGCCGGCGCGGCATCGGGGTCATCGGACCCCGCCCCGACACCGGCCCCGCGGCCACTCCCTCCGCGTCCGCCGGCTGCCGGAGCATCGCTGCTATAGGAACTCAGGACGCTTCCTGTCGAATCGAGAATATCGATGGTGACCGGCCCCGCCGGCGCGGCTGGCAGGTAGTAGTCGATGTTCGGTCCGAGGACCGCTGGAGCGATGCGCGTGCGGTATCCGTCGCGCGGTTTGTACAGGCGAACGTCAGTCGATGTCGTGCGTGCCGTGAGCTGGTGAAGCGCGGTGACGTTGTCCAGGATCCAGAATGCGCGCCCCTGCGTCGCCACAACCAGATCTTTATGGTGCACTTTGATGTCGGTGATGGGAACGTTGGGAAGATTCAACTGGAATGATTGCCAGTGGGCGCCGTTGTCGAACGAGATGTACATCCCGAATTCGGTGCCGGCGTAGAGCAAGCCTTCGCGATCGGGATCCTCACGGACAACCCGCGTCGGTGTATCGGCGGGGATGCCGTTCGAGCCATCGGTCAGCCGTCTCCACGTCTTGCCATAGTCATCAGTGGCATAGATATAAGGACGATAGTCGCCAAGCAGGTATCGATACACCGCGTAGTATGCCGACTCTCTTCGATGCGGCGATGCCTCGATGTACTGGACGCGTCCGCCTGGCTCCATGTCCCTCGGTGTGACATTGGTCCAGGATCGCCCGTTGTCGCGCGTGACATGGAAAGGACCGTCGTTCGCGCCAGTCCAAATGACGCCTTTCTCGAGCGCTGACTCGGTGATGGCGTAAAGCGTGCTGTAGAACTCTTCGCCGGTCACGTCACGCGTAATCGGCTCGCCGCTCGCGCCCTGACAACAATCCGGGTGCGCCGTGAGATCGGGCGAGATCTTTTCCCAGGTGACCCCTTTGTCGCGCGTGCGGTGGACGAATTGCGAACCGTAATACAACACGTCGGGATCGTGCGGCGACAGCGCCATCGGCGAGACGCGTTGCATTCGGTAGATCAGATCGCGCGCCGGGTTTCCATAGAGCGACTGTCCTCCAATCCAGTAGTTTTTCTCCTGCCCGGTTTTCAGGTTCATGACGCTGTACTGACCCTTGCAGGAGCCGTACACGATCTCTGGATTCTGCGGATGCGGAATAATCGGTCCAGTCTCGCAACCGGGACCGCCACGCCAATCGTCGCGCGCGAACGGATCCGCCTGGCTGGTTGTGATGACAGTTGAATCGTCCTGCTGCGCACCATACAGCCTGTAAGGAAACTGTTCATCAACCCAGACGCCGTAAAACTCGCCGGTCACCTGATTCATTTGCGACGACCAGCTGCGTCCGCCGTCGAACGAGACGTTGGCTCCGCCATCGTTCGACTGGATCATGGTGTTGCCGTCTTTCGGATTGATCCAGATGTCGTGATTGTCGCCATGTGGTGTGCGCATGACCGAGAACGTCCTGCCACCGTCTGTCGACTTGAAGAAGCTTTCCGCGCCGGCATAAAGGACATCAGCATTCGCCGGATCCGCACCGAGCGTGGTGTAGTAGAACGGGCGCTGGATCAGCGAGCCCTGCGAATTGATCAACGTCCACGTCTGTCCGGCATCGTCCGATCGATACAATCCGCCACCTGGAAGCGCTTCGACGAGTGCGTAGATGCGGTCAGGTTTTGCGTTGGTGACAGCGAGATTGGCTTTTCCGATCAGGTCCGTTGGAAGTCCGCCGGTGATGTGTGTGAAGGTGTTTCCGCCGTCACGGCTTTTGAAAAATCCGCCGTCAGACGACCCGCTGATAATCGTCCAGGGCTTGCGCTCGAGACGCGACATCCAGGCGTACACAACGTTCGGGTTGCCCGGTTGAAGCTCGACATCCATCGCGCCAACGCCGTCGCTGACGTAGAGTACCTTCCGCCATGTCTTGCCGCCATCCTCGGTTTTGAAAACGCCGCGGTCAGTGTTGCGCTTGAACGCGTCGCCATTTGCGGCCACCCAGACGACGTTTGGATTTGTCGGATGAATTCGTACCGCGCCAATCTGACCTGCGTTGTAGAGTCCGACGAACTGCCATGTCGTGCCGCCGTCGGTCGTTCGATACACGCCCCGTCCCGTCGATACGTTGCTTCGGACGCCATCGGATCCGGTGCCAACATAAATGATGTTCGGGTCAGAATCGGCAACCGCGATCGAGCCCATGGACCCAAGTGGGATCTTGCCGTCGGCAATTGGCGTCCAGGTCGTGCCACCGTCGGTGGTCCGAAACAGTCCTCCGCTCGCGACCCCCATGTAGAAGGTTCGCGGCTGCGACGGCACCCCGGTGACAGTCGTCACTCGTCCACCGCGCGAAGGGCCGACAAGCCGGTATTTCATGCCCTTGAAGAGCGAGGGATCGACAGACGTCATCGAACGACGTGCCGGCTGCGCGTAGGGATATGCGATGGGGATCAGGACGAGAAGTGAGATGACGAGCCAGCGATACCGGTTCATGGCCGGTAATGATACTGAAATTGCTGACCCTTCGACTTCGCTCAGGGTCAGCCCCGAGCAGTCGCCGAGGGGCTGATTGCTGATTTGGCCGGGTCTAGAGACCCGTCCCTACATACTCAATTGTGCCACGGGGCCATTGTAGGGCCGGTCTTCAGACCGCGCCATTGAGCAGTCAGCAATCGACAATAGCAATTGAGATTACGCCCGTGGATGCATTCCGAAATGCCAACGCAATTTGGAGAGCGGATCACGGTGGCATCGTTCGGCCGCGACGTTGACCGCGTCAACAACCGCCTCGCGCGTGAGTGGTTTTCGCAGCAGCGCGACGACGCCGAGGTCGAGGGCACGACGGACGTGGTCGGCGTCGCCGAGGCCGGTCATGAGGATCACTTGCGGAGGCAACGAGCTGCGAAGGGCGGCGCAGACAGCAAAGCCGTCCGGCGGAGGCATGATGAGATCCAGAAGAACGATGTCGGGATAGTAGACCGCCGCGGCATCGAGTGCCTCGCGGCCTGACGTGGCCGTGACGACGGCGTATCCCTCGTCCTCGAGCCAGATGGCAATCAGCCCAGTCAGCTCATTTGAATCGTCGACTACAAGAACTCGGATCGAGCCATGTCGGCTTCGCGCACCATCGGTACCTGCGAGCGACGCGAGCGTAGTCGCCCAGACACGATTACATTTCGGGCACTGATAGTACGCGCGTGCGTCTTCGTGGCCTGCCGGCACTGCTTCACAACCACACCGTGGGCACCGGATGTCCATAAACACGACGGTCGCCGGACCGCCTCTGCATCATGACAAGACGATCAGGGACGTGAGGAGCTGGGGCACATCTGTCACAGGCAATCGGCGCGCCAGATGCCCGGAGCGCTCTACGACTTCAATAATGTAAGCACCGCTGCCGCGTTCTACGGCTTTGGTCCTAAGACTTGAGTACCGGAAACGATCGACTCGTCCACGATCAGTCGCGGGCCTTTGCCGCGAGAAACAGCAGAGCGGCGACGATCAGTGCGACAAGGATGATGCCGGTCCAAAAGCCTGCTTTGAAGATACCGCCAACGACGCTGCACCCCGAGACGACAACCGCGAGCAACACGAACAACACAGCGACGATCGAACGTGTAGGCATGACACCTCGCTCACTCTCTCGATGTTAACATCGCGCCACTCATGAGCTCGGTCGATCGGCGACTCGCCCAATCGCTGCTGCTGACGTTGGGAATCATCGCGGCCTCTGCAGTAATTCTGTTGTTGATGGGCCGTGTGCCGATCTGCAAATGCGGGTACGTGAAAGTGTGGCACGGCGTCGTGCAGAGCTCAGAGAATTCGCAACACCTTGTCGACTGGTACACGTTTACGCACGTCATCCACGGGTTTGTGTTCTACGCGTTGCTGTGGCTCATTGGGCGGCGGTGGAGCGTTGGCGCTCGGCTGGTACTCGCGGTGTTCGTCGAATCAACATGGGAAATCGTCGAGAACACCGACTTCATCATCAATCGCTATCGCGAAGCGACGATCTCACTCGACTACTACGGCGACAGTGTCGTCAATTCCATATCGGATATCGTCGCCACGATCGTCGGCTTCGTTCTCGCCGCGCGTCTGCCTCCATGGATCACGTTCGTTCTGGTAGTTCTGATCGAATCGTTGTTGGCCTATTGGATTCGCGACAACCTGACGCTCAACATTCTGATGTTGATCTATCCACTCGACGCGGTGAGACGATGGCAGGCGGGCACATGAATGTGGATGTTCGCGCGGTCTAAAGACCGCGCCCTACATTCGGAGGTGCGATTGACCTTGTAGGGCGGGGTCTTTAGACCTGGCCGATTCAGCACTCAGCATTCAGAACTCAGCAATTCAGATGCGCGTCCGCTTATCCACTCCCCAGATGCCGACGCCGCGCGACGCGATGTAGAGAAAGACGAAACAGTACAGGACAGCCAGTTCGCCGCCGTTCTGAATCGGTGCGCCCCCCTTGGGCATGTGCGCTGTGAAATACGCGTAGGCCATCTCGCCGCTCGCAATGAACGCGGCCGTGCCGGTCAGAAATCCAATCGCAATCATCACGCCGCCGACCAGCTCGATGATGCCGGCCACCCCGAACTTCGACGCCAGTTCAGCCTGCTGACCACCCAGTACACCAAACAGTTTCTGGGCGCCATGGCACGCGAAGAGCAATCCGACGACGATCCGCATCACAGCGTACAGCTGTGGACTGAACCGCCCAAGCACACGTTCCATCAATCCCTCCCAAACCGAGGATAGATCAGCGCTGCCTGCGCAACCGAGTCAGCAACTCGAAAAAATCTGTGGGCACTGGCGCCTCGAATTCAAGCGAACGCCCATCGGTGGGGTGACGGATCGACAGTCGTCGTGCGTGGAGTGCCTGGCGGCCAAATTCAATTGGCCGCAGCGAACCTGGTCCGTAGATGTATCTGTCCTCACCAACCAGTGTGTGACCGCGAAGACGAGCTTGTATCCGTATCTGGTTGCGGCGTCCGGTTTGAAGTGTGACTTCAATGAGCGACGCCTCTGTGAATGTCTCGAGTGTCGCGTAGCGACTGACCGCCTCCTGTCCGCGTGGATCGCGGGGGTGCGTCTCTTTCTGAATGAGCGCCTTCTCGTCCCAGACGAGAACATCGCGCCAGGTCCCTTCGGCCGGATCGGGTCTCCCATAGACGACCGCCCAATAGACGCGCTTCGGCTCACGGCGCTTGAACTGCTCTTTCAGGATCCGCTGCGATGAGGCGTGTTTGGCAAAAACGACGAGACCTGACGTGTTCTGATCGATGCGATGCACCGGGAATACACGCTTCCGGCCGTGCGATCTGAAACGATCTTCAATCTGACCGAGCACTGACAGCGCATCTGGCCGGCGTTCCAGTGGGACCGTGAGGATCCCGGCGGGCTTGTTGACGACGATCAGCTCCTCGTCCTCGTGGACAATGTCGACGCCGTCGACGACACCGGTGCGCGTAAGCGGTCTCGAGCTGCCGGGGCGATCGAGCCACGCGCGAACGACATCGCCAGTAACCAGCCGGCGACCCGCATCGGCGAGGCCGGCTTCGTTGTCGTTAAGGTAGATCTTGCCTCGCTCCAATGCCGCCAGGGCGCGGCCTCGGGATTGGAGTCGAGTCGTCTCCGCGAGAAACTTGTCGAGCCGGATCCCCGACGATGCTTCCTCGACGCGCCATTCAGTGCCTGCCATCAGCAATTTAGAATAGAACTGATTTGCAGTTGCAGCGACAAGCTCTGGAAACGTGAGGTCCGAGAATGCGTACTGTGAAGGTGCTTGTGATGGGATTCGTCTTCGGCGCCGCCGCCGCAAGCGCTGAGGCGCAGGATTCCGGGCGTATCGGACTCACGACAGGTTATCCCGCTGTAATCGGCATCCAGTGGCATATTTCGGAAAGCGTTGCCGTCCGGCCGGAGGTCTCGTTCACCAGCACAGGCAGTTCCAGTGAAAGTCTCGTCGATGCCTCGACGGATTTCTTCACGTTCAACACTGGAGTCAGCGTCCTGTTTTACTCGCCCGTTCGCGACAATTTGAAATTGTATGTGGCACCGCGGTTCGCCTATGGCCGCACGAGCGGAAGCGGAGACGTCGTCGAATCCGTCACGAACATCTATTCGATTTCCGGGAGCTTCGGTGGACATTATGCGCTTGGCGGGAGATTCGCGGTGTTTGGAGAAGCTGGTGTCCAATACAGTCATCAGACGGGTTCGGTAACGAGCACGATCTCCTTGGGCCCGCTTCGCACGACGAGCCGCGGTGACGTTGTGGGAACGAGGACCGCGGTAGGCGTGGTGATTTATTTCTAACGATACCGCACGATTAACTGTCGAGCGGACCGGTGCAGACGACGTCCGCACGCGGCAGATCGTCGTGTCCGTCGACGGCGACCGACTGGCTACCCTGTTATTTGGCGAGCGGACGAGTCGTGACATCGGATCCGGCCACCACCGGCTTCGCGCGCACAACACGCTGGTGTGGAAAACGGTCGAATTCGACGCGGCACCGGGTGAACACGTCAGGTTCAGAGTCGTGAATCGCGCAGGCCTGGGCAGCATGACCCTCGTGGCCCTACTCGGTGTTGGGCCGCTCTTTGTGACGGTTGAACGCTTGCCGACAGAATGAACGGTTTGTAAGCTACGCGTTTTTGGTTTTTGGTTTTCGGTTTTGGGTTTTGGGTCTTGAGTTCTTGGTTTTGGTTTTTCGTTTTTTGCTTTCAGTCGTGTTCTCAGCTTTATGTTGTTTGTTCGCGAGCGAACCAAAAAACGGCAACCGAAACTGAGAACTAAAAACCAAAAACCCAACTGTTACCAGTTATGGTTTATCCATCAGCTGAGAGGGCTACGGCATGAGCGGGCGTGATGTGTACATCGGCACCGACGGTGGCGCGACAACTTCGAAGGTGGGGGGAGTGTGGGGGAACGGTGAGGCGGTGTCGACGAAACTCCTGCAGCGCCCCACAAATGCCGATGCCGGGCCTGACGCGCTCGTGTCGACGTGGGCCGATGCGATCACTGATTACCTCGCCGCCAACAACCTGTCGTGGAACGACGTACGTGGCGTAGGACTCGCCATTCCGGGTCCCTATGAGCGCTATGGCGTTTTCGGACGTTCGCCGAACCTGCCCGCGACGTTCGCCGGATTTGATGTGAATGCAGGATACGCACGAGCGCTCGAACGTGCAGCCGGAACGCGCATTCCGCTGATTGTTGGCAACGATGGAAACATGGGCGGCGTCGCGGAAGCGCAACGCGCGCGCGGCAGCATCGAAGCCTCGGTGATCATGCTGGCGCCCGGGTCAGGCCTGGGTTGTGCGTACGTCGATCGGCACGGCCTTCCGCTCGACGGGGATACGATCTCCGGAATGGAAGCCGCGCACATGCCGGCGCCCCTCCACCTGCTCGATGCACAGCCGTATACGTGCGGCTGTGGACGGACGTGGGGCTGCGTCGAAATGTACACAACTCTGGCAGGACTTCCCTATCTTCTGGAGGACGGTCTCAAACGATATCCTGATCATCAACTCGCGGCCTCAGCGGGATCCTCGAGGCAGAAGGCGCTGGCGTTGCGAGGGCTGGCGCAGAAGGGCGATCGTCTCGCGGTCGAGATCTTCGACTTCCAGGCACGCGCGTTAGGACTTCATGTCGCATCGCTCTCGATGGCACTCGACGCGCAATTCGTGGTCATCGGCGGTGGTCTGATGGATCCGGAATCGACAACCGGCGAGTTTCGATCGCGCTACCTTCAAATCATTCGCGACACCGCCGCACCGTACTTGTGGCCACCGCAGCGGGAAGCACTGACGGTTGTGCCTGCTTCACTCGGAGATTTGTCGCAGGCCATTGGTGCCGCGCTCGTCGCCCTGTATCGATCGCGATCGTAGGGACTTTGCTGTCGCTGCTGGCTGCGGGCTGCTGGCCACACCGCATCCCGGATCCCGGCACGGATCAGCAAAATCAATCCGTCATCCGACGCACAGGCGGATACAACTGGTGCCGTTCCGTGCGCGGCTTGCGCTGAACGTTGGTCACGACGACAAGGAATCCCCAACGTTGACGGCGCAGTCCACGCCCGCTCGTGCCGACAACCGCCCTGTGCGCGGTCAGGAGATGCACGGGAGCGCCTTGCTCTCTCAGAGCCAGGTAATCACGACGCAGCATGACGACGTAAACCGGTTGCTGCCGCGACAGAAATGTCGAGACGTCGCCCACTGTTTCGAGCCGATCGATCGGACGGTTCAAATAGTAGCGAAGGCTGCCGCGCCACCGTTCGAGTTGGTACAGACCAACCGGTGCGGTGGGTGAGGCGACGCGGGCAAGTTGACGGGCGACGCGAGCCGTTGGCCGCACCTGCTCGAGGGCAGGAAAGCCTACCGCGACGACGGTCGCATAACTGACGAGCAGAGCCACGACCAGCACGCCGATGCCGGCCGGCACTCGCCAACCGAGCCGCTCTGATTGGAACAGCAACCCGACTCCACCGCCAAAGATCGCGAGCGGCAGGACCAGCGCCCACGGGGATAACGCCAGATTCACATGCGCAAGCGCGACGCCGCCAAAACTTCCACCGACGATCAGCATACCGGCGACGAGGAGCACGCTGTATCGCGTGCCCCACAATCGTCCGTCGAGGTCGCGCGCGGCCTCCCGCCAGCCATAGGCAGCTAACAGGCAGCAGGCCGGTGCGGCAGGAAAAATATAGTGGTCCAGCTTGAAGCGGGCGACGCTGAAAAAAGCAAAGACGACGATCGTCCACAGCCACAGCAGGCGCTCACCGATCTCGAGCGGCTGGTTCCTGCGCAGCCGCTGGAAGGCATCGAGGCCTCTACCTGCGACGACGGTGCTCCACGGAAAGAACGCTCCAGCGAACGCCCGGATATAGAAGGTGTGATTGACGGCGCGTGCGGAAAACTCGATTGGCTGCGTGACGTACCACAGGTTACCCGCGAGTAGATATCCTTTCACGAACTCGTCGCCGAATCGCCACTGCATCCAGACGAACCAGGGCGAGGCGGCGATCGCGACAGCTGGAAGCCCAATCCTCCAATGCAGCCCTCCCCATAGCGCCCGCGTATCCGCTGACATCAGATAGCCAGTCGCCAGGAACAACACAACGAGCACGAGTGCGACCGGCCCCTTGGTCATCACCGCCAGTGTCAGCAGCACGTATCCCCAACACTCAGTCCGAACGTTGGCCTGCTTCGCGGCGACGAGCAGGCATCCAACCGCGCCGAACAGGAACAGCGCGAAAACCATGTCGAAGATCGCAATCGATGCGAGGGCAAAGGTGGCAGGAATGGTGGCGAACATGATCGCCCCGAGTGTTCCCACTTCGGCATCAAAGAGCGCCACGCCAACCCATCGAGTGATCGCAAACAGACCGACGGCCGACAATGCGGTTGGCAGCCGGGCGGCGAACTCGGTTTCTCCGAGAAAGAGAACAGACGCGCCCTGCAGCCAGTGAAAGAGGACAGGCTTGTCGATGAAGGGTTTTCCGTCGAGAAGCGGCACCAGCCAGCTGCCGGAGTGCAGCATCTCCCGCGTCAATTCGGCATAGTGCGCCTCGTCGGGATCGAGGAGGCTGGCGTATCCCAGACGCCAAAACACTACGATCCATCCGATCGCGACCCATGCGAACAGAGAGGACCAGCGAGTCAACAGACGTCGCCACGCCACGCGCGGCGTTTGCGACGAAAATCAGGGTGCGGGCAGTCTTAGCTCAGGCATGGCGGCGCAACTATACTCGCAACGCCGCTGAGCTTCTACCTTTCTTTTTGCATAGTTTTTGCTTTGAAAATGGATAGGTCGACAGCGTCCGCCATGGCTTTATAGCCGGCGTCGTTTGGATGGAGGTGATCCCCGGGGTCGAACTCCGGCTTGAATCGCTTGGGGTTACTCGGATCACGGGTCGCAGCATCGAAGTCGACGACCGCGTCGAACGCCCCGGACTTTCGAATCCAGTCGTTCACCGCCGAACGAATGGCTTCACCATTCTCGCGCGCGTAACCCGCACCCTCGTACGGCGTGAGCGTGCAGCCAATCACTTTGATTCCGTGCGCGTGCGCGCGATCGATGACCTGCTGCAGAACCCAGATCAGATCGTCTTTGGTAATCGGACTGGTGGTCGTCGACGATGCAAGCGTGCCGATATCGTTGATGCCCTCGAGGATCATCAACCATTTCACATTCGGATGGCTCAACGCGTCGCGATCGAGCCGCGCGAGCGCGCTGACACCGGCAAGGCCGGTCGCGTCGGTGAAAAGACGGTTGCCGCCGATCCCTTGATTGATGACGGCAATGTTTGCCGTCGCCTTGTCCGCCGCCAATCGCGCCGCGAGCAGTGCCGGCCAAGAATTGTTCGTGTCAGGCGTCGAGCGCGCGCCATCAGTGATCGAGTCGCCGAATGCGACAATCGCGCCGGCGTCGGCAGGTGCGTCGACCTCCAGGCTCGACACCCAGTAATACTGCTGCGTCGTCCCCGCGAGGGGGAACTCGGACTGGGCGGTGAAGTCACCCTCGATCGATACGTAGGTGGTGTGCAAGCCGGTCGCGTGTGTCGTCGGAGGACCGGTGTCGCTCGGCAGATACAAACTGACCGCGAGATCAGCCAGCGCAGGGACGTCGATTTCTATCGCATCGCTGACGATAACGACTCCAGGCATCATCGTGACCGAGGCTTTGCCCGCAAAGGTCAGCGGCCGGTCGGTGCCCGGCACGATCGCTGAACCAGTGCCCCGCTTTGCGAGATGTGCCGCACCAATGAGCACCGGCGTGGATCCAAATGCGTTCGACAGTTTCAGGCGGGCGCGCCGTCCGCCGATGCTGGTGCGAAGGATCATGCGGACGCTCTGATTGGCAAGAGCCGTCACGCGGAACACTGAGCCGGCCGGCCCCCTGCCGCGCTGGGCGGCAACAGAGGTGGCCGCCAAATTCGATGTCGGCGCATTCGCCAGTGGCGCCGGTGTGGTCGTCGGCACGGGAGGGGGTGTGCGAACCAACTGTTGCGCTGTACCCCATGTTGGCACCCAGTTTTCCTGTCTCTTCGAGTTAGTTTGAGCTGCTGTGAACGAGACGTGGGCGGCGATGACAGTAACGACTGCAAGAACTCGAACACGACGGCGCGTCATATCAAACCCTTTAGAAGCTCACGTCTATTGTGGGCGGTGCACGTGCGGCTGAACCTCGACGTAATCGAGCGCCGCAGTCTCCGCTGCGTCCGGTATTCCTTCGACGACGATGGTGTCGCCAGGAGCGAGAGAGACATCCCGTACTACATAACGCGACGATGACGACCCATCGAGCCGTCGCGTAGGGATGCGATCGGAAGCTGTCCACTCTGCAAGCGTGCGATCGCCGACTCGAACTCGAAACCGCGCGGTTCCAGTGTTGACATCAAAGTAGCGAATGGTCACATCCTGCCGTCCTGGAGTTCCGGTATATCGGAACGTGGCCGTGCAACTCGCAGATGGACACTCAATGGCCTTATCGCCCGACGCTGTCTCCCACGGCGTCACATTCTTTACGACATAACCGTTCAGCGACGCTGACTCCGCTTCGAGGCGACCCGGGTATTTGTCGACACGGTTTGCTGCATCTGCAACGCGCGACGCGCGATGAAACCATCGTGTCACTGCATCCCGCCAGACGATGGCCTGTCCGACCTGATAGTCGAGTTGCGACCGAACCTCGTTGAACCGCTGCTCGTCGACGCGCCCTTGTAGACCATCCCAATCACGCAGGAAACGCTCCACCGCCGCCGCGCCCTCGTAGTGAGAGTCGTAGATGTACTGAATCACCGTCTTCCCCGATCGCAGGCGATGGGTGTACGGCACGTGATGCATGAAGAGCAACAGGTCGTCGGGACAACTGCCCAGTGATTCGTAAATCTTTGCCACGGCGGGAGCATACTGACCGATGTAGCCGGTGCCGGTGGCGACCGTGCGATCCATGCCGACGCCTTTGTCGTCGGCGCGATGCCACTGCCCCCATCCATTACGCTCCGACGCTTCCACCGCAACACCGTAATGATTGCCGACGATGTCGGTGAGCGTCTGAAGCCCGAGCGGGCCGGTGTAGTTCTCGTACGTGCGCCACGAGTCGAGCTGAATGGCGGTGACCGTGCGGACAACTTGTGGATCGTTTCCGAACGTGAGCCGCGTCCATTCGTCCACGATCCGTGCCGACGTGAGGTCGGGATTCCAGGCGAGCCTGCCAAAGCCGTAGAGATTCGCCTGTGACAAATGATTGCCGTACCAATTCGGATTCAGTCCGACGTTCGACACACCAACGAAGCCACCGAGCGGCCGCCGAAACGTTCTGCCCGCGACGAGTGCCTTCACGGGAGATGGGCCACTCGCACCCACGTGCAGATCGAAGTCGAGCGTCTCCTTCCACATCGGGGGCAGAAACACTGTGTGGCGCGCCTGGCCGAAGTATTCCTGGGTGATTTGCAATTCAATCGCCTGATTCGTCCGCTCGAGCGCACCAAAGAGTGGCGACGTTGGCTCGCGTACCTGGAAATCGATCGGTCCGTGCTTGATCTGCACGATCGCATTCGCGTCGAACTGGCCGTCGAGCGGATGGAAGTTGTCGTAGGCGGCGCGGGCGCGATCGTTCTTCGGGTTGTTCCAGTCCATGTGATGGTCGTAGACGAATCCGCGATAGAAGATCACGCCGCCGTGCGGCGCGAGCGCACGAGCGACCACATTCGCAGCCTCGGCGTGCGTCCGCCCATACGCCGAAGGACCGACGCGGCCTTCGGAGTCGGCTTTCAGTACGACGCCAGCAAAGTCGGGAATGGCTTGATAGAGATCGTCGACGCGGGCCTTCCACCAGGCAATGACCGCAGCATCGAGGGGATCGTAGGTCGGCAACTTACCGACCGATTGCGGGCTGCCGAAGTCGATGGCGAGAGCCAGCCGCACCCCCCACGGCCGCAGCGTGTCGGCGACGCGTGCGACCTGAGGCACAAATTCTGGCGACAGCACACGTGGATTCGCGTTGACGTTGTTGATCGAGATCCCGTTGATGCCAAGCGACGCAAGCAGTCGTCCGTACTCATTGACGCGGCTCAAGTCGTCGCGAATCTTCCCACCGTCCCAGAAAATCGATCGACCCCCATAGCCTCTCTCGATCGAACCATCGATGTTGTTCCACTCGTTGACCCAGCGAAGCGGCGCGTACGGCGCCTCCTTGACGTCGACGGTCGCCAATGACTCCGCCATCGCGACCTTTCGCAGAAGCGCGAAGGTGCCATACAACACCGCGCGGTCGCTTTCGCCCGCAATCACGAGGAATCGCGCTCCCTTGATCGTGGATGTCTTCAACCAGAAGCCGTCGGGCTGAAGCGTTCCAACCGGCAGAAGAGCGGCTGACGTTTGGCGAAGTCGTGTCAGCGTCCCGGCAACAATGGCGCCGTCGGGTGGTAAGGAATCCCTGATCTCGAGATTCAGGCCGGCCATGCCGCGAAGTCCGGCCGCCAATTCCGTGCGTGCGTTCTGGATCGGGGCGGCGGATTCGACTGTAACAACCGATCGCGGAACGTCAGTCGCGATTCGCTGGATCGTCCGCGCGTCCAACATCGCGTACCGCAGCCAGGCAGCCTGCCCGGTCTCGGCGTCGGCAGCGACGACGCTCACGGACACGGCGCACGCAAAAAAGAGTAGAAAGCGCACAGCTGGCATCATTTCTCCCTGCTCGGGCGCCTATAATACCGGAATGCCTAAAGTTCTCATCATCACCGGCGACGGCGGCGAAGCGTACGAGACATGGTTTGCGTTTCATCGATTTCAGGAGGCCGGTTACGAGCCGAAGGTTGCGGCACCCTCAAAGCGCCGACTGCATCTCGTCATGCACGATTTCGAGCCCGGATGGGACACCTACAAGGAGGCGCCGGGCTACGCGATTGAATCGGATCTGACATTCGAAGAGGTGACCGCGACGGACTACGACGCGGTCCTGTGCATCGGTGGTCGGGCGCCGGAGTATCTTCGAAACAATGCACGCGTGCTGAACATCCTGCGCGACTTCGACGCGCAGGGAAAATGGATCTTCGCCATCTGTCACGGCGTCCAGTTGCTGTCGTCGGCGGGGCTGCTGAAGAACAAGCGCGTGACGTGCTACGAGCACGTGCGGACGGACGCGGAAGCCGGCGGTGGACGTTACGTCGCAGCCGACAGCGTGCGCGACGGCAACATCGTTTCATCGCCCACCTGGCGCGAGCATCCGGCGTTCTATCGCGACGTGTTCGCGTGCCTTCGGGAGCACGCGACAGTCGCGAGGTAGCCGTCAGTTACTTTTTGGGCGCGCTCGCACTTTTTTCGAGCGCTTCAAGTTGCGCGTTGAACGTCACCCAGCGTGCCTGCTCTTCAGCGAGCAGCCGCGATAGCGACGCGTGGCGCTCCTGGAGGGCAGGATCCCCGTTCTCAATCTTGTCGAGCTGCGCTCTGAGCCCGGCGAACATGTCCGGCGCGCCTGGTTCCTTCGGCGCTTTGTCGAACTCCTGCAACATCTGACTCAGCCATGGGTTGCGAGCGCCCTCCAGCTCGCGCATCTGTCGTTCCGTATCCGACAACTGACGGGCGAGGCCGTCGATCCGCCCTTCCTCGACTTGCAGTCTGGCAACCAGTAATTGCGCCCGCAGGGTGGTGTCCGCCGTTCGACGCAGATCCTCGCGAAGCGCACGCACTTCCGCGACGACATCCTCCAACGACGCCGCCCGCGGCGTGACTGAAGACGACTGACCCGCAAGAAAGGTCAGACCAAATAGAGCCGGGGTCATCAACATCTGTTTCATCATGACTGGTTCTCCGTGGCAACAACGACGCGCGTCTTCGACAGGATTTCGAATGCCCGCTGATTTTTTTCCGTGAACAATGCGAAGAGCACGTCGATCCAGAACACTTCGAGCGCGAGCGGGAGCTGGCGAACGACCGACTGCCCAAAGCTGATGCGCGCACCCGATTCACGCACCACGCGCAGTCCGAGCCAGTGCTTCCCCAACGTCTTTCCGTAGCGATACTCGGCGAGGAGCGGATACACCGCGCTAATCGCCGCCAGAAAAGCGCCGACGAAGACGGCGATCACGAACTGGTAGCGATAGACCACGACCAGTACCACCGGCGCGCAGACGCCGATGTACACGGCCACGTCCAACAGTTTGGCAGCGGCGCGTCGCCAGAATGACGCGGGAATCAGCGGCACGGCCGCCAGATATGACTCGGCCAGCACGATCGGATCGCCGAGGTGGTGAAGCGCCTCTTCCACCGAATGCCCGTGCTCGACCCGCTCCGCAATGTGGCTCTGCAGTTCCATGGCCACTTGCGCACGCAGCGTCGCTTCCCGCGGAAGCTGAGCGATCACGCGATCGATGTACGCCTGTTCGACGCTCATGTGATCTCCGGTTGCTGGCGAAGAAGGCTGGCCATGGCGCCGGCGAACGTGTTCCACTCGTGACGCAGCCGCGCCAGCTCTGCCTGACCCGATTTCGTGAGCCGGTAATACTTCCGTGGCACCCCGCGTTGCGGCGTTTCCCAGCGAACGGCCACGAACCCCGCCCGCTCGAGACGGTAAAGCACGGGATACAGCGTTCCGTCGGTGACCTCGAGACCACCGTTGCTGCGCTCGGTCAACGCCGTCACGATCTCGTACCCGTACGCCTCCCCATGCGACAGCAGGTGCAGCACGATCAACTCGAGCGATCCACGCTTGAGCTCCCGGGCAATTCCCTTCCGATCGTCGTCTTCACCGGGCCGAGGTGCCATAACGCTATTGTGCCACCATATATCTTGCGTAACAAGATATCTGGTGATACTTACGTGAGCGCCGGCTGATTGGTTTCAAAGGGAAAAGGGAAAAGGGAACCCTTGTGCCTTTTGCCTTTTAGGAAACGACGGGTTTTTCTCCTGCCAGGAATCGATCGACCCGCGCGGAAACGTCCTTTAGGTAGGCAGCGGGATCGCCGTCGCCGCGTGATAGTTCCGTCGTCATGTAGCCGCTGTATTTGATGTCGGCGAAGGCGCGACGGACTTCCGGCCAGTCAATGTCTCCCTCACCGATATTCGGCCACGTGAACCGTCCATTTTGTCGATCGAGTTTGAAGTCTTTCAGATGGACCTTGACGATGCGCGATCCGAGGGTACGGATCCAATCTTGTGGGAACGCGTAGAAGACGACATTGCCCACGTCGAAATACGCCTTGACCCACGGCGAATCGAACTCGTCGACGTACTTCGCAAACTCGATCGGGCTGAGCAGGAATTTGTTCCAGACTTCTTCGACGGCGATGATTACTTTCAGATCGCGGGCCAATGGAAGCAGCCGTTCTCGGATGACGCGCTGTGATCGCGTCCAGGCGTCCTTGTACGATGTTTTGGCATCGACAACCGCGGGCACGAGCAACACCGCGTCGGCTCCCCAGAGCGCGGCGTTCTTAATCGAAGTCTCCATGCCTTTGACACTACCGGCGACGACCTCTGGATCGCTGCTCGAAATTGGGAGGCGCCAATGATCGGAATTCATGACGGAGTGAATGCGGAGGCCGGTCTTCTTTGACGCTTCTTTGATTTCTGCCGCCTCATCATCCTTGGTAATGGTCTCCATCTCGATCGCCTCAAACCCGGCTTCACGTGCCATCGCAAACCGATCGGCATAGGACAACTGCCTGGGAAGCATCGAGATGAGCGAGGATTTCCGGATCGTCGTGGCGGCGGACTTTTGTGCAGGCGACGATTGAGCGCCTTCGGCCGGCCGAACGGCACCGGCAACAGCGGCAGCAGCGATCGATTTGAGGAATGCACGACGGTCGGACATGTCTCCCTCCGGATTACAAGGTACAAGGTACAAGGTAAAAGGTAAAAGGCAAAAGGTAAACGGGAAAGCGCCTGCGTCCGCCCCGCGAGCAGTTAAGAAATGCGGCTGCAGCGGTGCCCTAAAAAGATCGGTAAGAATGAAGTGTGACCAATCCAACCGATCCACATCAAGGCCAACCGGTACTCCACTATGGAGCGCCGATCGAGTCCGCGCGACGGGTCGGCATCTTCGTTCACGGGCGCGGCGCGTCAGCTGAAGACATCCTCGGCATCGCGCCTGAGCTGGGTACCAATGATGTCGCGTATCTCGCGCCGCAGGCGGCGGGCAATACCTGGTATCCGCACTCGTTTCTCTCGCCGATTCCGCAAAACGAGCCCGGACTCACCTCGGCGCTGAATGTGATCGCGGGACTCGTGGCGAAGGCGGCCTCCGAGGGCCACACTTCCGAACACGTCATCATTCTCGGATTCTCGCAAGGCGCGTGCCTCGCTCTGGAGTTCGCCGCGCGACATGCGAAACGCTACGCGGCGGTCGTCGCGCTCAGCGGTGGCGTCATCGGCCCGCCCGGCACTCCGCGCAATTATTCCGGATCGATGGCAGACACGCCGGTGTTTCTCGGCTGCAGCGACGTTGATCCGCACATCCCGCTCGAACGCGTGCATGAGTCCGCAGAAGTGTTTCGCGGAATGGGTGCGCGTGTAGACGAACGGATCTACAAACGTATGGGACACACGATCAATGCGGACGAACTTGCCGCCGTCCGCGAGCTCGTGCGAGGGTAATGGCGGCGGCGCCGAAGACCAGCAGATTCGCCGCAACGACCGGCGACGCGCCGATCAACACGCCATACAGGACCCACATCAACGCGCCGACCATCTGGACGCGCTTCAGCGCGGCCGGCGCACAGAAATAAGAGCCCACGAACACAGCCGTCGCGGTCCAACCCAAATACTCAGTCATGTGGCGTCCGTTGTCGTGAGTTCACGCGACCGCGCCGACGGCGCTGCCGGCTGCGCGGACCGTGATGCGATCCGTACGTGCCTTTTCCCATTCCTGGAGAGTCAACCCGTTCGATTCAAACAGCGCCCGGATCTGAGCGGAGCTCCAGCCGAGGACCTGATCGAGGACTGGCACCATCACCGAACAGGCATCGTCGCTGAGTACGGTGCTCTTCGCGATTCGCGCGAGCTGTGTGTTCTCCGACACCGCGATGGTGAAGCCATCACGATTGTTGACGTGAAGCATCACGTGAACGTCAGAGCTGCCATCGCCAACATAAATGGTTCGCTCGGGCGCGATCTCGAGACGCGATTCGAGCTCTTCGACGACGGCCACTTTTCCGTAGCCGGCGGGAACGCGAACGATCGAGCGCACCTCACCCGAGGGCGGGTCGTAGTCGAGTTCCGTTCCAAAGATGTGGTCGGCCGCGACGATGCCGGCGAGTGCCGACTGGATCACCTCGCGAGGCGCGGCGGAGATGACGAAGAACGAGAACTGACAGCCATCGATGCCCTGGTTGAAAAAATCCAGGAGTGCGGGAATGTTGTTGCGCAACCGGACGCGCCGGCCGGTCTCTTCCAGATGCTCGCGCCGGACGCCCCTGAATTCGGGATCGTGCCGCAGCAAATACGCCAGCTCACCTCCCTGTTGCACCAGGTTGCTCCGCGCGAGGCCGTCGACCTTCTGCTGGAACTGCGACGCGCCGATGAGTTCGCTCAAGGCGACCCCGGAGTCGTTGAAGCTCAGCGTCTGATCGAAGTCCGATGCGATGAGAAAGTGCCTCGGCGCCGTTGCGGTTGTCATTGATCCCCCTGCCGATGTCCAGCCTGATATATCAGCTATCTGAATTTAGCATATCAGGATCGTGAAATGCCCGTCTACTATCCATTGACATGATTCTCAAATATACGACATATTTGACATATCTTGTTGCGCAACCGACAAAGTTGTCATATCCTTTTGATGTGACTGCCGGCGCGCATCTCGGCCCGAAATACCAGCAGGTATTCGCGTCGCTGAAACGTGAGATCCAGTCGGGGCGGTTGAAGAAAGGAGACCGCCTCCCCAGCGAGTCAGAACTCGGGCGCGAGTTTGGAGCTTCGAGAATCACCGTCGGCCGTGCCGTCCGCGATCTTCAGGCTGCCGGTCTCGTCGAGCGCCGTGCCGGATCGGGCACCTACGTCAAGAATCCGCAAACCGCCCGAGCGTTGTCGTTCGGTCTGCTCATTCCCGACCTCGGGGAAACGGAGATCTTTGAACCGATCTGTCAGGGGATGATGGCCTCACCTCTCGCACGCGACCATGCGCTAATCTGGGGAAGCCCCTCCGGCGCCTCGAAGGAAGAACGAGCCTGGCAGCTCTGCCGGCAATACATCGATCGCGGTGTGTCGGGTGTCTTCTTTGCCCCGCTCGAGTTGCCGCGTGAAAAGAACGACCTGAATCAACGGATCGGGCGAGCGCTGGACGAGGCACGAATTCCGGTCGTCCTGCTCGATCGCACCCTGGTGCCCTATCCGGAGCGAGGGCATCACGATCTCGTCGGCATTGACAATCGCCGGGCCGGCTACGTCATCACCGAGCATCTGTTGCGGCTCGGGTCGCAACGAGTCGCGTTCATCGCCTTGCCGACTGCCGCGGCGACTGTCGATGCGCGGGAAGCTGGGTTTCGTGAAGCGCTCTACACCTGGAACAGGCCAGTCGATCGTTCGCTCGTTCATCGTGTCGACCCATCCGATGCTGCCGCCATCAGCCGAGTCATGGACGAACTATCTCCCGATGGGATTGTGTGCGCCAACGATCGCACGGCAGCCTGGCTCATACCGACATTGCTTCGCACGAGCCGACGAGTGCCGGATGATGTTCGCGTCGTCGGCATCGACGATGTGGAGTACGCGAAGCTTCTTTCTGTACCGTTGACGACCCTGCGCCAGCCAACGCGGCAGATTGGTGATGCGGCGCTGTCTGCGATGCTGGAACGCGTCGCTCGCACACACCTTCCAACACGCGATATCCTTCTTAACTGCGAACTCATCGTCCGCGATTCCTGTGGCGCGAAGGCGCGGCAGGGTTAGGCGGGAGGAACCAATGTCCGATTACACTCGCCGGGAGTTCGGGGCGACGCTGGCGGCAGGCGCGGCACTGCCGTCCGCATTCGGCCAAACGCAACCGTCGCGGCCATCGGCAGGGTCGCTCACCGATGTTCCTGGCGTGACCGTTGGACATTTCACCGATACACGGCGGCCAACCGGTTGCACAGCGATCCTGTTCGAGTCTGCCGCGGCAGCTGCCGTCGACTACAACAGCTCTGCCCCGGGTGAGTCGATGGGAGTGATGCTCCAGCCCGTCAGCCCGATCGATCGTATTCATGGGTTGTTTCTGACCGGAGGCGGCGTCCTCGCGCTCCCCGCTTCCGGTGGTGTGCTGCGCTTTCTCGAAGAGCGCAAGCTGGGGTTCGACTGGGGCACACCCGGCCTTCGAATTCCAATCGTTGTGAGCGCCGTCATCGACGACCTGGCGGTTGGTGATCCGCACATTCGTCCCGACGGCGAAGCGGCCTATAAAGCGTGCACGGCGGCATCATCGGGGCCGGTTGCCGAAGGCAACGTCGGCGCGGGCGCGGGAGCCACGGTTGGCAAGATGCATCGCGGCAGGGGACTGACCGGGATGAAAGGCGGTCTTGGAACCGCGAGCATCAAAATTGGCGACGTGGTCATCGCGGCGCTTGCCGTCGTCAATGCGGCGGGCGATGTGCTCGATTGGCGATCGGGTCAAATCGTTGCAGGGGCACGACGCGCCGACGGACGCTTCGCTGACAGCGTCGAGTTCATGCGCGGCATTGTCTCGGGCACGAGCGGCGACGCTCCCCTCGACGATCCCGCTCTTCGAAGCACCACGCTCGTCGTTGTCGCAACCAACGTCACGCTCGACAAGACGCCGCTGACCAAGGTCGCGATGATGGCCAACTGCGGAGCCGCAAGGGCTGTTCGCCCGTATCACACGACAGGCGATGGAGACTCTCTGTTCGCGGTTTCGACGGGACGGCTGGCGCGGCCGAATCTTCAACTGACGGTGCTTGGCTCCCTCGCGGCTGATGTCGTCGCCGACGCGATCGTCAGAGGTGTCCGCGCGGCACGCAGCGTGCCCGGCTGGCCTTCAGTTAGTGATAAGTAGTCGGGGTCCGGGGTCCGGGATCCGGGGTCCGGGATCCGGGGTCCGGGGTCCGGGATCCGAGGATTCAGCGATTCGAGGATTAGCGATTCACGATTATTCACGATCAGTGATCAGTGATTAGCGATTCAATGCTCACCTTCCTCTGCATAGCAACCTATCGAAAAGGAGACGAGTTCCTCGATGAATGCCATCGTCAGGGCTGCCGGGTCCTGTTGCTCACTGAAGAAAAGCTGAAAGATTCGGACTGGCCTCGCGAAACCATCGACACTTTCTATTACGTGCGGCGCGGCATGTCCGAGGAGGACGTTCGAAAAGGAGCGGCGTTTGTCGCGCGCAATGAACGGATCGATCGCATTGTCGCGCTCGACGATTTCGACGTCGAGATGGCCGCGATGCTGCGGGAATATCTGCACGTCCCCGGCATGGGGGAAACGACCGCGCGCGCGTTCCGCGACAAACTGGCGATGCGATCGCGCGCTCGCGCGGCCGGGATCCAGTGTCCTCAGTTCGTTCACGTCGCCAATGACGAGGTGATCAGCGAATGGACCGCCGCGGTGCCGCCGCCGTGGGTGCTGAAACCGCGCGGGCAGGCCGCCGCGATCGGCATAAAGAGGATTGCCTCGACGTCAGAGCTATGGACGACGCTGAACGGACTGGGGGATGTGCGCGCGGATTACGTCCTCGAGCAGTTCGTTTCAGGCGACGTATTCCACGTCGACTCACTGGTGTTCGATCGCGAAGTCGTATTTGCGTCGGCAAGCGCATATGGATCGCCGCCAATGACTGTCGCGCATGAGGGGGGCATCTTCGTCACGCGGACGCTTCAACCCGAAGATCCTCTTTCGGAACAGCTGGCGGCTGCAAACGCGCGCGTATTGCACGCATTCGGCCTTGTCCGCGGGGCATCACACACGGAATTCATTCGTGGACGAGAAGGAGCGTTGTACTTCCTGGAAACCTCGGCACGCGTCGGCGGCGCGTTCATCGTCGATGTCGTCGAGGCCGGCACCGGTCTGAATCTCTGGCGCGAGTGGGCAAAACTCGAGATTGCGGACGAACGGGGCGAGTACATAGTGCCGCAATTGCGCCGCCGACCAGCGGGAATCGTGCTCTCGCTTGCTCGCCAGGAATACCCCGACATGCAAGCCTACGCCGACCCCGAAATCGTCCGTCGCATCCGCAAGCGGCATCATGCCGGCGTGATCGTGGCCGCAGATGACGAGCGTCGAGTGCAGGAGCTACTCGATTCCTACGTCACGCGGTTCTACCACGACTTTCACACGTCCGCACCGGTTCCCGAGCGAGCGGTGGAATAGTCGTCACTCGCGATCGTGCGATCGTTCCGGGTGGCGATGGACCGTCACCGCGTGATGGCTTCTTCGATCGCCGTTCGGTCGCTGCGACTGACGCCGATCGAGGCCAGCTCGTCGCTCCTGCTGGAGTGTCTGGTTGAGGCGCTCCGCCAGTTGCCCGAATGCGTGAGATGACTCGCGCAAGTGCTGATTCTCTTCCTCCAGTTCCTTGACTTTCTCCTCGCATTCTTGCAGCGCATGATCCAGGGGGTTGTCGGTCTCCATGGGCTCCTTTCCCGCCGCCGGCCCGCCGTGCAAAACACGGTCCCGGCTGCGCCCCAACTGTCGCCGGTTCGCTCGGCAATCTTTGGTGGACAGAATGCCGGTAATGGGTAGACCTCTTCCGGAGTACTAAGGGACTGATGGGCTAGCAAGTGGACACTGGAACTCGGAACTCGGAACTCGGAACTCGGAACTCCGAACTCGGAACTCGGAACTAAAACCTAAACAAATAGCTCGTTTTCACAAAGAACTGTCGTCCCGTCGATGTCGTGGGCGAGTTGATCGGGACAATCCCGGCACTACCGAGTTCGATGCTGTCGTACCCGTCGGTGTAGTCGACGTAAAAGGCAGTACCCGGGTGAATCAGATAGGTCAAGAGAACATCGCCAGACAAATGCTTCGTTCGTTCCAACGAGACAAGCGATGTGTCGGACAGGACTGCGTTGTAGTCGAAAATCACGCGGAGGGAGAACTCGCGCGTGAATTGGTAATTCATCTTGGACCGTACGACACCGTCCAGTCCTGCAGTTGACCCGAGTGGTCCCACGTTCCC
>DASTVZ010000270.1:0-14024 GCA_035758845.1 Vicinamibacterales bacterium
GATTGCCAGCGGCAAGGTGGAGTACGTCAGAACCGCCGGCGGTTCGGTTCGTATCTTTGTCGACACGCTCTGGCGCGAGCCGGGGCGCACGCACGAGCTGACGACCAAAGAAGCCTCATGACGCCAGCCGCCGATCCGAGAAGTGCGAGGACGTCTGTGGACGAACCGCCAGACCTCGGCCTGCTGTTTCATCGCCTCAACAATCAGCTCGGGATCATCCTGGCGAACGCGGAGCTGCTCGAGGCGAAGGTTTCGGACGAGATGACCCGTGCGCGGGCCTCGCAGGTCGTCACCAGTGTGCTCGACGCGATGTCGACTGCCCGCGAGATCCGCGCCCGCACGAAGCCTTCTTAGCGTCAAATATTTGACGATTGAGACGCCTGTCTGTCAAATCGTTGACCATCTGGCGGTCGCTCAACGACGCTTCTTTCCCGCACCTTCACACGAACACACCCCTGTAAATCGTTGAAATTCAATAGCTTCACACGAATTCACAGAAGCACCCTCGGCTTCGCTTTTTGATCGTTTCTGGCATGGTATTCGAGTTGCCGTGCTAGCCACTCGCCGCTGAGGTTGTGAAGGCGGCCCACGGTAACTGGAACCTCTGGAGGAAAGGATCAAATGCAGCGTCAGCCTCTCGCCGCCCGTCATCGCCAACGCATCGCCGCAAGTCTCCCCTTCGTGGAATCGCTGGCGCGCCGCGTTGCCGCGTCCATGCCCCACTCGATCGAGTTGGGGGATCTGGTCCAGGACGGCATGATCGGCCTGATCGACGCCGCGTGCCGGTTCGATGAAGATCGCGGCATCAAGTTCGAGACGTTTGCCGAGCGCCGCGTCCGCGGTGCAATGATTGACGCGCTCCGTCGCGATGCCTGGCCCCGCGGAGTTCGTCGTCAGCGCCGCGAGCTCGAAGCCGCGCGCGAGGAACTCCGGCGCGAGCTTGGCGCAGAGCCGTCATTGGCCGACCTCGCGCGGCGGATTGGTTCTGACGAAGCAAGGCTCGGACGCACGATCGTGCGAATCAACACGATCGAATCGACATCGCCGCTCTCGGCAGGTGAAAACGTCGACGGTTCCTCGCTGCCTCCGGCATTGGTGCCGTCGGAACCGCAGCCTCCCGACAAGGCCTACGAGGAGCAAGAAGTACGCGATCGCATTCGCGCGGCAATTGCGTCGCTCCCGCCAAGAGAACGCAAGGTGATTGGCCTTTATTACTACGGCGAAGCGACGATGAAGCAGATCGGCGCTGAGATCGGCGTAAACGAATCACGCGTGTCCCAGTTGCACGCGCGGGCGGTGCAGCGACTGCGGAAGGCCCTTGGCGCTGATTGCCCGACCGAAGCGATCAGCCCAGCCGTACTGTCGTTTCAGAGCACGATGCGACGTCTGCGGATGGCCAAGGCGGAGATGCCGCACGAACCGGGGGTCGTTCTTCAGTACCGCACGCCACAGCCAGCGGCACCGAAGACTGCCGCGAAACGTAAGATCGCGACTCGCAGAGAACCGATAGCTGCAGCACGCTAACCGCTGATTGTTCCGGGATCCGTTGGCCGTGGTCCGGGATCCGAGTCGATCTCTTCGACGAGATACTGCCGGATCACGGATCCCGGTCAACGGATCCCGGCATGTTTCACTCCACCATCTCCTTCGCCACTCGTAAAAGGTCCTTCAGTCGAAACGGCTTCGCCAACCATCGGCAGCCCGATTCCTCGAGAAAGCGCTCGGCGTCTGTGCCGGCAACGTCTCCTGTGACGAAGAGCACGCGTCGCGCCATGGCTGGATCGGCTGTCGCCAGTTCCTTGTACAACGCGGGACCGTCGAGTCTCGGCATTTTCAAATCGCAGACAATCAGATCGTACGGTCGCTCGTTGAGACGATCGAGCGCTTCCATTCCGTCACTCGCCCGGTCAACAAGAAAGCCTGCATCCGCGAGAGCCTCGGCGACCGCTGCGCCGAGCGCGACCTCATCCTCGACAACCAATGCGGCCGCTCCGACTCGCACGTCTCCGGTTGCTCGTTGCTCGGACGTTCGCGGTATCGGCGGCTTGAGCGGTCCTGCACCCACCGGCAATTCCACGTAGAAGGACGCACCACGATCAGTCTCGGATTTCACCGTCAGACGTCCACCATGCTCCTGCACGATCGCATATGCGACCGTGAGACCGAGGCCGGTGCCTTTGCCGACCTCTTTGGTGGTAAAGAACGGATCGAAGATCTTCGGCTGCACGTCTTCCGGAACGCCCGGACCATCATCGTTGACCTCGAGGATGACGGCGTCGCGGTCGGCCTCGTGCCACGTTCGGACGATGAGCGTGCCGCGCCCGTGGGCACCGAGCATGGCCTGTTCGGCGTTGATGATCAGGTTGAGCAGGACCTGCTGAATCTGGTGCGGATCGGAGAACACTTCGGGAAGTCCCGATGCAAGGGCTTCCAGGATCGTGATGTTGCTGATCCGCTGTTCGTAGGATCGAAGAGCCAGCGTCTCGCGTACGACCTGATTGAGATTGACCATCGCGCGCGTGGTGTGGCGCTTGCGCGCGAAGGTGAGAAGGTTGCGCACTATCTTCGCTGCGCGTTCCGATTCGCTGAGGATTGTTTCGAGCCCTCGTTTGGTCGGCTCGTCGACGGACCGCTGAGCGAGCCTCTCGGCCCAGGTAAGAATCGTGGCTAAGGGATTATTGAGTTCGTGCGCGACCCCTGAAATCGTCTGTCCGAGCGCCGCCAGTTTCTCTGCCTGGAGGAGCTGGTGATAGAGATCACGAGCCTGATCCTCCAGCCGCTTGCGTTCGCTCACGTCGCGCATCAGAGCTTCGACGCGAAGCCCTTCGGCAACGCGTTCCGCATGAGCCGTGACTTCGACCCACATCGGCGACCGATCGGCGCGGCGCAAACGCAGCAGGTAGTCGGTGATCGCCCCGTCGCGCCGAAGCCGTTCGACGAAGCCATCGCGCGCCTGCGGATCGACGAAGCGTTCAATCTCGAAGGGGCGGACCTCTTCCTGCGGTGTCTCGACCGCGTAGCCGAACATCAATTTGAGATACGGATTGGCCGAGAGCGTCAGCGCGGCTGACTCCGACAGCGCGCCGATGTAGACGCCCTCGTGCACCGACTCGAAGAAGCGCGCAAACGTTTCCGGCGGCGCCGCTGACGTCAGCTCGGGGTCCGGCACGAAGGGATTATACGGGCGATCGCACTTGCACGGCTCAGCTTACTTGCCGCGCGGCGGCGGCGACGTTGGCGTCATGGTTTGATACTGCGAACGGTACCGTCCCTCAATCGTGGATCGAATATCGGAGATGCTCACCCCGGAATTGTGCATCTGCATCGCGTCACGCGCGACATCGAGGCAGATCGCTCAAGTCATGCCGTGGTCTTCCCAGGTCGGGCGTCCGTTTGCATCGCGGCTGCGGATAAAGCAATCGTCGTTACCTTTGTGGCCGGATCGCTCGCATCCGCAGAAGCACGGAACATAGTGCAACACTTCGGGATGGCGAGCCGCAAACGTGTAGACAGCGCTGACGACCTCCGGCGGACGTGCCGGGGCGAATCCGCTGACCGGCAGCGGCGGCAGTTCACCTTTGTACGCCGGCGGCGGAGGTGTGAACTGGACCACCGTCGGCTGGGGCGGATCGGCCACGGCGGGCGCCGCGGCGGGTGGCGGTGTGGCTGCACCGGACTCTGCGGGTTCATTCGGCTGACACGCCAGGCCAGCGGCGGCGATCGCCATAGCGACGATCGTGACCCACGACGATCGAGCATTCTTCATATCCATGATCTTAGCACCCGTGGACATCGGGACTGCGCCGCCGGTAATCTGACGGCAAATGTTCACGTCGTCGTTGCTCAAGGACAAGGTCGCAATTGTCACTGGCGGTGGAACCGGGCTAGGCCTCGCCATCGCGAAACAGATGGGTGAGCTCGGTGCTGATATCGCCATCGGCAGCCGACAGGCCGTGCATCTCGAACAGGGGACCGCTGATTTACGACATGCCGGCCTCGATCCGCTCGCCGTTCAGGTCGACGTGCGGAAGCCGGAGCAAGTGGACGAAATGGTCGGGCGCGTCGTCCGCCACTTCGGCCATATCGATATTCTGATCAACAACGCCGCGGGAAACTTCATCTGCCGCGCTGAGGATCTATCGCCGAACGGGTGGAACGCGGTCGTCGGAATCGTCCTGAACGGCAGCTTCTACTGCTCACGCGCCGTCGGGAGACACATGATCGCGCGCGGCCGCGGCGGCTCGATCGTCTCGATACTCGCCAATTACGTCTGGACGGGCAGCGCCGGCACCGTCCATTCTGCTGCGGCGAAAGCCGGCGTGATGTCGATGACTCAGACGCTCGCGGTTGAATGGGCGAGCCACAACATCCGTGTGAACGCGGTTGCGCCCGGTCCGATTGAATCGCCGGGAGCCGCGGAGAAGCTGTGGAACACACCGGAAGCGGTTCGTCGGATCGCCGAAACCATTCCTCTGAAGCGATGGGGCAAACCAGAGGATGTCGCGGATGCTGTGACGTTTCTCGTTTCCGATCACGCGAGCTTCATCACCGGAGAGATCCTGACGGTCGACGGTGGCTCGTGGCTCGGCAAGGGCCCGTACGGCTTCGTCTGAGCCGCGCCAACCGGCACTTGGTCTCGATTGCGGCTACACGCCATCGGATAATACCAGCCACGGAAAAACACGGATCAAAGTCGCCACGGAAGAACACGGATTCACACGGACTCGAGATCGATTCGGATCCCGGATCCCGGATCCCGGATCCCGGACACCGGATCCCGACATGACAAGCACCAGACAACGACGCCTCGCGTACCTCTCCTGGATCACCGTCTGCATCGTTTGGGGGACCACGTATCTCGGCATACGCGTCTGTCTCGAGACGATGCCACCGATGTTGATGGGAGGTTTCCGCTGGCTTGTGGCCGGCGCGCTGCTCGCCGCCTACGTTGTGGCGACCGGTGAATCGTTGCCGGGGCGACAAAGATGGGGCGGAATTGCGCTGCTCGGGTTCTTGATGCTGGCGCTCGGCAATGGTGGTGTCGTTATCGCTGAACAGTGGGTGCCCAGCGGTCTCGCTGCGGTCGTCGTTGCCTCGAACCCGTTCTGGATGTCTGCCGTTGAAGCGGCGATTCCTGGCGGCGAGCGGCTTCGTGCCAAGAACGTCATTGGGCTGATCATTGGCTTCACGGGAATCGTTGTCCTCGTGTGGCCAGATCTCACGCTGGGAGCGGCCAGCCGTCGCGGTTTTCTCGCCGGTGTCGTCGCTTTACAACTCGCATCGATCGGCTGGTCGCTCGGCTCGGCGTATTCGAGGCGCCATGCACGCACCGATCACCTGCTTGGAACGACCGCGTGTCAGATGCTGGCTGGCGGGATTTTCATGACGGCTGCGGGTACGATTCGCGGAGAGTGGTCACACCTGTGGTTCAGCGCGACAACGACGTGGTCTTTGGTGTATCTCTCGACCGTCGGCGCGATCGGAGGATTTGTCGCCTACACCTACGCCTTACGACACCTTCCGGTGTCGTTCGTGTCGCTGTATGCCTACATCAACCCGATCATTGCCGTGACGCTCGGCGTACTGATCCTCCACGAATCCTTTGACTCGCGAATGGCTGTTGCCGCGGCGCTCGTGTTCTGCGGGGTCGCGATTGTCCGGTGGAGCGGCCCAAAGGCCGTCTCCGACTCTGGACTCGAGGTTGATGCGCGAGCGGAGCCTTCAACATAAGGGCGCCGCTGGCTGTGTCAGACCCTCCGTCCACTGATCAAGCGAACGAGGAACAGAACGATCGCTATTACCAGCAGAATGTAGATAAAGTTGCCGAGGGTGTACCCACTGACCATCCCGAGCAGCCATAGCACAATGAGGATGATCGCAATCGTTTCGAGCATCGTCTTCTCCTTGGCGAAAAATTGCGCCGCACTCGAATGAATCTCCAGCAACGGCTGTGCCGAATTCTTGGTCTGCGGCAGTCGCGAAGCGTCCGCGCGCTCGCCTTCGTCATTTTTCTAGTATTCGGTTCGGCTTCGCAATCCCACGCGCAGAGCGACGCTCCAGCTCAGCCATCAGACTCGCCGTCCACTGGCAAACAGGTTGTCTTGTTTCTGACCGGCGCGGCCGCCGGACTCGGCGCGCACGAAGCCGGCCACGTCATCGCCGATCTGGCGTACGGCGAAAAGCCAGGTCTGAAGAAAGTAGACTTTCACGGCATTCCGTTTTTTGCCATCACTCACCGAAGCGGCCGTGCTTCGAACGAAGAGTTCGTCATTTCATCCGCCGGGTTCTGGGTGCAGAACGCGGGAAACGAATGGCTGCTGAGTAAACGGCCGGACCTCAAGTCCGAGCAGGCGCCGTTCGAAAAGGGGTATTTCGCGTTCAACGTCCTCGCGTCGGTCGCGTACGCGGGTGCTGCGTTCGCGAAGACGGGCCCGGCCGAGCGTGACACGCGCGGCATGGCGGCGGCTTCCCGTGTCGATGAACGCTGGATCGGCGCCCTGGTGCTCGCGCCGGCGCTGCTGGACGCGTGGCGCTACTATCACCCCCGCTCGAAGTGGGCGACGTGGAGCTCGCGGGGAGTAAAGGTCGGGATGGTGGTTATGGTTGCGCGGTAACGCTGCTCTGTGCGCCTTCGCTGCGAGGGCCCAGGGCGAACGTCATCGTTCCCTCGACCACCACCTTGTCATTGACGCGCGCGATGCCGCGAAGAACACCCATGCGGCTGCGGAGGCGTCGCACCACTGCTTCGATGACGACCTGATCGCCCGGATGCACCGGCCTCCTGTACCTGACGCGCTCGATACCCATGAAATAGATTAGCTTTTCGCGATTCTCGGGCTTCGCCAGAATCATGATCGCGCCGACCTGCGCGACCGCCTCGGTCAGAATGGTGGGCGGCAAAACGGGCGGCCCATCCTGTTGATGCGACAGATACCGTTCGTTCAGCGTCACGTTCTTGATGCCCACGATTCGCTTATCGGGATCGAATTCCGTTATGCGATCGACCAGAAGAAACGGATAGCGATGCGGAAGAATCCGTTCAATCGCGCTGTAATCGAGCGGCAGCGAGAGATCCATGATCTCAACGAAGTATAATCGGGATTTCTCCCCTAGAAGGGAAACGTCTCCACGTGAGCCAGTCGTTTCCAGCAGACGAAGCGCCGGCGGATCCAAGTACGCACGAACACCAGAAGGTGTCAAAGCAGGAACTTGTCACGACACTCTTCGATCTTGGGCGCCAGGTCACCAGTGTGCTCGACTTCGATGACCTGCTGCGCCAGATCCCGAGACTCATCGGCCGGTTGATTCCATTCGAAGCGTTTGCCGTGTACCTGCTCGACGAGCGCAGAAATGAGTTGCGCGTCGCCTACTCGGTCGGATATCCGCCGGTCGAACGGCCGATCCGTCTGAGGCCAGGGATGGGCCTCGTTGGTGCGGCGATCGAAACCGAGCAGCCGGTGCTGGTCAACGACCTGCAGAACGATCCGCGCTACATCGAGTTCGTTCCCGGCATGAATTCGGAAATCGTCGTCCCGCTCCTGCACAAGTCGAAGCCGATTGGGGCCCTGAATATCCTCAGTCGGAATCGGAATCAATTCACGCTCGAGGACACCGCCATCGTCCGCCAGTTCGGCGCGCACGTGGCCGTAGCGCTGGTGAACGCGCGCTTGTTCGATCGCAGTAAGCGCGATGCCGAGGCATTTGAGACGCTCGCCGAGATTGGGCGCGACGTGGCGTCGGTCCTCGATCTCGACGAGCTGTTTTCACGAATCGCGCAGCTGACCAAGCACGTGATCGACTATCGCACGTTCGGCATCCTGTTGCTGAACGAAGAGCGCGGGGAGCTCGAGATGAAGCTGGCACTGCAGTACGGAGAGAAAGTACAAGTGCCGCGGGTTCGGCTCGGAGAAGGGTTAGTTGGATACGCAGCCCTCCATCGCGAACCGGTTCTGGTGTCAGATGTTTCCGAGGATCCGCGATACATCAAGCTCGTTCCCGACGTCCGATCTGAGCTCGTCATTCCGATGCTGGTGAAGGATCGGTGCATCGGTGTTGTCGATCTGGAGAGTCCAGAGCTCGACGCGTTCAGCAAACGTGATGTCGAGATCCTCACGTTGCTCGCGAGTCAGGCAGCGGTGGCGATCGAGAATGCACGGTTGTACGAGAAGGTCCTTGCCAACGAAGAACGGCTGGAGAAAGAACTTCGATTCGCGCAACGGGTTCAGACGGCGCTTCTTCCCGCCGGGCCACCGAAACGGCTGAAGGGCATTGAAGTGGCGGCGGCCTTCGCGCCCGCGCGCGAGGTCGGCGGCGACTTTCATGATTACCTTTCGCCGGAAGCCCACACGCTCGTTGTTGCCGTAGGAGATGTATCCGGGAAAGGTGTTCCGGCAGCGCTCTACGGCGCCTTTGCCGCGGAACTCGTGCGGGGCCGGACGTTCCGCCGACGCTATCTTCCGGATCGATCGAGTCCATCGGGGGTGCTGTCTTCGGTGAACACGATTCTTCATCAGCGACAGCTCGAGGAGTACTACTGCACGCTCTGTTATACGGTGTTCGATCTGAAACGGCGCATTCTCACAGTCGCGAATTCAGGACTCCCGTATCCGATCCGCGCCACGGCGGATGGTTGCGCGCAGATCGAGCTGCCCGGTGTACCCCTCGGGTCGTTTCAAGGCTCGACCTACGACGAGGTCACATTTGCGCTGCATGCCGGCGACCTGTTCGTGCTCTGCACGGACGGCGTCTTTGAAGCGATGAATGCGCAAGGACAGGAATTCACCGCGGCGCGGCTGATTGAGGTCGTGGCCGGACTGCGCGAACAACCGGCAGCGAAGGTCGTGGAAAGAATCTTCGAGGCGGTATCGCAGTGGCGGGGTGACACACCGCCGAACGATGACATGACGGCGGTTGCCGTTCGGATTACATTGTAGGGCGGGGTCTTCAGACCCCGCCTTCTGGCACGGTCGATAGACCGTGCCCTACGACCGTGTAACTCACCGTTTGAACGAAATATCCCTCTGCTGCAGATGGAGACCAACGGCCCGGCCACCAAACGTGGCCATATCGTTAACGCGCCCTTTTACCCGCACGTGAGCGCCCTTACTGGGGATTCGACCGTCTTGCGATAGAACCGTCAACTCCCCCGTGCCATCGTCGACCTTGTACATCTTGAACGGAACCAGTGGCACACCCCACGAACTCGTCACCACGCCGTCGATCGAAACCGTCTTGTTCTGGTAACGGCCCGGGTTGTATTTCAAATCGGCGACGCTCGGTGAATGCAGCGCGCAGGCCGACAGTGCGGCGGCAAAACCAAGTGCGACAGTCAAACGGGCGAAGGATCCAGCCATGCGCAACCCTCCGAATAAATGCCGCGCGGAATCGGCCTGACTTACGACGGGATGCGGCGATGCCAGCGCCTGCCTGAGTTACGCACCCCGTTGATTCCGCGCGACACCTGGGCTGAATCAAAGGCTGTGCCCGTATGGCGGAGGCAGAATTCAAGGGAAAAATGGAGATGTTTTCGGCCGACCGTCCAAAGGGGTGGACGCGGCTGACCTCACGGCGGGACAAGGGTGAAGTGCGTACTTGCAATCAAAAATCAGCACTTTCAGTGTTCGGCTAGAACCCAAATGTCAGGCCCGCGCGCGCCCGATTGACATTGACATCAGCCGGGCGCTGCTGAAAGTCGTACCCAAGCTCGAGACTCACGAATGGTGTGAGCGTGAAGTGCCCGCGCAGTGCGAAGGTGTCTGATTCGAAACCGACTCGATCGAGTGTGAGCCAGTCGAGTCGATCGATGCCATGCGTGAATCCGGCTCCGAGCCGGAAGTTTTTCGTGACCGCGCCGCTCAAGCGAATGACGACGTTATCGGTCTGAATATCTTCGAGGCCGAGAGGTGATGTATTGCCGCGATAGTACGCGATGAAGGTGTCGAAACTATCCGAGAACCGAACGGTGAGCTCCGGACCAAGAATCCAGAAATCCGTGTCGTCCTCAAATCCGGCTCGCCGGAACAGCACACCCCATGTCGTCTTGCGGTGCGTGTACCCGAACTGCGTGTAGAAATCCGACTCGGGTAGGTACACCGGATCGAATCCGGCGAGCGCGCCGACGTTCAGATGCGCGTTTCGCGACAACGCGAATTCGAACCCGCCTCCCGCTCGTTGATCGTTCGTGCCGAACAACCTGTCAACCTGTCCCTCTGCCACGAGGCGGACGGAGTCAGTCAGGCGGGCGTTGAGCATGACTGTACCTGCGTGCGAGTCCTCCACGTCTACGTCGAAGTGCTGGAAATCGTAGTCGAGCTCGAGTCGATGCGCGCGCGCCGCGCGGAGCGCCTCGGCCTGTGCGCGAATGTCCTGGTTGGATGGATCGATCGTCATCGCGCGGTTGTAGTACGCGAGGGCAAGCGTCGTGTGATTGGCCGATGCATGAAGTTGTCCTTGCGCCGCGAGCACCTCAGGACGATCAGCAGCCAGCTTTTCCGCCCGCGTCAATGCGTCGCTGGCTTCGCGCAAGCGATCGAGCGTGACGAGCGAGCTGCCCAGGCCAATCAGTGCATCCAGATTGTCCGGCTGCGTGGCGAGAATCGATCGATAGACCTCGACTGCGTGTTCCGGATGACCGAGTTTCCCGTGCAGGCGCGCGATCCAAAGGCGCGCTGGAATATCGTCCGGATTCGCGGCCGCCAGAGCCTGGAACTGTCTCAGGGCCGCCTCGTACGAACCCGAATTGGCCAGCCGTTCCGCTTCAGCGCGCTGGTCCGGCACCTGCTGCGGTGGGCCGAGCAGCGTCAAGCCGAGGATCGCGGTCGAAATAAAGATCATGGGGGTGAATGAGCCCTCTCGTGGCTTCACGGTCAGCCCGGCTAATCCGGTCTGCTGCCGAGGGCACAACCTTTCTCGGGGGAGCCTCGTCTCACTTTTCGGAACGTACGAGCGGGTTCTACAGGGTTCTACGAGGTTCTGCAGAGTTCTACACGGTTCTGCAGGCGCCCGGGAAGGTTGCCGACCTGATGGAACCCAGAAGACCTGGAAGAACCCGGCAGAACTTGGACGAACCTGGAAACCCCAGAGCACAAATCGGAGGTCATTTATGAATAGATGGAAAGCGGCCGCCGTCGCAGCGGCGTTGGTAGCCGCCGCGGGCGCCGGGGCCGCGTTTTTGCCACCCGCTCACGCGCAGTCCACGGGACGCGCGCCGCGGGCGCTCGAGATCTTCGGAGGTCGAGGCAGTCAGATAGGCGTGACGGTCCGCGAGGTCGAAGAAACGGACGCGAAGAACGGCAAGCTGGCGGCACCAAGCGGCGTGATGATCGACGAAGTTTCTGAAGAAAGTCCGGCAGCGAAGGCAGGTCTGAAGGCCGGAGATATTGTCGTTGAATTCGATGGCGAGCGCGTTCGCAGCGTGCGTCAGTTCTCGAGGCTCGTGCAGGAAACGCCGGTGGGACGGAAAACGCAAGCCGTCGTGATGCGTGCAGGCCAGCGCGTCAACGTCACCGTCGAGCCACGCGACGGAAATGGGTTCGTGTTCGCGGACGGGAAATTGAGCGCGCTGCAGGATTTGAGCCGCGACTTTCCTTTCGACGTTCCTCGTCCTATCCCCCCAACACCTCCCGCAACGCCGAAGCCGCCCGTTCCGCCCGGGTTTCCGGATTTCGATACGTTCGTCTGGCGGACAAACAACGGTCTCGGGATGACGGTCGGCGATCTATCGCAACAGCTGGCCGACTATTTCGGGACGAAAGATGGCGTCCTCGTCACCTCGGTTGCCGACAACTCGGCGGCCTCCAAAGCCGGGATCAAGGCAGGCGACGTCATTACATCTTTCAATGGTTCGGAAGTGACATCGCCGTCGGATCTTCGTCAACGAATTCGCGCCCTGCAGGACGGCGCCGAGTTCACGGTTGGCGTGATGCGCGAAAAGAAACCGATGACGTTGAAAGGAAAGGCAGAGACAGCGCGACCGCGCCGGACCTACCGGTCAGTGATTTAGACGGCGTCCGCTCGCGCCTGCGCCCGCGTGGACGGCGGCCCCACGAGCGTTGCCAGTTGTGCGGCAATAATCGAGGCGGCCGCCAGCTTCGCCGCATCCTTCTCACCATGGTCGCGGACTTCCGCGGCCATGATTCCCACACACCCCCCCGGCGTGACCAGCGGCGCGGCAATTGCGCCGTTGGACACGGCGTCGGTTTCAACCGTCTGCAACAACGACGTGCGTAACGCTGCGGCAGTGGCGTTCTCGGCATCGCGGAGGATCGTGCCGAGCCGCAGCACCATTTGCCGCGAATAGCCATGTGTGACGATCGGACTGAGCTCGCGCCCGTCCGGGTCCGCAATCCAGAGGACGATGCCTGGGGAATCGAGGATGGCTGCCGCGCGGCCGAGAAGCGGTGGCAACGCATGCGTGTCCATCACCTGCGCGAGATCCGAGCAGACCGACGCGACAGCGCCGAGATCGATCGTCGCGACTGAAGCGTCCTCGTTCGGACTGGCTGGTGCAGCCGGGATTGACCTCGGTGGCTGATCCGGTTCACCCGATCGCAGCCAATCCGCCCCGTTCATCGGCATCATCGGTGTGCCACTGGAAACGTCGTTCCCGTCGACGTCGGCCGATCCCTGGGTCGACTCGGATGGCGATAAAGCCAAAACCAGAACTGTAACCAGGGTAACGACGGACGCGGCGGCGATCGCGATGGCCTCGGCGCGCCGAATCTGCGTGCGCTCGGCGTCGCGAGCGACAGTTTCGGCGACTCGCGCATCCGAGATCGATGCCGCGATCGCGGTCGTGCTCTCGAGGCCATCGGCAAAGATCACGTCAGAAGCCAGGAGCGCCTGACCGTTACGCACGTAATCACGCGCGCGTCGATCGATCTGATCGAAATCCTGAAGGGCGCTCGACGCGTTGTCGAGTGCGCTCTGCGCTCGTGGATCCGTCGCATGAGCTCGCAGATACTCGAGTCGCGCCTTTACATGTGCGGAAGCTTCGCCGGCTTTGGTGATCCAGATTTGTGCGCCTTGGCCGGCCGCGACGTAGGCTTGTTGAGCGGAGCGCATCTCGAGGACGCTATGTTCTGCATCGAGTGCGAATTGGTCGAAAGCCCGAACATCCTCACTGCTTCGTCGTACGTGAGACTCGCTGGTCCACACGAAGTACGCCGCCATGCCGCTCGCCAAGATGAAAACGGCGAGGAGCATGATGCGCACCGCGAGACTTTTCATGCATCCTCCGGAACGGTGATGATGTGACGCTACTATAGCAAGGTTCTCGCGCAGCGAGCGCGGCAAAAAACGAGGACACGGTGTCGATCGTCGCAATCATCAATCCTGTTTCCGGTGCGGGCGCAGATCCAACAGTCGCCGAGCAGCGAATTGCTGCGATCAGAGATGAAGCACGACGACGAGGATTGTCAGCGGACATTCATCTGACCAAAAGCGGCGGTCATGCGCGCGAGCTCGCGGCGGCGAGTGCTGCAGCGAATGTCGATCTTGTAATCGTGTGGGGCGGAGACGGTACCGTCAACGAGGTGGGAGGCGCGCTGATCAACTCGTCGACGACGCTGGCATTGATCCCTGCGGGATCTGGAAATGGCCTTGCCGGTGCGCTGGGAACACCACGCGATCCGCATGCCGCGCTCACGGTCGCGTTCGACGGTGTCACGCGGACGATCGACGCAGGCATGATGGCGAATCGGCCATTCTTCAACATCGCCGGCATCGGCTTCGATGCGCGGATTGCACGTTTGTTCAACGAGCGCGGCGCCGGGCGGCGGGGCGGCTGGCCGTACATCATGATCGGCGTTCGAGAGGGCTGGACCTACCAGGGCGTTGAATACTCGGTGGATTTCGACGGCGATGTTCGGCGTGTGCGCGCGCTGCTGATCGCATTCGCGAATGGGCGCGAGTACGGCATGGGCGCGTGCATTGCGCCGCTTGCGGAGCTCGATGACGGCTTACTCGATGCGACCGTCGTCGAATACCTGCCGATGCTCGCGCGATTCTGGGACGCGCGGCATCTC
>DASTVZ010000035.1:0-15363 GCA_035758845.1 Vicinamibacterales bacterium
ATCGCTCGGCCGATGGTCGGTCGCGCTCCTCGGCTTTGCCATCGTGTCGACCGCGAGCGCCATCGACCTCGTCTTGCCGAACAGGAGCGGTTCTGTGAAATTTGTGGTCCTTGGCGACTTCGGCTCCGGCGAGCCGTCCGAATACGAAGTCGCCGCGCAGATGGCCGCTTTCCGCGCGCGGTTTCCCTTCGATTTCGTGATTACCACCGGCGACAACATCATTGGAAGCCAGGATGAGCCGGAAGATTTTGCCGAAAAGTTCGAGCGGCCGTTCCAGACGCTGCTGGCGGCCAAGGTCCCGTTCTACGCGACGCTCGGCAACCACGACAAGGCCTCGAATCGCTCGTATGCCCCTTGGAACATGAACGGCCGGCGGTACTACACGTTCGCGGTCAAGAACGTGCGGTTCTTCGCACTGGATTCGAACCGGCCCGATCGAGCCGAACTCGCGTGGGTCGATGAGGCCCTGAGAAGCTCGAGCGAGGAGTGGAAGATCTGTTACTTCCACCACCCGCTGTACTCCAACGGCGTGAAACACGGCCCGGCACTCGAACTACGGGTCCTGCTTGAGCCGATCCTGGTGCGCAACGGGGTAGACATCGTTTTTTCTGGCCACGACCACGTCTACGAACGCCTGACACCACAAGCGGGCATCTCCTACTTCGTGACCGGCGCTGGGGGCCAGGCCGTTCGCACACTGCGACGGAGCGCGACTACGGCAGCGTCGTTCGATCGCGAACAGACCTTCACGGCAATCGAGGTCCTCGGCGACGACCTGTTCTTCCAAACGGTGTCCCGCTCTGGCGCCACGGTCGACGCCGGAGGCATTCGCAAGCGAGGTGAGACCTCGCCGGGAGAGGGACGATGACACCTCATGGCAGATCGCCGACGGTTGTGGACACTCCGTCGCGTCCGGGTCCTATCCGCGCGACGGTCACCATTCTGGTCGACAGCTTTTTTCTGCTGCCGATCGGCGTGCTGATCGCTCTCGTGTGGGCCAACACCGCCGGGTTGAGCTACTTCCGCTTCGCTCATGCTCTGCGATTCATCGTCAACGACATCGGCATGGTGTTCTTCGTTGGGTTGGTGACGGAGGAAGCGCTCGAAGCGGTCATGCCGGGTGGGGCGTTGTACCGCTGGCGCCGTACGCTCTTGCCGATCGTCGCCGCAGCGGGCAGCGTGCTGGGCGCCACGGCGATCTACGTGCTCTATTTGCGCGAGCGGTCCGAGTTCATGCTTCTGGAAGGCTGGCCGGTCGCCGCGGCGCAGGATGTCGCACTGGCCTATTTCATCGCGAAAGCGATCTTCCGCGAGCGGCGAGGGCCGGTCGGCTTTCTTCTCGTCATGGCGATTGTCAGCGATGCCATCGCGATCGCCAGCATCGTATTCTGGTATCCGACAAACGCGCAGGCGTTTGGCGTCGCCATCGGCTTGATGGCGATGGCAATCGTCCTTGCCGCCGCACTGCGCGCGGCGCGCGTTGACAAGATCTGGTTGTATCTGGTGACAAGCGGCACATTGTCATGGATCGCGTGCTACTGGAGCGGAATTCAGCCAGCTCTCGCGCTCGTCCCAGTCGTGCCGTTCCTGCCGCACCGGTCACGCAACGTCGGCCTGTCGGCGGAGGCCCAACGCGCGACGCCACGTCGCTTCGAACACATCTTCAAGTACACCGTACAGGTCGTATTGCTGTTCTACGGACTCGTCAATGGCGGCGTGGTCATCGGCGGGGAGATGCCCGGCGCGTGGGCGGTCTTATTAGCCGCGCTCGTGGGCCGGCCTGCCGGCGTCCTGATCTCGATCGGGTTGGCGATGGCTGCGGGCCTCCGTCTTCCTCTCCGTCTCGGCTGGCGCGAGTTGATCGTGATGTCGCTCGCGGCATCGGCCGGCTTCACGTTCGCCCTGTTCTTTGCCGCTTCGGTGATTCCTGCCGGGCCACTGCTGAACGAGCTGAAGCTGGGCGCGTTGTCCACTGCGATGAGTGCGGTCCTGGCCTTCGCGGCCGCTCGTCTGCTCCATGTGGGCCGCTTCGTACGCAAGGCGCACAAACCGAATCACGGCGGACGCCCGAGTCACGGCATAGTTACTGGCGCCACACCTTGACACCGCCTTCGCAGGTCGCGGCCGTCTCACCTCGCTCGCTTTCGCATGGCAGTTCGCAGCGAGGAGGGTTTTGCGCCTTTGACCCTCGTGTTCACTTCCAGCTGTTCGTAGCGATCGATCAGCAGTCGCGGTGATGACAATTAATGCGAAGGATGCGGCCAGGAGGTGACGGTGGACAAATTCGCGGCCCGATGTCTCGCCGAAGGCATCCACGATCCGCTGAGGGCAACTCCGCCTTTCAGCGGCACCGGAAGCAGCGTGAAGGTTTGGCGGCCGTGCCGGCCGACCACTGTCCAGCCGGTTGCCATGCCGAGCGCGGAGCCGAAGAGCACGTCGCTGGCAAAGTGACGATTCTCGGTCAGGCGACTCGCGGCGACGTAGCCAGCGATGGCGAACATCGGCCAGCTTGCGCGATAGCCGAAGTGTCGTTCGACCACCGCGGCGCTCGCGAAGGTGAGCGACGCGTGCCCTGAAGGGAAGGCACAGCACGTGCCGTCGGGGCGGTCACGTCGCACGGCGACTTTGATTCCGTACGTCAATGCCTGACTAACGATGTTGGCGCGCAGCAGATCGAAGCCGAGATGTGCCACCTTGTTGGTGTGCAAGCCCTGCTCCGGCTCCATGGCATAGCGTCCGACGAAGTACATCCCGAGCGCCGCGCCACCCTGTACCCAGGCATAGCCGAGGTATTTGCCGGGCTTCATGATCTTCTTCAGGGTGTCGGCCTCCTGCAACTCGTTATTGATTTCGTCGTCCCACGGATGGACGAGCGCAGCCGCGCCGGCGCCGATGCCGAGAATCACCCACGTGCTCTTGCGCCGCGGGAACGAGACGAAATCGCTGCCAGTGTCGCGGACCAAGGCGCCGAATCCGGTGTGTTCCGGCTGCGGTGGCGCCGGTGCCGGTTGGCCCTGCAGGCGCAGTGGCTCCTCTAACATGGAGGACGCGTCTGCCTGCGCGAGAGGGACACGCTCCTCTCCCCGGTCGACCACCGGCTGCTGACTGGGGGTGGCGGCCTGAGCTCTGGCTCTGGCGGGACTGCCTGCGGCTAACAGGACGACTATGAACGCAACGCTTACGAATCTGGTGAACACTCGACTCTCTGGATTGGCCGCACGAATGTCGGCGTCGGCGCTCCAGCTCCTGCGTCACAGTACGTGGCAAAGTCGGTGCCACGCAATCCACCGCGCGACCACGATCAGGCCAGTTGGCTGTCGGTCGGGTTCATGAGCGATGCCGGCTCGACGTCTTGCAACGTCGTCGCGCAAACGAGGAGCGCGTGTCTGGCTGGGTTCAGAACCAGCAGGCGCGCTCGCAGCAAATTTCCCCGCGCATGTGAATTTTCCCCCGATCGCTCCGGTGACCGGTGCTACCGGTATTGTGCACTCGAGGATCTGCGCGCAGGTACAGTAGTTGCTCAGTTTGAAGCCGTTCTTCAGCTTCAGAGATGGATGATGAGCGCAGTCGTTGAAGTGCGACGTTCCTGCCGTGAGATCGATTTCGTCCGCCTGCTCGCGATTGTTCGAGGCGACTTTCTGGAGATGCCGGGGCTTCGACTCACGAAGAAACAGGCGCAACGATTCTGGGCGCTCAATTCGGACACATGCGACGCGCTCCTGGGTACGCTCGAGGCCTCCCAATTTCTGCGTCAGACGCGTGATGGGAACTACCTTCTCGCTCGATCCAATGTCTAGTTCGTCTTCGACTCCCGCCGACCTGGATCAACGGCGGTTACGGCGGTCTGTGATACTCGCCATCATTGCGATGATGATCGGATCGGGTGCATGCGCGGCGAATCCCCCGCTCGTCCCCGTGTTTGCAAGCCGCGCCGACTGGGAAATCCTCGCCGGCCGCTGGACGGGTTCTTACACGACTTCAGCGGCGAACCGGCGAGGTTTGATCGAGTTCACGTTGTCGGCCAGCGACGAGCAGGCCTCAGGCGATGTGCTGATGATTGCGGAGGGCACACGCATTCCGTATCGTCCGTATCCGCCTGGCGATCCTCGCCAGGGACCCATTGACGCGTCATATACACAGCTGCTTACGATTAGGTTCGTCCGAGCCGAACAGGGAAGGATCAGCGGCACCATCGCATCCTACTGGGATCCGGATCGCCGCTGTCAGGCGACGGCAACTTTCCTTGGCGCGGCGTGGTCCCGCGCCATCGAGGGGACCTTCACTTCCATCTGCGAAGATGGTGTGCGCCAGCTCCGCGGCACATGGCGAGTCACGCGTCAACCGGTCCCGTCACACTGACCTCCACTCGCCGAGATCGACGTGCGTGAGACCGGTCGATTTCTTGCACACCTTTCATGCATTTGGGACAGCTTGCTGCAATGCGCTGAAATATTGACAGCACCCCCGGCGCAGTCGACGGGGCTGCCTGAGTTCCGGCATGCCGGGGTTGTTCCAAGAGTGCGAGGGCGATATGGCCGTTCTGATGAAAACTATGAAATTTTCACTTGTGGCGTTGTTTTTCGCGGTCGTCTGTCCGGCCTCAGCGCTGTCGACGCAGGACACCGAGCGCAAAGCGCCTGACTTTGTGATCCGCTCGCTGGCCGGACGTGACTTGTTCGAGTTCTACTGCGCATCATGCCATGGCCGTGATGGCAAGGGCCGAGGTCACGTCGCTTCTGCATTGAAGACACCACCGCCAGACCTCACCTTGCTCACGCAGCGAAATGGTGGGAAGTTTCCGGCCGCACAGGTGGACGAGGCGATTCGCGGCAAGAACCAGAAGTCCACACCGGCGCACGGATCCAGCGAGATGCCGGTGTGGGGCCCAATCTTCAAAGGTCTCGACAACCGCAACGACGTGAACGAAGAGCGGATCAACAGCCTGGTCAAGTACATCGAATCGATCCAGGCCAAGGCAAAAGCTGAGAGGCGCGACACCCTTACCGTGAGTCCAATCGCGCGCGCCGCTCACTGACTGATTCACCAGTGGTCCGCCGGATTCCCGGCACTTCGACCGCAGATCTGGGTGCAACCCTATCAGGTACGGCGATTGCGAGATCCCTCCACGAAGCCGAACCTCGGAGGGTCACATGATCACCGGGTACTTACGAATCAGCGGGGTAGCCGTCTTGGTCGGCCTTGTCTACGTGCCCCCAGGTCCGCCGTCCCGAACGCCGCTTGCCGGCAAACCGCAAGCAGTTGATCGGATCGACCAGCGCGCGATGGAAGATTTCGGATACCGTGTCCGCGCCTATGCGGAGCTGCATCGAGAGGTGGCACGCACGGTGCCGCCATTGATCGTCACGACCGATACGGAGCGGATCTGGCAATCGGTTGAAGCGCTCGCGAGCGCACTTGTCCGCGCGCGGCCGAACGCTCGGGCCGGAGACATCTTCACACCAGAAATTGCGACGGCGTTTCGTCATGCGGTCGACACCGGTTGCAAGGGAGAGGGTCTCCAACTCTTGCTACGGACCCATGATGAGGAAGAGCTCACGGGATTTCCGCTGCCCGCTCCCGCGGTCCATGCCCGTTGGCCCGACGATCTTCCACTGACGACGATGCCACCTGACATCCTGGCGGTCTTGCCGCCGTTACCCGCGGAACTTGAATATCGATTCTGGAACCGCGACCTCGTACTGTGGGATGCCGACGCAAACCTGATTGTCGATTTCGTCACGAACGCGATTGTCGTGCCTTTGACCCAGCCGTAGCGCTGCGAAGATTCCATGGATGGTGTTTCATGGCTCCTTTCGTCGAGCCGACGATCGCATCGGATCTCCCGGATCTGAAGCGGGTGACTCGTGGAGCGCGCCTGGGTCCCTACGAAATCACGGGATTCATCGGCGCGGGCGGAATGGGGGTCGTCTATCGGGCGCATGACACGAACTTGAACCGGGTTGTCGCACTCAAGCTACTGCCCGCGCATGTCGCTGCCGATCCTGAGCAGCTTCAGCGCTTCGACGCTGAGGCGAAAGCTGTCTCCGCGTTGAACCATCCGGCGATCGTCACTGTCTACGATGCGGGCCAGATCGGCAACCAGCCGTATATCAGCATGGAGTTCGTCGCAGGGGATACGCTGCGCGACATTCTGAAGGTTGGCGCGATCCCACTGCGCCGGGCCTTACAAATTGGGGGTCAGATATCCGACGGGCTGGCCAAGGCCCATGACGTTGGCTTTGTGCACCGCGATCTGAAGCCTGAGAACATCAAAGTCTCCGTGGATGGATTCGCAAAGATCCTGGATTTCGGGTTGGCGAAACGCATTTCCACCGGACCATCCGAGGAACCGGTCGACAACGAGCGAACGCTCATCCGCACCGCTCCAGGCATGGTGCTCGGAACCGTTGGCTACATGTCGCCGGAACAGGCCAGCGGCGGCGCGGTGGAATTCCACTCCGATCAGTTTTCGTTCGGCGCCGTTCTCTACGAAATGCTCACGGGACGCCGGGCGTTCGAGCGGCCGACGGTTGCTGACACGCTATCTGCGATCATTCGCGACGAACCCTTCCCGATTGTGCAGATTAACCCTGCGGTTCCTCCGCCCGTGCGATGGATCATCGACCGATGTCTGGCGAAAGACCCGCACGATCGCTATGCGCTGACACGTGATTTGGCTCGCGACCTCGTGAGCGCGAGCGAACATCTTGGGGAACTGCTCGCCTCTCGGCGGATCCGTCCGGCCCATCGACAGAACTCAGAACCGTCACTAGCCGTGCTCCCGGTCATTAATCTCTCGAACGATCCCAAGAACGAAGTCCTGGCCGATGCGATGACCGATGCGTTGATCACGGAGTTGGTTCAGTACCGCGGCCTGCGGATCATTTCCAGGGCGTCGTCGATGGTCTATCGGGGCCGACGGAATTCGCTGGCCGACCTGGCGGAGGAGCTGGGAGTCGAGTGGGTACTGCTCGCATCGATCGCTAGGGTTGGCGGATGGACTCGTATCAACGCTCAGTTGGTCGACGCTGCCAGCGATGAGAACCGCTGGGCGCGCAGCTACACCCGGCGGGCGCGAGACATCCTGTCGATCCAGGCCGACGCTGCTCGAGATATTGCGCACGAAGTCAACGCGGCACTTGGCACAGGACACGAGATCCAACGAACGTCACAGACGAGCACGGCCGGAATTCATGATTGCAAGACCACTCCGCGGTCTGACAGCCATGCCAAGCTGTCGATTCAGCACCATTGAACTGTCTTGCCGCAGATGATTTCGCGGAAGCCGCGAAATTCCCGTCGACACGCTCGCCGACGTTTTGCTGGCCGAGCATCACTGCCGAGAATCCGGCGGCAGCATTCCGGTTCGCCCCCGTTCTCGACTTGGATTGAAACGGCAGGACTTGTGCGTGATGAAACGATGACGGGCGGGTCGCCCGACAGCGTCAGGAGGTTCAAATGCCCGCGCGGTTGATTACAGGTGTGACAGCTGCGCTGTTGTCGCTGCACCTGGGAGTGTTGTTCGGACAGTCAGCCCACCAGTGGCCGACGTATCCACGCAAGCAGGCGCCGGCGGAACTCCAACCCGCAGTGCGCCATGGGGAGCTCGTAATCCTTGCTATCCGGAGTGCGACGTCCTCAGAGCTGACGAGGGAGCTTGGCACTGGCGGTCTCGCGGATGCGATCCGTGTTTGTCACCTCTCGGCCACGGCGCTATTCCACCGTCTGGCCCGCGAAGAGGGCATCGCTGCAGGCCGCACCGCGGCACGGCTACGGATCCCGGCCAACGCACCGAGACCTTGGGCCGCTCCGATAGTGAAGCAGTACGCGAACGCCAAGAGCGCAAGTGTTGACGACTTCGTCGTTGATCTCGGCGATAGGGTGGGAGTCATGAGTCCCGTCGTTCACCGACCTGTGTGTTCACCGTGCCACGGTGTTGACGAAGAGCTGGACGTTAGTGTTCGAGAAGAACTGAAGGATCGATACCCGGCGGACCGCGCGACCGGCTTCAAGGATGGTGACCTGCGCGGATGGATCTGGGTTGAAGTGCCCAAGGGGCACTGAACGCGTCGCAACGCGGAGGCGCATATGCGACTCAAAGAGATTATGACAACGCCGGTTGCGATTATCTCGCCGCGTGCCTCGATCAGAACCGCGGAACATCGGCTGAAGGCAAAGCGGCTTCATCACCTCGTGGTCGTCGAAGGTAAGGCTGTCGTTGGACTGGTCACCGCCGCAAGTCTGAAGGACCGTGCGGCGGAAGGAGCGTCACACGTCGAGGACGCGATGATCCGCAATATCACCGTGCTGAACCCTGAAATGACGGTGGGCGACGCGGCCGCATTGATGATGCCTGACCACCCGCAGACGGCTGTGCCAGTCGTGCGCGGAAACCGGTTGGTCGGTATTGTCACGGTATCGGATCTCCTCAACCTCGCCGGGCACGTCGACGACCAACACGCCGCTCTTCGATAAGCGAATCCGCGTCCCAGGGCGCGGACGATCTGCTATCCGAAGCCGGTCGATCGTGCGTGGAAACAGGGCGCCGCGCCCAGCCGTCGAGTGCGGCGCCCCTCTTCATGAATCGACAAGTGCTAGGGAACGATGGCGAGACGATCCTCGACCTGGGTGACACCAGGCGCGGCCCAGGCGGCGCGCTCGGCTTCCTGGCGCTCCGCGTAGGAGCGAACGTTCCCACTGAGAATGACCTTCCCGTCGGATGCGTTCACATTGATTCGGCGTGCGTCGACTTCCGCGCTTCGCTTGAAGGCCGCTTCGATCTTGTCGCGCACCTCGGTCGGCTTCACACGAGGCTCAACGGCAATCGTGTTGGAGACGCCCTTCACGCCAAACAGATCGCGGACACAGCGCGAGGCCGCGTCCTTTTGATACTGCCACTCGACGCTGCCCTTGAGTGTGATCCAGCCGTCAGACACGGTCACAGTGATGCGGCTCGAGGGAACCACGATATTCGATTTGAGCGCGGTCACGGCTGCCTGCGCGATCTCCGTGTCCGTCCGTTCGAAGATGGTCGGCAGGTGGACGCTGAGATCATTCGCAACCGCCTTCACTCCGAACACGCGGAGAGAGACACGCTCCGCCGCGTACTTTTCCGCGTACGTTTTAACGTTGCCCCGCAACGTGACGACCCCCTCGTCGGCAGAGACGCCGATGTCACTCGAGTCGATGCTGGGGTCCCAGTCCAGCGCGTTCTGGACCGTCTGTTTGAGATCTTTGTCTGTCATAGTCTACCTCCACGCTGCGGCGCGTGCTCGCCTCTTCCGAGAATCGGCCGCAGAAGTAACCCTCACCGCTGCTGGTCGCACGATCCTTGGGTTCGCTCCGTTCTTGCGAGGAACGCGGCTACTTCGCGCCGGACGTCGCGGGCTGTTGCTGCGCCGCGGCCACCAGCGCATCTGGCAGCACGAACTCGTGTTCGGGACACCGAACGGTCAGCACGGGACAGGGCGCGAGACGCACGACGCGTTCGGCGACGCTCCCCATGAACATATGCGCGAGCGCGCCGCGGCCGTGCGTGCCGATTACGATCAGTTCGATATCCTTGTCGCGGGCGTATTCGACGATCGCAACGGCCGGATGGTTGCTGGTGACGGTCGCCGCAATCGCGTGCAAGTCGCGTCGATCTTCGTCAGTCACGAGTGCCTCCGTCTGTTTGCGGCTGGCGCGCTCGAGATCCTGCTGAACCTCCGGCGAAATCGCGGCGTATTCATACCCGCTCATGCCGCGAGTCAGGATATTCTCGACGACATGGAGCACGTGCAGTTGGGCGCCGAAGCTTCGCGCCAGCGCCTGCGCGTATCGCAACGCCGACTCGGATGCTGGTCCGAAGTCGGTCGCCACCAGGACCTTCTTGAGAGCAATCATGACAACCTCCGCGTTTATGGATCGCTCCAGCACGCGTCGTGCCAGCGCTGATCGGCTCCGACGCCCCAGTGGGTCGTCGGCGCCGTAGTCCCAGTGGCGGGTTCTCGGCTAAGTGTCCTTCGCAGACGGAAGTCGATGCGGTGGAAATGTCACGACCGACGCGGAAAATCACGCGGCGTCTGGACGTGAAGGTTTGCGATTCCGACGCCATCAGTGGCACATCTGTGTGCTTAGCCGACGAATTCAGTTTGTCGCACCACCCGTCACGTCCCGGGCGATCCCGGCATTTTCGTGAATGACCGAGGCAGCCTGCCTCCAGTCGATCGCTCTCCCGAGCTGCAATTGGTCCGCGGTCGCACGAAGCCGCGCGAGCGGATTCGAGAATCGGCGGTAAGCGTCGCGGTGACTCTCGATGTAGATCCGGCCGTCGACGACAGCGAGCAGAACCGGTTCGTAGACGATCTCACCCGTCGCTCCGACCGGCACACGATCGAACAGCATACGGACATCATCCGGATGGAGCCGGATGCAGCCGTGCGTCTGGTGATGGTAAATGCTCGCCGGCGCGTTGGTTCCGTGAATGCCGACGCCGGGTAGGGTCAATCCGAACCATCGATCGCCGAGCGGGTTGTCGGGCCCGGGAAGGACCTTCATCAAAGGTTCCTCTCCTGCCTGTTCCATTTCGCGCTGAATCGATACGGGAACGTCCCAGGTCGGGTCGATCTCCTTTGTCAGGATGGAAAACGGACCAGTTGGCGTCGGCCACGTCGGACGGCCGAGTCCGACCGGAAATCCCTGCACCGACATGTTGGCGTCGAGCACAAAGAGCATCCGCTGTGGAATGTTGATGACGATCGAAGCACCAGGGACGCTGGGCACGATATGCCGATTGTCAATGTGCAGCACCTGACCAACCGTCAGTTTCGCGGTCCGGCGCAGATGGTTGGTTGACGCGATTGTCGCGACATCAACGCCGAGCCTGGCACCAATGCCTCCAAGTGTCTCCCCAGGTGCCACGCTGTATTCGATCGCGCTGCCGGCAATCTGATGCGACACCTGAATTGGCGTCTCGGCCGAGAGCGCGATCGTTCCTCCCGCCAGAGCCGCCGTCAGGAAGATTCGATCCATCGCGCCTCCGATCGCTGGCACCATTCGCATAATGCACGCCGTTCGGTTGGTGACCAGTGGGCTCGTTCCACCCGATCGGGCGCCAGATGCTGCCGGGAATCCGGCAGCCGCCCGGGCTTTCGAGCGTTCACAACGGTCGGATGTCGCGGTGTAAAGCGGGCATGTTCATTGCGGTCGTCAACTGTAATGGATGCGATGACGCCAGTCCGACCAACATCAGCCGATCGCGCGCTGCTGCAGGGACCGCACTCGCGAACCCGCGAGTTGCTTTTGCTGCTGCGTGCGGTGGTCGATTTCCTTCGCGGTTTTCGCGTGCTCCATTTCATCGGACCGTGTGTCACCGTATTCGGCTCGGCTCGCTTTGGCCGCGATGACTCGTACTATGCGTTGGGACGACGCCTCGGACAGCGGCTCGCTGACATCGGCTTCACGGTGATGACCGGCGGCGGTCCGGGGCTGATGGAAGCCGTGAATCGCGGCGCGCGGGAGGCAGGTGGACGTTCGGTTGGCTGCAATATCGTGTTACGACAAGAACAACAGCCGAATGCCTACCTCGACCGATGGGTAACGTGTCGATATTTCTTCGTCCGGAAAGTGCTCCTCTTCAAGTACTCGTACGCGTTCATCGCGCTGCCCGGGGGAGTAGGCACGATCGACGAACTGTTCGAAGCGTTCACTCTGATTCAAAACGGAAAAATCCGGCAGTTTCCCATGATTCTGATGGGAACGGAGTACTGGCGGCCCCTCACCGATCTGCTCGAACGCATGGCGGCCGTTGGCGCCATCGGACCGCGCGATCGCGATTTGCTGTTGGTCACAGACGACGTCGAAGAAGCCATCGCCCACCTCGAACGTAACGCGATCGAACGGTTCGCACTCCGGGCGCCGAAGCCGTCGCGATGGCTTGGCGAGTCGGCTCCCGCCGCCCGCGCACTCGCGCCGCGGACAGGGCCATGAAGCTCAGCGCGATTGCACTCGATTACGATGGCACGATCGCCCATAACAACGTGATGGATCCATCGGTGCGGATGGCGATTGCCGAGGCGCGCGATGCGGGGATCGCCGTCATCCTAGCCACCGGTCGTCGTCTCGATGATCTCCGCCGAGTCGCCGGAGACTTGGCGTTCACGATTTCTCGCGCTGGATCGACAGCGTCGTCAGAGACGGCGTCCTCGCCGCGCGCGTTCGCGCCCACGAGGCGGCCGTCGAAGTGGAGACGGTCCAGGACATCGTCCAGGACATAGACCAGACGATCCGCGCCCGATACGAGCGCATTTCGACGGACATCAGCGCACACGCCGTGACCGCTCAATGACGAACCGCAATATGGACGCTGCGAACCGACATCGCCTGAAACCCTGAGGACGCGCCGGGAACCCGGTAGTCATACCGTGTCGGCCTCGAAGACAGAGGACGATCGGCGTCCAACCGAACGGTACTTTCATTGCACTTCTGAATCTGGGGCATCACGACAACCAGAAGAGGAAGTCGCTGTTCTGACCACGAAAACGAAGGAGGCCAGTCATGGCACTCAAAAAGCAAACCGCATTGGCGCCGCGCGACCCATTCACATTGTTCCGGCAGATGACCGCGGACCTGGATCGCATGTTCGAGACATCCGCGTTTCCGCCGCTCCGCTTCCCGTTCTTCCAGACCAAGCCGGCGGCAGAGGCGAACTGGTTCCCTGAGATCGACGTGTTCGAGAAAGACAACCGACTGATCACGAAAATCGACCTGCCAGGCCTGAAAAAAGAAGACGTGAAAGTGGAGTTGGCCGACGGTCATCTCGCGATCTCCGGTGAGCGCAGGAGCGAGGCAGAGGAGAAGAAGGAGAACTTCTATCGCTGCGAGCGTGAGTACGGCAGCTTCTATCGTGCGGTTCCGCTGCCCGACGGCGTGAAGCTCGAAGATGTGAAAGCCACGTTCGCCGACGGCGTGCTGGAGGTCAGCATTCCGTTGCCAGCGAAACCCGAGGCCAGGGTTCAAACGGTGGCGGTCCAGGACGCGCCGAAGGTGACGAAGACGGCCGCATAGGAGGATTCGTGAAGGTCAAAGACATCATGACGACTGACGTTAGGACCTGCGCCCCCGATACGACCGTCGCCGAAGCGGCGCAGCTGATGTGGGAGGGTGACTGCGGCTTCTTGCCGGTCGTCGACGAAGGGGAGTTGGTCGGTGTCGTCACCGATCGCGACATGTACATCGCACTCGCGACCAAGAACGAGCGCGCTTCGCTTTTGCGGGTTGGCGCTGTTGCGACGACGAAGCTGGCGACGTGTGTCGCAGAGGACAACGTACACCAGGCCCTCGCGACGATGAAGAAGGCGCGCGTCCGTCGGCTGCCAGTCGTTGGGTATGGCGGGCGCTTGCTGGGAGTTCTGTCGGTCAACGACATCCTACTTGCCGCGCGGACCGACAAGGGCATCAGCAACAAAGCGATCGTGGAGGTGCTGCAGGAGATCTGTTCGCCACATCACCCAACGCCGCACATCGTTGCCGCCTGAATGTCTGACGGCGCCTTGTGTGCCCGCGGTCCGAGCGCCGGAGCCTCAGCATCGTCGGCCCTTATTGCCGACGATGCCTGAGGCTTTGTGTCTTCTGCCCACCTGCGTCGACTTCCGGATCCCAATCGAGCTGACGCTATACGGCATCTCTCACGGATGGAGGTTGTTGAAATCTCCGCCACCAGTGCGGAATATCCCACGGTCGTCTTTCTTGAAATCCCAAGAATCATCGCGCCGCCGCAGTCATTCCGCAGACACAGTCGGTACTGCCATTGCACCGTGGATGCGCGTCATGGATACGTGCGGGTACTCACAGCGGTTTGCCGATCGCCACGATGCGGGAGTGGCGCTCGCTGCACGGCTGCGCCGGTTCGCCGGCAGGAATGATGTCGTGGTCCTGGCGTTGCCTCGTGGCGGCGTACCCGTCGGCTATGAGGTGGCTCGAGCACTGGACGCCCCTCTCGACGTGTTTGTCGTCCGAAAGCTTGGCCTTCCTGGGTACCCCGAACTTGCGATGGGTGCCATCGCCAGCGGCGACGTGCGTGTACTCAACGACGAAGTCCTGGCCTTATATCCCATCTCACCTGCCGCGATCGACGCGGTGACCAACAGCGAGCGGCTCGAACTCGAACGCCGCGAGCGTGCATATCGCGACGGTCGCGCTCCCGTCACCGTCGGCGGACGGATCGTGATTCTGGTCGACGATGGGTTAGCCACCGGTTCGACCATGCGCGCAGCAGTTATGGCAGTTCGCCGTCTGCATCCCTCCCGTGTCGTCGTGGCGGTGCCCGTCGGAGCGCCGGAGACGTGCCGTGTCCTGCGGGAGCTGGCAGACGAGGTTGAATGCATGTTTACGCCAGAACCATTCGGCGCGGTCGGACTCTGGTACCTCGACTTCTCGCAGACGAGGGATGAAGAAGTGCAACAGCTGCTCGCTGCCTCGGCGCCTGACCGTGTGGCCGCCACAGTCAAACGGAGTGCGTGATGTCGAACGCCGCGATTGTCGAGATCGTGCGTCAGCATGCGATTCGACTTGATGGCGAGGTGGACGTAGCTGACGTTGCGGTGGTGCAGGCGTTATCTGGGGAGTAAGCAACAATGACGACTCACGACATCCCGGCGTCCGAATGGCCGGCGTTCGTCGAGCGATTCAGCCGAGAGCATCGCGCCTGGCTGGGTACGATTCACGGCATTGAACGAGGAGCACCGGTCACGCGCATTCCATCGATCGGCATGGAATCCGTGACACTCGAGCGCAGCGGATCAGAGCCCGTGCTGCGACTGAGGTTCACCAACGGCATTTCGCTATGTGCTCCACGGCCACGTGCCGTGCGTGTTCAGCAGACCGACGATGGCGCGGAGTGCGCACTCGAGATTGACGCAGCACAGGATGCGTTTCTGCGGCTTGGTTTTCGCGCTACCGCTCGGCCGGACGAACTCGATGGGCTGGCCCCGGGCGAAGTCATGGTCGAGACGTGTCCATCTGGTTGATCGTTTTATCCGGTTCCGTCAGCAAGTTGTTTGCAGCGGACTTGTGGTAGCCGATGTTACTGACGGAGATTGGTCAGGACAGCCCAATGTCGATCAAAGCGCTCACATGTCCCGTTTCAGGTACCCAGGTGACCGAGGTGACCAACCTCGAAGGCGCTGTGCAACGCGTGATTTGCCCGGAGTACGACGCCGACGGGACCTGCCGGCTGATGCGGACCGCATTTCAAGGTGGTCCTCTCACTCAACTCCTCGAGCGGACCCGCGAGCACACGCTTGCTACACGCGATACTCGCTGCGTTCTCCGAAATGTCTGATGTAGTGCCGATGCGACGCGCGCGCCGAAGGATTGGTTTCT
>DASTVZ010000039.1:0-22850 GCA_035758845.1 Vicinamibacterales bacterium
CACTTCGGGCTGTCAGAGGCAGGGGCGCAGACGATCCGCCGCGCCCACGCCGTTCAGCCGGTGAGCGCACTGCAGAGTGAGTACTCGCTCTGGTGGCGCGAGCCCGAGCGCGAGATCCTCCCGACGCTGGAGGAACTCGGCATCGGCTTCGTGCCGTTCAGCCCGCTCGGCAAGGGATTTCTGACCGGCACCATCGACGACAAGACGACGTTCGAACCGACTGATTTTCGCAATATCGTGCCGCGCTTCACCGAAGAGAACCGGAAGGCGAACCTCGCATTCGTGGAATGGCTGAAGCCGTTCGCCGCGCGCAAGAACGCGACGCCGGCGCAGATCGCGCTTGCCTGGCTACTCGTGCAAAAGCCATGGATTGTGCCGATTCCCGGGACCACGAAGCGTCATCGGCTCGACGAGAACCTTGGCGCCCTGGACATTCATCTCACCGCTGACGATGTTCGAGAAATCGATCGCGTCGCGTCAGAGATTGAATTGCATGGTGCACGTTATCCCGAGCCCTTGTTGAAGATGGTTGGGCGGTAAGCGCTGCGCCCGATTCGGCCTATGCGCTGACGTGGCTCACCAATACGCCCATCGCATTCGCCGCCGGCATCTAGTTGCTCTCCGAACCCGATTTGTCCAGCAGCGTACCAAGACGCTCGTCCCGCTGCTGTTCCGTTGTCTCTTCGACACGCGTCGCAACAGTCCAGACGTGTCCTTCGGGGTCGATGAACCATGCGATGCGATCGCCCCAGGGCTGGTCCGCTGCGGCCATGAGTATCCTGGCACCGTGAGCCACGGCTCGCTGCACCGTCTCGTCAACGTCTTCGACGTACACGTATAGGACGACCGGCGTACTGCCGTCGAGAGCCGGCGCGCGATTGGCGGCCTCCGGCCATTCGGCCTCGATCATCACCATGGCTGACCCGATCATGATTAATGCGTGGGCAAGCGTCCCGTCCGGACCAGGCCTTCGAACACGCTCCTCAGCGAAAAACGTGTGACTGCAGAATTCGACTTCGGCGCCTGGATTGCGGCAGAAGAGTCGAGGGATTACCTCTGACGCCCCTTCCGGAATGCCTTTTCGCGGCTCGCTCATCGGTCCTCCGCGCCAACCTCGCCGACTGTCCCAGTATAGCCGCCGCCACGGCGGCGTCGGCGTCCGTCGAACTTTGCCCGGAAGTCTCCGCCCGCGGAAGAACACGGATGATTCAGCCACGGAAGAACACAGATAAACACGGATAGGTTCAATGAACTGTGGGCCCTGTGTGAACGATCCAAACCGCGCCCGCGTATAGACCGGGCATCGCGTGTTGCGGCACCTCCGTCATCTTCAGGAACTCAGCCCATGAGAGCACTTGCCGGTGTTTTCCTTCCCGCATTGGTGGCCGCATTCGTGAACACTCACGCACACGATCGCCCACAGGTCTCGACCACGGTTGGGGTCGTCGCGCAGTCGCCATGTCAATTCACCACGTTCGAGGAACAGACGTCCTTTACCAAACGCTTCTACTCGAAGGCTGAATACGATCGGGCCAAGACCAATACGTCGATCGAATGTCTCAGGATTCAGTATCTGAGCGATGGGCTGAAGGTCGTCGGCTTTCTGGTCAAGCCGACCGATCCGGAGGGCAAGCGGTATCCCGTCATCATCTACAACCGCGGCGGTGTGCAGGACATCGGCAAGATCGATGCGCCGAACATTCTCGATTTCTATGAGCTCGCCGCCAACGGCTTCGTGGTGCTGGCGTCGCAATATCGTGGCAACGACGGCGGAGAAGGTGCGGACGAGGTCGGCGGCGCGGATGTCGCCGACGTCGTGAACCTCGTCTCACTCGCGTCTTCGCTCCCATATTCAGATCCGAAGAACATCTTTTTCTACGGCGTGTCACGCGGCGGGATGATGACCTTTCTGGCCCTCGAACGCGGGGTGTCGGTGAATGGTGCCGCCGTAGTCGGCGGCATCTACGACATGCAAGGGCTGATGGAATCGGCGAAGCAACGCATGCCCGGCTTTGCCAACCGGGTGATGAAGCTGATTCCCGATTTTTCGACCCGAGGCGCCGCCACGCTCGCCGACCGATCCGTCATGCAGTGGCCGGAGAAGGTCAACGTTCCACTGCTGATGATTCATGGTGCCGACGACGAAGAGGTCCCGGTGTCGCAGGCGCTGGTGTTTGCGGCGAAGTTGAGCAGCCTGCGGAAGGAGTACGAGTTGATCGTGTACGCGAAGGAGATCCACGAGGCGCTCAACAATCGCCGCGATCGGGATGCGCGGATCATCGCGTGGTTCAGGCGCTACGTAGCTCCGCCTCGTTGACCCGCCTCCCCGCATGACCGGACGGCGGCGGGGAACGTCGCCCGTTTGTTCTTGAACTGCAGCCGCAGCACGTGCTTGACGCGGTCGCGCCCGTTACAGTATTCGGGGTCGGGGCCGCCGGCCGTCGACTTTTCCACTGTTACCGGTTCGGCTGCGGCGAGCGTCGAATCGTCGCGGGTGCCGCTAAAGAACATCACCAACCCGCGGCCCTTGCCATCGTCCCACAGCAGCACGTGGTATTCCCCGCGATCGAGCTGGTTGCTCCCAGCGTGAGCGCCCGGATCGAAGCTTCTTGGGCGATCGGTCCAACTCCAGAACAACTTCGTTCGCTGCTGCGGCATGTTCAACCACTTGCGGCCGACAGCTCGCGAGAGATCGGTCATCAACCAGAAATGGTCGAACCAGTTCGTGCGCAGGGTCAGGACTTGCGCGCCGTCGGGTGCACGATAGTGAATGTTTACGAAGTGGCGATGGTCTTCGAAGGGCAGCGTCGCCAGGTACCCGGCTCCGCCCGTCGCCAGAAGCGTCAGCGGGATCGTGATGTCTTCCCCGCGGCACCAGTTGCTGCACACCTCGTCGATCTTCCGCCACCATTCCCGCGAGTAGGACCTGACGACGCGATCGTCGTACCAAATTGCCAGCACGTCCTTTGGCGCGATCTCACGCGCCACGGGGCTGTCGTTCGCGGGAATCAGCGAGATTCCGGATTTCCCGACGCGCAGCGTCATTCTCGCGCCAGTCGCGTTCGGATCTTTCTCCGGGTCGCTGACCTTCCAGTCGTTCGCGGCTGCCGCACCCGGCAGGAGCATCATCGATAGCGCAAGAACCGAAAATCTCATGACTCTGCCTCGCCCGGCGAAACGTCTCTAACGGTGTCCTGAGCGGGATGTGGCTGTTCACGATATTCCACGACCACAAAGGCGTGCAATCGCGCGCACGAAGCTCAATTGGCGCGCTACCAGCCTCAAAATTGATGCGTCGAACACCGACGAGGCGATGTCAGTCTGCTTCGAGCGGGTATAAGCCGCCGAGTAGGTCAGGCCGCGCGATGTTCGCTGCCGAATGCTGAAGGAGACACCCTGGGCGAGGGATATCGAAAGGAATCTGGCGCGGGTGGTCAGTGGTCACAGTCGGTTGTCGGTTTTAAGTTTTTGGTCTTTGGTGCTTGGTTTGGAGGCTCGTTCTTCGTCCGTCATTGTTTTGCCGCCGCTTGACTGAGAACCGCAAACGGTCAACCGGAACCAAGAACGAAAAACTTAGAACCAAAAACTCAAGACCAAAAACTGACGCGAACCGGCTCAACGACCGTCGTCTCCCGTATGGCTGCCGTCTGATGCGACAAGTTCGATCGACACTGATTTGATCAGCGCATGAAGAGGCCGGCCAACGTCGATCCCCAATCTGCTCACCGCATCGCGTGTGACCTCCGCCAGCAACTCGACTCGACCCACGGCTAACTGAACGACGACGGTCTCGAACGCTGCGTCGATGTGAACGGCAGTCACGGTTCCGCCCAACACGTTGTGAAGGCTCAGCCCGGCTGGCGCGCTCGTCGCCAGTACGACTTCGCGGGCTGGAATCCGGACACGGACAGCTGCATTGACATCGACGTGGCGAGCTGGTGCGAGCAATGTGCCTCCGTCAAATGTCAGCTCGACGAGTCCACGATCGGCGTGCCGCTTCGCAACAGTTGCATCGAAGACGCTGCCCAATCCGACGGCTTCCCGTAGCCAGGAGAGATCGGGTCGACTCATCAGCGCAGCAATCGGGCCGCAGGCGACGGCGCGCCCCTGTTCCAACATCAGCACATGCGTCGCGAGGCGCACGACATCGTCAAAGTCATGCGTGACGAGGATGAGCGGCATATCCAGTGTGCGGCGCAGGCTGTCAATCTCATTCTGCAGGCGGCGCCGAACGGAGCGGTCGACTGCGGCGAACGGTTCATCGAGGAGCAGCACCGCGGGTTCGCGGGCGAGCGCCCTGGCGAGCGCCACGCGTTGCCGCTCGCCGCCAGAGAGTTCGCTTGGCCTTCGTGACAACTGTCCACCAAGGTGGACGAGGTTGAGCAGCGTCTCTGCTTTGTCGCGCCGTTCCACGCGTGGACGATGACCGAGCGCGGTCATCACGTTGTGGACAGCCGTTAAATGGGGGAAGAGGGCGTACTCCTGGAAGACCAAGCCGACCGCCCTCCGATACGGGGGAACGAACGTTCCCGTCTCTGTGTCGGTCCAGGTGTCCGCGCCCGAATGAATCGACGCGTGCGAAGGTTTATACAGGCCCGCCACAGAACGAAGAATGGTCGTCTTGCCACTGCCCGAGGGACCGAAGATCGCGAGGACCTCTCCCGAGTGACACGTGAACTCGACGTCCAGCGGAATTGGACCGCCTTGTCGTAACGCGACCGATAGCGGACGGTCAGCCACGAGATGGACTCATGCGGCGCGACAGAGCCGTTGTCGTCATCAACGTCGCCACGGAAATGGCCAGCAGCGTCGCCGCCATGATCCCGGCGCTGCGATCGTCGAATGCCTGCATACGGTCGTAGATCGCCACGCTGAGTGTCCGCGTCTGGCCAGGCAGATTCCCACCGACCATCAGCACGACACCGAACTCGCCGAGCGTGTGTGCAAAGGTCAGGATGGCTGCTGTCAGAACACCCGGCCAGGCAAGTGGAAGCTCGATGCGGCGGAATTGCTGCCACGGCGTCAGACCACAGCACGCGGCCGCATCTCGCACGTCGGAGGGAATTGCCTCGAAACCCCGTTGAATAGGTTGCACGACGAACGGAATGTTGGCGATCGCCGAGGCGAGCAGCAGCCCCTGAAACGAGAACGGCAGCGGATGCCCAACGAGAGACTGGAAGGCCTGACCGATCGGCGAGCGCGCGCCGAACGTCAGAAGCAAGTAGAAGCCCAGGACCGTCGGAGGCAGAACCAGCGGCACAGTTACGAGCGCCTCGACGAGTAACTTGCCCCTGAAATCTCGAACGGCTAACAGGCGGCCGAACCACACGCCAAGCGGAAGGAGGATGGCGATCGTTCCGGCGCCCAGCCACAGCGAAATGCGAAGAGCCGCCCAGTCCATCGGCGGTTAGCGTGGCGCCTCGTAGCCGTTCTTGACGAGGATCGCTCGAGCCGCGGGCCCTTGCATGTAGTGATAGAACTGCGCGACGACTGGAGTCGCCTGTTTCAGCAGCACCATTCGTTGTCGGAGCGTCGGATGGTCGGTTTGCGGAATGAGCGCGTACGTCCCCTTGTCGGCAAGCGCCGGCTCCTTGACGAGCGAGTACGCGATCAACCCGCCCACAGCGTTGCCGGTTGTCGCAAATTGCGCCGCTTGCGCAATCGAATCACCGAGAACGAGCCGCGACCGAATCGGATCCCACAGTCCGTGCTTCCGCAAGGTGGCTTCGGCCGCCCGACCGTACGGTGCAACCTCGGGGTTCGCGATCGCGAAGCGTGTCACTCCTCCGGCGTTGAGCAGACGCGACAGGCCGTCGAGGCGTTCGTCGACTTTCAAACGAGAGCCGTTCGGTGCGAACAGTACGAGTCGGCCGATCGCATACACGGCACCCCCGTCACGCGTCAGACCGGCAGCGGTGAGCTGATTGGGAAACTCCTCATCCGCAGCGAGAAACATCTCGAATGGCGCGCCGTCGCGAATCTGCCTCGTCAGCGTGCCTGACGCGCCAAAGACAACCTCGACGCGCGTTCCACGCTCGCGCTCGAATTGGTTGGCGATTTCGGTCAACGCGAAGTTGAGATTGGCTGCCGCGGCGATTGTTGGCGGACGTTGAGTCACGCCGTCCGGCAGTCCGAACAGCCGCAGCATACACAGTGCGAGACCTGCGCGTCGCAACACCTCTCGGTCGCCTATTTTCCTTTCGTCCCACGACCGCGCAGCGACGGCACCGCGATCATCACCTCCGTGGATTTCACGATGGCGATCGCGTCGTCGCCGCGCCGAAGCTTCAACCCACGGACGGCATCAGCGGTAATCACGGCGGTCAGCCGTTGATCGCCGACGCGCAATTGCACTTGCGCGAGCAGGCCATCGATGCGGACTTCCTCGATGTACCCGAACAGCCGATTGCGTGCGCTCAAGCCGCCGAGCGATTGGTTGTTCTCGGTTTGTGCTCGACGTTGTCGATCCACCGGCTGGTGGCGCGCCAGCAGCCGGTCGATCTCGGATTCGGCGACCCGATGATGACCGCCTTCGGTGCGCGTGGTCCGGACGCGTCCGCTTCGGACCCAGCGCTTGAGCGTCGAGTACCCGACGCCGAGCTGTGCCGCAGCCGCCCGAGCTGTGAGAAGTGCCATGAAGTGAACCAAATCGTATCATTGAAATGGCTCATATTGCGCCTAAGCGGCCTGGCCCACGCGCTGCCATCCCCAACTCAACAGCGAAGAGATTGCGCGCGTGAGCCCCTTCGCACGAATTTTGCGCCTCTTAAAGCAGGAGGCGATCCGTGCGGTTCACACTCGGTGCGTTGATTCTTCTGTTCAGTCCGGCGATGGCAACGGCGCAGTCATTCGTGGTCCAAGGCGCTGCTGGGCCAACGATGATCGATTCGGGATTCAGCGTCGCCGCCGGCGTTGGTTACTCTCCCAACACTCATGTCACGTTCTCGGCCCAAGTGGACCGCAGCCATTTGTCGAGCCGGTTCTCGAACAACGGCAGGGGTATGCAGTCAGCATTTCGAGGCGGCACCGTTACCCTTGCGACGGCCGAGGTTCAGCTGTCGTTGTTTGGCTGGGACCGGATCACCCCGTATGCCCTCGGAGGGATCGGCATCGGCGCGTCACAGCCCAACGTCAATGAGTTCTTCCGCGATCGAGTTACCAACAAGGCTGGCGGAGTGTTCGCGGGCGGCGGCGTGCGTGTGCCGCTGGGGAATCGGCTCAGTATGTTCGCGGATGGGCGCGTGATCATCGGTGCCGAGGCTGGAGAAACCCTCGGGCTCGCACCTGTCAGAGCCGGTATCGCGTGGCGGTTTTAGCAGGCCTGCCTAGAACCGGTGGCCTAGTTAGTTGCGTCCCCGAAGAGCGTCGCCGCCTGCTGCGGATCGAGGACGAACGCCATATGCGCCGCGACGATCTGCCAACGGCCATCGCGCTTCGCCCACACATTCGTTGTTCGGTACCGGCGATGGAGATTCAGAAGATCAGTCAGCGCAACCGGATCGCGCGACAACGTGGCGACTATGTCCTGCTTACGGGCGTTCTCGATCGCTGCCAGATCCGCAGCGCGCCCGGCGTCCCTCCCCGCCGACAGGCCACGTTCCTGGCCACCGTGCAGCGCCAAGCCGGTCAACGCGGACAGAGCAAGAACAAGTGAGTGCAGCGTCATAACCCCTCCATCACCGATACCTCGTCGTCTTACCGTCGCTCCTTCGAAGATGTCGCTACGCTAGCAGCTGCTCTGCCGCGGCGTCCCGAAGGTTTTGCTAAGATTCGCCGAATCGTCGATGGCCACGAGCGAGGTCTTTCACTTTGGCGAGTTCACACTGGAGGCTGGCGAGCGGCGGCTGACACAGGGACCCAACGTCATTCGTCTTTCGCCGAAAGCCCACGACGTCCTCGTCCTGCTCCTTCACCACGCCGGGAGTCTTGTCACGAAGGACGAAATCCTTTCGCAAGTGTGGCCGGACACGTGTGTCGAAGAAGGCATTCTGACCGTCCACATCGCTGCGCTGCGAAAGGCGTTCGGCGACGACAAACGTTCGAGCGGCTACATCGAGACGGTGACGAGATCGGGGTATCGGTTTGTCGCACCGGTGACCCGGGAGCACGTGACGGCGGTGCTGCATGCCCAGCCACGACCTGTGGAGATCTACGAGCTCGTGGGGCGTGGACGCGCCCGTGTGCTGTCGGGGTCCCATTTCGAGCTGGCCGCCGCGGTCGCCTCGTTTCGAGGGGCGATTGAGCTCGATTCGTCGTACGCCACGGCACACGCCGGGCTGGCGCTGGCGCGCTGTCTTCAGGGCTGCCTCCGAGTCGTAGCGTACGAAGAGGCCTTTGCCGAGGCGAAGTCGTCGGCGCTGCGGGCGCTGGCGATGGACAGCGAGTGCGCGGATGCGCAGATGGCGCTGGGCACCGTGCTCTTCGTCAGCGAGTGGGACTGGACGGCTGCAGAACGAAGCCTGCGGCGGGCGCTTGAGATCAATCCCTCACACACCGAGGCGCTCCTGGCGTACGGCGGCCTGATGGATGCGCTCGGACGCCTGGAGGAAGGGCTGCGTTTCAGGGAGCAGGCGCTCGCGCGCAATCCGGAATCCTGGCTGTGTTCGCCGAGATTGCGAATTCCTGTTGGAACCAGCGGCGGTATGACGATGCGATCCGCTGGGCGAACCGGGTGCTCGAGATCGATCCACGCCACCTGCTTGCCGGCGAATTCCGCGCCGGCGTTTACTTGAAGCAAGGTGACGTGGAGCAATTCCTCGCGGAGAACGTCCGTCGTGCAGAGCTATTTGGCGTGCCGACTGCCGCAATGGAGCAACTGATTCGCACAAACGCCGACATGAAGCAGGCATACTCCGCAGGAGGGCATGCGGGACTTGCTCGAATCATGCTCGCGCGAATCCCGCCCGACGCCAGAGGTGCGATCGACGTGCAGCGGGCGGTGCTCCACGGTGCCGCTGGTGAGCTCGATGCCGCGTTCACGCATCTCGACCGCGCACTGGATCTGCATGATCCGGGGTTGGTGTACCTCGCGGTCGCGCCGCAGTGGGACAGTCTCCGTAACGATGCGCGATTCATCGAGAGGCTGAAACGGATGAACCTGCGCCCGGTTTGAAACGCTCGCCCTTTCTTAGGTGAACGGCGTTCGTCAAATGGCACGCCGGCCCGCAGCGTGTTCGCGCACATCAGGAGTCGCATCAGTAATCGCTGATCAGTGAGTAGAAGTGGTTTCAAAACCCTTGGCCGCGAATCGCACGCAGAGAGCGCGGAGAATACCGGTCTCGCGCAAAGATCGCAGAGGGCGCAGAGAAGAATGGCGCGCCGGGCAGAGACGGGCGTCCGCCGCCGCCGGGGACTGCAGCTTCGATTCTTCGGATCTTCGTATCTTCGCGTTTAATCGTGGGCTCGTTTCAGCGTGACAGCGAGAACGACTAGTCGCTAATCACTAACGATTCACCGCGCGCCGAGATACGCGGCGAGATTCTGGACGTCGGCCGCCGTGTAGTTCTCGAGCAGCTTCAGATGCGCGACCTGACCGTCCGTCGGGCTGACGCCGTCGGTCGGCACGTTTGGGCGTGGCCTGAGCATTCGCGCGCGAAGCGTGGCCGTGTCGTACTTGCGACCGATATCGGCAAGATCAACAGCGACCGAATGACACGAGCGGCACTTGCCGGCACCGTTGAAGTAGGTCTCACCCGCTGACCGATCACCGGCCGGCGCGTTAGTGACGCGACTGAGTTCTCTGAACCGTGCTTGTTGACGGAGATAGTGAATGTATCGCGCGAGATCGACGATCTCCGCCGAGGTCAGCTCCACGTAGCTTGGCATCGCTGTCTGCAGGTTGGGCAGACCGGCTTTGACGAGAGGTCCGATCATGTTCCCGTCCTCGTCTGCGCCGACCAATGCCGACTGCGTCAGATTCGCCGCGCCCATCGTTGCGCGTGTCAGATCGTCGCCGTGACAGAAATGACAGTGGTTGAGGACGTAGACCGTACGGCCTCGCTCGAGCGCCACGGTCGGGGCCTTGAAGCCGCCGGCGTCGCGTTCCTGTCGCGCATCCAGTCGAGGTCCGATCGTGAGTATGGGCACGATCGCCAGCAGCACGTAGTTGCGAACGGACGTCATCGCTGTCATGACGCGAGCACGCGCTTGCAGTAGTCGAAACAGGTTTGGACCTCGTCGAGGGACGGCCGGAATGATCCATACTCGTACTCGAGATAGCAGCGAATCGAGTAGCGATTGTTTCTAATCAGCCGGAGCACGTCAGCGATCGGCGTGTCGCCTTGCCCGAACGGCCGGTTCGGTCCGTTGTTCCGCTTGCGGTCGCGCACGTGGATGTTGATGATCCGGTCGTGGTGCTGACGAATGAAGGCGACCGCGTCGTTGTTGCCGGCGGTGAAGTGCCCGATGTCGAGCGTCACATGGAACAGCGGCGACATGGCCAGCGCCGTCTCGAAGCTCGCGGGGGTCGCGAACTGATCGGGATCCACGAGATTGTTGTGGTTGTGCATCGCCACGAACATGTTGTGCGTCTTGACGAACGGCACGAGCCGCCGCGCTTCCGATAACACCGTCGACGAACTGAATCCTTCCGCGCCGAGCTCCCGCGCCGCTTCGAACGTCCGCTCGCGCTCGGCGTCGGTGAAGGTCTCGTTGAAGTTGACGTTGTACAGATAGATCCTCAGGCCCGCGTCCTCGAACCGCCGGCGGATATCCCGGTAATAGGTCATCGGCACGCTGAGCCGCCATTGTCGCGCCTCCTCGCGCAGCCGCGGGAAGTCGGGCGACCGCCGACTCTGGACCCACCAGCCGGTCATCACACTGGCAAACGGCTCGATGTGGCCGGACATGATCTCGCACTCGGCGATGCCAAGTATCTGCAGGCTCTTGATGATCGTCGGGATGAGTTGCGGATCGCCGGATGGTGGCAGATCGTGGAAGCTGAACGTCTCGACGCCGAACACCACGCCGTTGACGGTCGTTACCGTCGGGCGCTGCCGCGCAAATAGCAGCGGAGCACCAGCCAGCGCTTTGAGAAGGTCGCGGCGATTCATCGAAACGCTCCTTCCACCTGATGACGCGCTCAGTATCACCTACAATTCGACCAGCGTGTACCGAGAGATAATCGACGTCGCCGATGAGCGGAACTGAACGGGTCGCCGTGATTGGCCTGGGAATGCTGGGGCGCGGCATTGCAGGCGTCGCCGCCAGGGCCGGATTCGATGTCAACTCGTACGATCACGAACCAGAGGTCCATCGCCGAGCCGTTGAGCATCTGCGGACTCAGAAGCTGAACGTGCGCATGGCGTCGTCGATCGACGAGGCGGTTGCCGGCGCCGACTACGTGATCGAAGCGGTGATCGAAGACCTCGCCATCAAGCAGCGCGTGTTTGCGCACGCAGGTGCAGTGGCGCCCTCCGCGACACTGATGAGCAACTCGTCGTGTCTGCCGATCGGTGAGATCGCTATCGAAACCGCTCAGCCTCAACGCGCGATCGGCACGCACTGGTTCAACCCTCCGGAGCTGATACCGCCGGTCGAGGTGATCTCCGGGCCACGCACTGACGCGGCGACCGTCACTCGTGCCACAGCGTTCACGAAACGGCTCGGCAAGATACCTGTGTTGGTGGCGAAGGACCTGCCGGGATTCGTCGGCAACCGCTTGCAGCACGCGCTCTGTCGCGAAGCACTCGCGCAGCTCTCCGATGAAAGCGCTGACGCGCACTCCATCGACACGATCGTGTCCGAAACGGTCGGTCGGAGGTTGGCCGTGTGTGGCCCTCTCGCGGAGATCGACCAGCTTGGCGCAGGCGCGGCACTGGCGGAAATGGCGGAGATGCTGCCGTTGATCAATCGCGATCCGGTGCCGGCGCGTCTGCTTCGGGAAAAGGTGGCGCGCGGTGAGCTCGGCGCAAAGACGGCGATGGGATTCCTCTCCTGGAAGCCCGGAGATCGAGAGCGAACGGCCGCGGAACTGGCGGCATACCTGACGCGTCGCGTCAACGAGCCGCTGTCGTCGGCGGCCTCGCTTGGTCCGTTCGGAGCAGGGCTGAATGGCGGCGCGCTCACGAGCGCAAGGCGCCTTCGTGCGGCACTCTGGCGGGAGGCGATCGCGCTCGTCGCCGGCGGCATCTGCGATGCGGAGACTGTCGACTTGATGGCGTGCCGGACATTCGGCATGCGCCTGCCGTACATGGGTCCTGTCGCAACCGCTGATTTCGTCGGGCTCGATTTGACTCTAGCGGTTCACGAACGAATCTTTCCGACCTTCGATCAATCTCCGACGCCCTCGCCGCTCCTGACGGCCAAAGCCGATCAGGAAGGAGCGGCGGCGCGCTTCATCACACACCGCGCATGACGCGAGAAATTCACTATGGCTGGACACACTAGAAAGGTCATCATCTCGTGCGCGCTCACCGGCGGCATCCATACGCCGACGATGTCTCCAGCGCTCCCAGTCACTCCGGACATGCTCGCGGAGCAGGGGGTCGCGGCGGCTCACGCGGGCGCCGCCATTCTGCACGTGCACGCCCGGGATCCGCGTGACGGCAGACCGACGCCAGATCCGGCCGCCTACATGGCATTTCTGCCGCGGCTGAAAGAAGGGTGCGACGCGATCATCAACGTCACCACCGGCGGCGGCCTGAACATGACGGTGGACGATCGACTGAAGGCGCCGGCGGCGCTTCGCCCCGAGATGTGCTCGCTGAACATGGGCAGCATGAATTTCGGCCTCTTCCCACTGGCGGATCGGTATCAGTCGTGGAAGTACGACTGGGAAGAGCCGTATCTTCGCTCGACCGAAGACTTCGTGTTCAAAAACACCTTTCGCGACATTGCCAGAATCATCTCGGTGCTCGGCCGCGAACACGGCTGCCGCTTCGAGCACGAATGCTACGACGTTGGCCACCTCTACAACCTGGCGCATATCCTCGATCGCAAACTGATCGAGCCGCCATTCTTCGTTCAGTTGATCTTCGGCGTCCTCGGCGGCATCGGACCGGACATCGCGAACTTGATGTTCATGAAACAAACGGCGGACCGTTTGTTCGGATCGGACTACGTGTGGTCTGTTCTCGCTGCCGGCCGTCATCAGATGCCGTTTGCCGCAGAGTCAGTGTTGCTCGGCGGATCCGTTCGCGTCGGCCTCGAGGATTCACTGTTTATTGGTCCGCGTACGCTCGCCAGCTCGAATGCCGAGCAGGTCATCAAGGTGCGATCGATCATTGAAACGCTCGGCTACGAGATCGCTACACCGGCGGATGTGAGGCAATTGCTCGGCCTCAAGGGAGCATCCGCCGTCGCGTTTTGACGGACGCGATTTCTCGCAGACGATCGATCAGTCATCGAGCGGCTTGAGCAGATGCGTCGCTGTGTACTTCCCGATCCGGCTGCCGACTGCGGCACCCACTTCGATACTGGTGCGCCAGTGCATCCCGCCCCATACCCGCGCGTTGCCTTCCTCGGCATGTATCTCCTTGACGCTGGTGTAATGACGAACCAGTCCACCATTACCCGTGAACGCCAGCGGGAATTGATCGGTGCCGAACCACACTGTGTAGAACGCAAGGACGCTCGCGCCAACCGTGGTGTGAGCCGAGGGATATTCCGGGTGGGAGGGCGTGGCAATGAACGGCGTCCACACGGGATCTGGTTCGGTCGCGGCGTTGCCATCAATATCGCCGGCGCGGATCGCAGTAACCGGGCGCCAGAACATGTAGGTGTACTTCGCATCCCAACATGCGATCAGTGCATTGGTCACCGCAGCAATGCCAAGAGCCTCGAAACGGGCGGCGGTCAAGAGGTCCATCGAAGAGGCAAGGCTGCGAACGTTGGCGGTCCACAAGGCGCTCGCCGATGGCGACCAGAACAGCGCAGTCGCAGACTGCTCGGCAGTTCGGCTCGTTTCCGTCGCTCGACCGAGGTCCCTGATCTCGTTGTAATCGATGGTGTAGGTTCGACTATCGAGCTCTCGCGGAGCATGGGGACGGAACTGCGTCGGATCGTCATAGCCGAACGGCGCGACAAACTGGAGGAACGGAGTCTGCGGATTCGTGAACGCAGGTGGAGTCGGGATCCACACACCGGGGCCGCTTCCGGGGATGTAGCCCTCGAGCTCCGGATCGTCGCGGTGATCTCCAACGCGCGCCGCGAGCACCGCAGTCGCGGCGTCCTCGCCGACGACGATACCATCGGCGATGGCGTCAGGGCTTGCGACGATGCGGCCGATCGACGTGTTGTATGCGCTCTCGATCGCTGCAGTTTTTGTCGGGAACTCGTTGACGGCGACGACGTAAGCCGCGCGGATCGCCGCAGCTTCAGGTGACGCGCCCGGTACCGATGGGGGTTTCGAGGCGAAGGGCCGATACGGCCCGTCGAGGGCGGCATTGACGGCGTCGAACATCGCGAGTTGTGCGATGGTCGTGCGGACCTGCGTGCGCAACGCGTTCTCCGGGATCGATGCTCCGAGCGACGTGAATCTGGTGCCCCAGTCGTCGAGGACTGCAGGTCCTGCCAAGGTGACGACCGGTGCTTGTGCGGTCAGTTGCCGATTTGAGCCGCATGTCATGACCAGCGCGAGGGGGATTCCAATGACTAGCGTTCGCGCACATCGAATCGTGTTCATAGAGCCTCCTGTTCATGGAGGCGCGTTGCACGATCGAAAAATGGCATGGAGCGTAGAATGTCGCCATTGGAGGCGTCCTCCGGCAGCGTGACCCGGCTCCTGCTGGCCTGGCGAGCCGGCGACGAAACGGCGCTCGCGCGACTGACTCCGCTCGTCCACCGCGAGCTGCAGCGGATCGCGCGAGGGTGCATGCGCCGCGAACGGGCACGCAACAGCTTCCAGGCCAGCGCCCTGGTGAACGAGGCCTACCTGCGGCTGGTGGATACGCAGCACGTGAACTGGCAGAATCGGGCACACTTCCTCGCGATGGCCGCCCGGCTGATGCGCCGAATCCTCGTGGATCTCGCGCGAGCCAGGCAGTATCGGAAACGAGGCGGTGGTGCGATCCGGGTATCGCTGAGCGAGGCGTTGACCGTACCAGACCAGGCTGAAGATCTCGTCGCCCTCGACGAGGCGCTGTCTGCCCTCGCCACGTTTGACCAGCGGCGAAGCCGCGTCGTCGAGTTGCGTTTCTTTGGCGGGCTCAGCGTCGAAGAGACCGCGGCGGTGCTGCGGATCTCTCCAGAGACGGTCATGCGCGACTGGAAACTCGCTCGCACCTGGCTGCGGCGGGAGTTGTCGAAATGACGCCCGAGCGATGGCAGAAGGTATCCCGGATTTACTATGACGCGCTTGCGCGCGACTCCGGCGAGCGGGCGTCGTTCCTGCGTCAAGCGTGTGAGGACGATGCGGCGTTGCGGCAGGAGGTGGAGTCGTTGCTGGCGCAACCTGCGTCGAAAGAAGATTTCCTCAACGAGCCGGCTCTTGCGATGGCCCCCGCACTCCTTGACGATCCTGGGGACGCGCCACTGACGGGAAAGCGGCTCGGCGTTTATCACATTCTCGATCTCCTCGGCGCCGGCGGAATGGGCGAAGTGTACCGCGCCCGTGACACAAGACTGGGTCGCGATGTTGCGATCAAAGTCCTGCCGTCGCTCTTTTCGGCAGATCCCGACCGGTTGGCGCGCTTCGAACGCGAGGCGCGGCTGCTCGCGTCGTTGAATCACCCGCACATCGCCGCGATCTACGGGTTCGAAGCGACGTCGGGCGTTCATGCAATTGTCCTGGAACTTGTCGACGGACCGACGCTCGCCGAGCGATTGCAGCGTGGGCCTTTGCCGACTATCGAGGCGATGAGGAACGCGCGGCAGATCGCGGAGGCGCTCGAGGCCGCGCACGAGCGAGGGGTGGTGCATCGCGATCTCAAACCGCAAAACATCAAGCTGAAGCCTGACGGCACCGTGAAGGTGCTCGATTTTGGACTCGCCAAGGCGACGCCGGGTGCGGCAAAGGGCGGTGAGGGCTCGCCCGCATCAACGCCGTCCATCACGCGAACGCGGGAAGGCGTCATTGTCGGCACCGACAGTTACATGAGTCCGGAGCAATCGCGCGGAAATGCGGTGGATAAGCGGACCGACATCTGGGCCTTCGGCTGCGTGTTCTACGAGATGTTGACGGGGCGCGCGGCATTCGCCGGCGAGACGATGTCCGACACACTGACCGCGGTGTTGAAAGCGGACCCCGACTGGCAGGTGTTGCCGGCAGACACGCCTCCAGGCGTTCGATCGGTGCTGCGCCGGTGTCTCACGAAAGATCCCGTCGATCGATTGCACGACATCGCCGACGCGCGAATCGAGATTCAGGAGGCTATCGCCGCGCCTGCATCGACGACACCGTCCGGTCCGTCCCGTCGTGCAGCCGCACGATGGACGCACCTGGTTTCATGGGTTGTCGCTGCGGGCGCCGTCGTGGTGGCGGTCCTCGTCACGCAGCAGGCCACTCGCCGCACCGGTTCATCCGCCGCTGCAGTGACACGTCTCGATCTGGATCTGCCCGCGGGGGTTGAGCTCGTGACTGTGTACCCTCCGGCGATGGTGCTCTCGGCGGATGGAACACGCGTGGCCTTTGTCGGTGTGTTTCATGGCTTGCGCCAGCTGTACACGCGTCAGCTCGATCAATTCGAGACCGTTCCGATCAAGGGGACGGAGAACGCGAACGCGGTGTTCATCTCGCCGGATGGTCGGGCGCTGGGATTCGTCACGGCGGACCTCGCGTTGAAACGAGTGTCGTTGGCCGACGGTCTCGTGACCACGATTGAGCATGACGTTGAATTCTCGGCCGGCGCTGCCTGGGGAGGCGACGACCGCATCACATTCGTTCGCGCCGGCTCGCTCTGGCAAGTGCCCGCCGCCGGGGGCCCGGCGAAACAGCTCACCACGCTCGACAAAGGAAAGCGCGAGCTCCTCCACGCGTGGCCGCACGCGATTGCGAACGGCCGCATCCTCTTGTTCGCTTCTATCACCGGCAGCAGCCGCGGCGCATCGCATATCGAGGCACTCTCGCTGCCAGCCGGCGAGCGGCGCGTCGTCGTCGAGTCGGGCACGTTTCCCGTCTATTCGCCGAGCGGTCATCTGGTGTTCTTCCGCGACGGCGCATTGCTCGGCGCGCCGTTCGATATCGATCGGCTTCAAGTGACGGCGCCGGTTGTTCGCGTCCTCGAAAGTCTGGCCGTGGGGACGACCATGGACGCACCGCTGGCGGCACTGTCCGATGCTGGTTCATTGACGTACGCACCGAGCGACGCCGGGACGACACGACTCGTCTGGGTATCCCGTCAAGGAGTGGAACAGCCGATTACCGAGAGCCGGAGACGGTATCAATACCCCCGGCTGGCGCCGGATGGCCGCCGGACGGTTGTGGCTGCGGATGGCGATTTGTGGATACAGGACGTCGCGCGGGCGACGTTGACCCGGCTGACCTCTGAACAGACGGTCGGCAATGCCTTTCCCGTTTGGACGCCCAATGGCGCCCGTGTGCTGTTCCGGACATTGACCGGGATGTACTGGATCGCCACGGACGGCAGCGGTCAATCTGAAGCGATTGCCGGCAGTCTTTCCGGCGACCTTCCGTGTTCGGTCTCACGTGACGGCGACACGCTTGCGTTCATGCGCCAGAACGCCCAGACCTCACGCGACATCTACGTGCTGTCGCTCAGCGGTCAGTCGCCCCCGCGACCAGTGGTGTCGACGTCCGCATTCGAAGGTGGCGCTCAGTTTTCGCCCGACGGCCAGTGGATGGCGTATGCCTCGAACGAGTCGGGTCAGATGCAAGTGTATGTTCGTCCGTTCCCCGGCCCCGACCGGCGGTGGGCCGTATCCACGCAGGGCGGAACGCAGCCATTTTGGAACAGGACGGGCAAGGAGATCTTCTACCGCATCGGAAACAAGATGATGGTCGTGGACGTGTCAGGGGATAAAGATCTCACGCTCTCGCCGCCGCGCGAGTTGTTCGACCAACGATATGTCTTTCAGAACGTCTCACTCGCCAACTATGACGTCAGCCCCGACGGCAAGCGATTCGTGATGGTCAAGGACGAGACGGGTTCCGGTCGACTCAACGTGGTGCTCAACTGGACTGAAGAGCTGAAGCGACTGGCCCCTGCACGCTGACGCCGTCGACCGCAGCGCGTTCAGATGGCTCTCTCGGTCTCATTCGTAGCGGAGCGCTTCGACTGGATCGCCATGGCCGTAAACTTTGTGATACAAAGACGACACGGTGACGTCCTACGCCTTATTCGCGCTGCTCGTTCTCGCGGGCGGAACGGGGGCCTTCGTCGGTTCGGTGTTGGGAAACGCGTTCGGGCGGACCGGTCTCTTCGCCGGTGCTCTCATTGGCGGAACGATGGGCAGTGCGGCGGCAGCGTTCCTCGGCGCCGCATTCAAATGGCTCAACCCCGCCGAACGCTTACCCACCGCTATCGGAGCAGCGGCAGGCTTTCTCGTTGCGGCCACGATCGCCGTCAACACCTTGTCCAGCCCGATCGGCCCGGTCACCAGCGCCCTACTGATCGGCGTCGGCGGGTTGCTCGGCCGACGATGGGCGCGTCGGCGACGCGGAGAACCAGTTCGGCACGTCGCGGCTGAAGGAAGACGCGAGCGAGCGTCTGGGGATGCCGCGGGGGCGAAGCTCCCCGACTAATCACTCAGCGCGCAGCGTCGCGATTGGATTGATGTGTGCGGCGCGCTGCGCTGGAACAAACGCAGCGATGAGACATGTCGCGATGATCACGCTTAGCCCAACGGCGAATGCGACCGGGTCGAACGGGTGGACCAGCGTGTCAATCATCTCCGCCGCCGGCCGGCGGGCTCGCGGCGGTTACGGCAATTGTTCTCCTCGCGACGCCGACCGGGCGCGGTGAGGCGGTAATACTTGGCGCGCCGTCCCAGTGCCGAGACGCGCCATTCCGCTTCGATCCATCCCTGGTGCTCGAGCCGATGAAGCGCGGGGTAGAGAGATCCCCGATGAATCTGCAATACGTCATGGGAAATCTGCTGGATACGCTCCGAGATCGCCCAGCCGTGCATCGAGTCGGCCTGCAGCGTCCGCAGAATCAACAGGTCGAGCGTGCCGGGAAGGCGATCAGGAATCGTTTGTCGCGACATGGTGCCGATCCCGACACTAACAGGTGTGGTGTCGGCCGTCTACACTACGGCGGGAGAGCGGCTTTCGCCTCGAGGCCAGGAAGTCGATTCGCCGGGACGAAACAGTTTCAGAGTTCGCGGCGTAAATTGCATGCAAAGCCATACGGCGCAGAAACGTCGAGACGATGACAGCGACAACCTGCGAACCGCAGCGTCAAGCGTAAGGAGGCACCAATGTCGGATAAACCGTCGAACACGCCGCTCGGTCGAATAAGCCGCCGGCAGATGCTGGGCACGACTGCCTTGCTTGGAGGAGTCGTCGCTGCCGTCAGCGGAGACGCGATCGGCCAGGAGAACCAGAAACCGGCGACCTCGGCGGGCACGTCGGCAGCAGGTCCCAACCTGAGTCCCCCGATAGTGCAGACCACTTGCGGCAAGCTTCGCGGCCTCCGGGAGGGCAAGACCCTGTCGTTCCTGGGCGTTCGCTACGCAGAAGCCGAGCGATTCGGCCTCCCCAAGGCGGTGCAACCCTGGGAGGGCATCAAGAACGCGCAGGTCTGGGGCCCGGTCTGTCCGGCGCCTGAGCAGACTACGGTGAGCGCCGACGAACTGGTGTTCCCGCATCGCTACTTCATTGCCAACGAGCACTGCCAGTATCTGAACGTGTGGACGCAGAACCTCCGCCCCGCAACGAAGAAGCCCGTCATGGTGTGGATGCACGGCGGCGGCTTCACGAACGGATCGTCGATGGAGTCGTACGCGTACGACGGCCGCTCGCTCAGCGAATTCGGCGACGTTGTGGTCGTCAGCATGAACCATCGGCTGAACATTCTCGGCACGCTCGATCTGTCAGCGTACGGTCCGCAATACGCGAATTCACGTTACACCGGGACGGCCGACCTGGTGATGGCGTTGCAGTGGGTGAAAGAGAACGTCGAGGCCTTTGGCGGTGATCCGAACAACGTGATGATCTTCGGTCAATCGGGCGGCGGCGGTAAAGTCGTGCGCATGATGCACATGCCTGCGGCGAAGGGGTTGTTCCACAGGGTCTCGGCGCAAAGCGGCGGCAACAACACCTATCGCACCACTGATGTTGCCGCGAGCATCAAGGCGCAGCAGACGATCGCGGCGCACACGCTCAAGAACCTGAATCTTGCCGGCGATCAGATTGACAAATTGAAGACGGTGCCGTACTCACAGCTGATTACCGCCGGAGTGGCGGCACTGCGATCGGCTGCGCAGGAAGTGGGCAGGCCCACGCTCAACTGGGAGGTCATCGCCGACGACCAGTACGTGATGCGAGAGTTCTGTGATTGGGCCGACGGCATTCCGCTCATGGCCGGGGCGGTGTTCAGCGAGATGCAGGGGACGCTCACACGCGGGGACGGCCGCAAGAACGAGTGGTCGCAGAGGGAAATCGACGATCAGTTGACCGCCGCTTTTGCCGACAAGAAGAACGACATCGTCACCGAATTCAAGCAGGCGTTCCCGCGAAAGAAAGTCCAGGACGTGCTGTATTACGCCGGCACGTCGCGTCCAGGCGTGAAGAATCTCCTGAACCGCAAGCTCGAGAAGACGAAAGTGCCGGTCTACAACTACCTGTTTACCTGGGAGTACCCGATCAACGGCGGGACCACGTCCTTCCATTGCGCCGAGCTCGCATTCTGTTTCCATGCTCTGGGCGTCCCGCAGATCAAGACGGCGACCGGCGGCGGTCCCGTCGCGCTGGCGCTGCAGGACAAGGTCTCTCAGGCGTGGATCAATTTTGCCAAGACAGGGAATCCGAGTCAGCCTGGTCTCGAGTGGAAGCCCTACACGAAGGAAGACCCACAGGCGATGGTATTCGACACGATCAGCCAGTCGGTCTCGCTGCGCGACGACAAGCTGGTGTCGCTGTTGCCGGCTCCCGCCGGCCGCGGCGGCGGTCCTGGTCGCGGCGGCAGACCTTGAATTGGTCCGAGACTACTCCGAGGGGCTGCGCCCCCTCGGGGTAAGTCTCAATAGCCCTTCGTCGTGATCCAGAAGCTCTCTTCCCACGAACCGCCCGGCGCGATCGTCTGGAGTTCCTTGTAGACGCCCTTCTGTGCGGTCGATGGAATTGGCCCCCGCACGTTTCCAAGTTCGAGGTCGAAGTTGTATTTGCGGCCGTTGGCATAGAAAGCGGTCTCGTCCAGGCGGTTGGCGAACGGCGCGAGCAAGGGGACACCGTTCAGCCCGGGCCGGGCCTGGAAATCGGCAAGCGATGCCGATGTGCGGACGAGGTCCTTACCTTTGACCTGAACCCGCCACGCGTTGCTCATATTCCAAACGACTGACACGTTCATTTGCGCGCCGGTGTCGACGAGTTCGACCACGTCGCCGTTCTGCGTTGCCGTGTATCGCTGGGCGTAGGCGGGCGCGGTCGAGACCGCGGAAATCGCGACCACCAGTGCAAGTCGCTTCACGTTCATAGGACCGTCCAATCAAGGAATGCACAACCAGGCTTCATCGAGGCGCTGATTATGCCACGCAGCAAGGCAGTGATAACCGCGCTCACTCTCCAATCATCTGCACCACAATCTCGCGTCGCCTGGCGCTCGTGTCGAACTCGATGACCATGATCTGCTGCCAGGTGCCGAGGGTCAGCGCGCCCTCGATGAAGGGGATCGTCAGCGACGGCCCGAGCAGTGCCGCTCGCACGTGACTCGACCCATTGTCATCCCCCCAGCGCAGGTGATGCCGGTATTCGCCGCGCCGGGGCGCGAGCTCTTCGAAGAGGCGGTTGAAATCGGAAACGGCTCCCGGCTCGAACTCGATCGTCGTGACTGCCGCGGTGGAGCCGGTCACGAACAGTGTCATCACGCCCGATTTCAAGCCGGATTCCTTCAGCGCCGCCGCGGCCTTCGTCGTGATGTCGTGGGCGTCGCCCTGGCCGGAGGTAGAGAGCTGGATTCGGACCGTGCGGATCATCCACCAATCATCATTGGTATCGACGGCGACATCAATCATGCTTACGATCGAACGACTCAGCGACACCGCAACAGGAGAGGCGAGTGATGGGCGCGGCAACCAAGCGATGCGGGTGGGTGAACGGGACCGACGCGTTGATGCTCGAGTATCACGATCGCGAATGGGGCGTTCCCGTGCACGACGATCGCCAACACTTCGAGTTTCTCGTGCTCGAAGCCGCACAGGCGGGCCTCAGCTGGGCGATCGTGCTCAAGAAGCGCGAAGGCTACCGTCGTGCCTTCAGCGACTTCGATCCACAGAAAGTCGCGCGCTATACCGACAAGCGCATCGACAAGCTGACACTCGATCCGTCAATCATTCGCAACCGATTGAAGATCGAAGCCGCCGTCCGCAACGCGCGCCAGTTCCTCGCGATCCAGAACGAGTTCGGCAGCTTCGATTCTTACTGCTGGCGCTTCGTCGATGGACGTCCACGGCTCAATCGTTGGAAAACGATGAAGGACATTCCCGCGACGTCAGCCGAGTCCGACGCGTTCAGCAAGGATCTGAAAAGACGCGGCTTCAGCTTCGTCGGCTCAACCGTGATCTACGCCCATATGCAGGCAGTCGGGATGGTGAACGATCATTTGATCGGTTGCTTCCGTTACCGCGAGTGCGGCGGGTCTCATCGCACAAGTCCATTATTCAGAACATCAATCGCACCTTGATCTGCCCGACGCGCGGCGTGTTTGCCTGCGAGCTCACCCTGCCGAAGTTGGCATTGGTAATGTTGGTCTGGATGCCGCCGAACACGACCGTGTTGAACACGTTACTGATCC
>DASTVZ010000057.1:0-7532 GCA_035758845.1 Vicinamibacterales bacterium
GAGCGGGGGTGGGGCCCCGCGAGCAGTGAGTAATGCAGCGCCCGCGGCTGCGCCGAGCGCGAACGCGCGAGGCGCGCGAGCGGGGGTGGGGCCCCGCGAGCAGTGAGTAATGCGGACCGTTTGTTGACTTCATGATCCATCGTCGCGAAGCAAGTCTGTTAATCGTCATCGTCGCGCTCGCCATTGTCTTAGCCGCGATCACGCCTGGCTATTTTGCGCGCGAGAACCTGAGCGACCTTTTTCTCGGCAACATGCCTGTGCTGATCGTGGCGATTGGCACCACACTCGTCATCCTCACCGGCAACATCGACATCTCGGTCGGCTCAGTATTCGCAATCTGCGGCATCGTTGCCGGGGTCGCCGCCAAGGCGACCGACTCGGTTGCGGCCGCGGCGGTGGCGTCGTGCGTGGCGGGCGGCGTGCTCGGCGCATTGAACGGAAGCCTGGTCGCACACCTCCGAATGCCGTCCATCGTGGTGACGCTGGCGACGATGGTTGCGCTGAGAGATGCGTTGCGGTGGGCGACCGAAGGGGCCTGGGTGCAGAATCTTCCCGCTGGCTTCCAGTGGTTCGGACTGCCGCAATCCAGCTATCCATTTGTTGCGTGCGCCATCGTCGTCGTGCTGCTCGGATTGAGCGCGTGGGTCATGTCCAACGTCGCCGTCGGGCGTGCGGTGTACGCGACCGGATCCAACGAGACCGCGGCGCGGCTTGCGGGGCTCGACACGGCGCGCGTCAAGTTCATGGTGTTCATCGTTGCCGGCGCGCTGACCGGACTCGCGGCGCTGTTGAATTCCGTGCGGTTCAATCAGATTCCGAGTAACGCGGGAATTGGCCTCGAGATGAAAGTGATTGCCGCAGCTGTTGTCGGCGGCTGCGCAATCCGTGGCGGATCAGGAACTCTTGCCGGCACGCTGCTCGGGGTCGTGCTGCTCGGTGCGATCGGGCCGGCACTGACGTTTCTGGGGGTCAGCGCCTATTGGGAGCGCGCCCTGCAGGGCGCGATCATTCTGGCGGCTGTCGCCGTCGACGCCGTCCGCGAGCGGCGTGCCGTTCATTCCGCTGTCGCAACGGCGGACGCTGCCTGATGCCTCTCGTCACGCGACGATCGCTGTCGAGCGGTGAATGGATCCTGCTCCTCGCGCTGGGCGCCGAGATTGTTCTCTTTTCCGCCATCGCACAGAACTTCTTCACGCGTGAAAACTTCTTCGAAATACTGCGCCTCAGCGTCGAGCTTGGTCTCCTCGCGATTGCGTTGACGCCGGTGATCGTCAGCGGCGGGATCGACCTGTCGGTCGGGTCGATGATGGGACTCGCCGCGGTTCTCTTCGGCGCTGCTTACCATGATTGGGGATTACCGCTCGCTGGCGCCGCGATGGTTGCGCTCCTGGCTGGATGCACCGGCGGCGCCGTCAACGCGGTCCTGATCGCGTACTTCAATATTCCGCCGCTCATCGTCACGCTCGGAACATTTTCTTTGTTTCGAGGAATCGCCGAAGGACTGACCCGAGGCGCCGTGAACTACACCGACTTTCCGCCTCGGTTTCTCGCGCTCGGGCAGGGATATCTCGGCGGCATCGTTCCTACGCAACTGTTATTGTTCGTCCCGATCCTCGCCGTGTATGCCGTCCTGCTCCATCGTTCCGTTGTCGGACGGGCGTGGTATGTGATCGGATTCGGCGCACCGGGTGCGCGATACGCCGGACTACCCGTTCAGCGGCGGGTCGCGACGCTCTATTTTTTGTCCGGTCTGGTCTCGGCAGTCGCAGCGATTATCTATGTGGCGCATCTCGGCCAGGCGAAATCGGACGCCGGATCCGGGTACGAGCTGGATGCGATCACCGCGGTTGTCCTCGGTGGCACGTCGGTGTTCGGGGGACGCGGCACGGTGTGGGGCACGGTGCTTGGCCTGGCGGCGTTGTCAGTGCTGCGAAACGGACTGCACCTCGCCGCGTTGCCGTCGGAATTGACCGGTGTGCTGACCGGGACGCTGCTCGTCGCGACCATCGCGATCGATCGGCTTCGCGGCATGCCCGCGGCCGCAGGGACTCAAGATGAGGAGGAGATTCCGGTGAGGAACAGCCAGGTAGCCATTCTGTGTGGCGCGATCGTCGCGGGCTCGCTGATCGTGGCGGGCACGAACGTGTGGCTCGTGCGATCCCTCGGGTCTCGCGGACCGGCGCTGGAGACGGCACCCAGCACGACGCCGACAACCACAAAGCGCGCGGTGATTGCGATGATGCCAAAGGCGAAAGGCGATCCGTACTTCGTCAGCTGTCGCATCGGTGCGGAAGAAGCCGCCCGCGAGCTTGGCGTCGAACTGATTTGGGATGGGCCGACGAGTCTCGATGCCGCGCGACAGAACGAGCTGGTTGAAAACTGGATCACTCGGAAAGTCGACGTCATTGCGGTTGCGGTGGAAAATCGCGGCGGCATTTCGAGCGTCCTCAGAAAGGCGCGTGAGCGCGGAATCAAAGTGCTCACCTGGGATGCCGATGCCGAACCCGATGCCCGCGACTTCTTCGTCAACCAGGCGACATCGGAAGGCATCGCCAACACGCTCACTGACGAAGCGTCGCGGCTGCTTGGCGGCACGGGTGAGTTTGCCATCATCACCGGCGCGCTCAGCGCGGCGAATCAGAACGAGTGGATTGCGTTCATCAAGAAGCGGCTGGGGGAGAAGTATCCGAACCTGAAACTCGCCACAATCCGTCCGAGCGACGACGACCGCGACAAGGCATTTGCCGAGACGCAGACGATCATGCGCGTCTATCCGAACGTGAAGCTGGTGATGGCGATCTCGGCGCCGGCGGTGCCTGGTTCAGCCGAGGCCGTGCGCCAGGCAAATCGCCGCGACATCAACGTCATCGGCCTGTCGCTGCCAAACATGAACAAGCCGTACGTGCACGATGGCTGGGCGCAGACAGTCGTGCTCTGGAACACGAAAGATCTCGGCTACCTGACCGTCCTCGCCGGTTCGCTCATTACACAGAACAGGATATCGTCCAGCACGACTTCGTTCGAGGCGGGGCGCCTCGGGACCATTCAGATCCGGGGAACGGAGATCATTCTTGGCGCACCAGTGATGTTCACGAAGGCGAACATCGATCGCTTTGATTTCTAATGACTTCCTGGTGCCGGGGCGAATTAAAGGCGAAGAAAAGGTGCCAGCCACCTTTCCGGGAAAAGTGCCAGCCACCTTTTTCGGGCAACTGAAAGGCGAACATGACCGACAAGCAGATCCAGACAGCCTACGATCTCGCGAAACAGCAGTACGCGGATCTCGGTGTTGCGACCGACGCGTCACTGAAAAAGCTCGCGACCATTCCGATCTCCATTCATTGCTGGCAGGGAGACGATGTCGGAGGGTTCGAGTCGGCAGCGACGGAGATCGGCGGCGGCCTTGCGGCGACGGGAAACTATCCGGGCAAGGCGCGGACCGCTGACGAACTCCGCCAGGATGCCGCGAAGGCACTGTCGCTGATCCCGGGCAAGCACCGCTTCAACCTTCACGCGTCGTATGGCGACTTTGGCGGCCGCGCCGTTGCTCGTGATGCGGTCGGACCAGAGCATTTCAGCCGGTGGATCGACTGGGCGAAAGGGCTCGGTATCGGCCTGGATTTCAATCCCACATTCTTTGCGCATCCACTGGCAACCAGCTTCACCCTCGCGCATCCCGACAAGGGCACGCGCGAGTTCTGGGTCCGCCATGGGATCGCGTGCCGCGCGATTGGTGCCGCGATCGGGAAGGCACTCGGCACACCCTGCGTGACGAATCTGTGGATCCCCGACGGCATGAAAGACACGCCGGTCGATCGCCTCGGACCGCGTGAGCGATTGACCGCGTCGCTGGACGAGATTTTCAAACAGCCGCTCGATCGCGCGCACAACCTCGATGCCGTCGAGGGCAAGCTGTTCGGCATTGGATTCGAGAGCTACACGGTCGGTTCCCACGAGTTCTACTTCGGCTACGCGCTCACCCGGAACGTGCTCTACACGCTCGACACCGGCCACTACCATCCGACCGAGACGATTACCGACAAGATCAGCGCCGTGTTCATGTATCTCCCGGAGATCCTTCTGCACGTGAGCCGCGGCGTCCGTTGGGACAGCGATCACGTCGTCGTCCTCAACGACGATCTGGAGGCGATCGCCCAGGAGCTGGTCCGTGGGAACTTTGTTGGCCGCACGCACATCGGACTGGATTACTTCGATGCGAGCATCAATCGTGTCGCGGCATGGGTGATCGGGACCCGCAACATGCTGAAGGCGCTGCTGCGCGCACTGGTCGAGCCGACGGCGATTCTGCGAAAACATGAATCCGCCGCCGATTACACGACTCGATTGGCGCTGCAGGAGGAGTTCAAAGCGCTGCCGTGGGGCGCCGTCTGGGACTACCACTGTGCGACTGCGAACCTGCCGTCGCGGGGCGCGTGGATGGATGTGATCAAGCAGTACGAGACAAGCGTGCTGTCGGCGCGACAGTAGTTCGCGATGCGGTGGGTCGTTCTTATCGGATCGATGTTCGCGCTGATCATCATTCCGTTCATCCTTTTTGAAAAGCAATTCGAGGCACTCGGTACCTGGCTCGCTGAGGGGCACGCATCGGGCGTGCTCGCGGCGTCCATCATTGCCGCGCTGCTCGCACTCGATGTATTCCTGCCTGTTCCGTCGAGCATCGTCTCGACCGGCGCCGGAGTCTTGCTCGGGTTCTGGCGCGGCGTCGCCGTGATCTGGATCGGCATGAGCATCGGTTGTGTGATCGGTTATGCCTTCGGCGCGAAAGCCGCAGGCGCCGCACGAAGGTTGGTGGGGGACGAGGGCGTGGCTCGCGCGCATCACATCATGGAGCGGCACGGCAACTGGGCACTGGTCGTCTCGCGGCCGATTCCTGTACTCGCTGAATCCAGCGTCGTTTTTGCCGGTATCGTCCGATCACCAATTCGCCCATTCGTGTGGTTGACGACGCTGTCGAATCTGGGTATCGCACTGGCGTATGCCGCGGTCGGTGCGTTCTCGATGGAAATGCAATCGTTCTTGCTGGCATTTGCCGCGGCGCTCGCATTACCCGGGCTCGCCCTGCTCGCGGGTAAGATCTGGCTTAAGAGTCAGAGATAGAATGCGCTGCCGTGTGATTGCCAGAGATCGGCTCTTGGCTGCTGGCTTCTGGCTGCTGGTTCAGTGCTCCCACAGCACCCCTGCCTCACGTCAGAAGCAAGAATCCAAGAGCCAATAGCCAACAGCCAACAACCTATGCCTCTTTATCTCGGCCTCGACTCCAGCACTCAGAGCCTCTCCGCCATCATCCTCGAGGTGAACGGCGATCGCAGGCGCGTCGCCTTCGAGTCATCGATCGCGTTCGACGAGACATTTCCGCAGTACGGCACACGGCATGGTGTGCTGCCGAGCGAGGATCCAACCACCGCGACGTCGCCGCCGCTGCTGTGGGTTGAAGCGCTCGAACTGATGATGCGGCGGCTGCAGGAAAGCCGTCTCGATCTTCGACAAGTCGCCGCCATCTCGGGCTCGGCGCAACAGCACGGCAGCGTCTATCTCAACGATCGCGCAACAAGCGCCCTCGGCAGCTTTGACCCGGGCCGGCCGCTCGCCGAACAGGTCAAGCCGTTGCTCTCGCGCGACGTTTCACCGATCTGGATGGACTCGAGCACGTCGGCCGAATGCGCCGAGATTGAGAAAGCCGTTGGCGGCGATCGCCCGCTCGCCGAGCGCACCGGGTCGCGCGCGTTCGAGCGATTCACGGCGGCGCAGATTCGGAAGTTCTCGAAGCGAGAACCGGGCCCGTATGCATCGACCGATCGCATTCATCTCGTCAGCTCCTTCCTCGCGTCGCTCCTGATCGGCCAGCATGCGCCGCTCGATCCTGGCGATGGGTCGGGAATGAACCTGATGGATCTCGCATCTTGCCAATGGTGGCAGCCGGTGGTCGATTCGACGGCGCCAAATCTTGCGGCAAAACTCCCGCCGATCGCACGCGCCTCCACATCGATAGGGACCCTGTCGTCATACTGGCGGTCACGTTTCGGTCTGCCGGCGGCGAAGGTGATGACCTGGTCCGGGGACAATCCGTGCAGTCTCGTCGGTGTCGGTCTGGTTCGCGAGGGGACGCTGGCGATCTCGCTCGGCACCAGCGACACGGTGTTCGGCCTGATGCGTGAACCACGGGTCGATCGGTCGGGGACGGGTCACGTCTTTGGTGCGCCAACCGGCGATTACATGGGCTTGACCTGCTTCAAGAACGGGTCTCTCGCGCGCGAACGGATCCGCGATGAGTTTGGGTTGTCGTGGCCCACGTTTGCGGAGGCGCTGCATCGCACGCCTCCAGGAAATGGCGGCCGGATCATGCTGCCGTGGTTCGAGCCCGAAATCACGCCGACGGTGCTCACGCCCGGGGTGCGCCGCTATGGTCTCGATCCCGGAGATGCCGACGGTAACGTGCGGGCAGTCATAGAAGGACAGCAGGTGGCGATGGCGCTGCATTCACGATGGATGAACGTGAAGGTGGATTCCATCCACGCCACCGGCGGCGCTGCGGCAAACAGAGACATCCTGCAGGTGATGGCGGACGTCTTTGGCGCGGTCGTGTATCAACTGCAGGTCGGGAACTCGGCGGCACTTGGTGCCGCCCTTCAGGCGTTCTACGGGGCAACCGTGGCGGACGGAGGTCGGATCTCCTGGGAAGACACTGTGAAGGGGTTCGTGGAACCGCTCGCAGACAGTAGGCTGTCGCCAGACCCGGCGCGACATGCGATCTACGACGATTTCATCGAACTCTACGCCGCGTGTGAAGCCCACGGGCTTGGCAAAGGGCCAGAGCCGTCGGAGCAGCTCGCAGCCTTTGCCGCAGGGTCATGACTCAGCGTACACCGAGTAGGACCTCGGTCGTGAGCTGATCGAGTTTCTCGTAGTTGAGGCCTCGGGCCGCGAGTGCCACGCGGTCGAGATTTGCGCCGAGCAGTGTGTCGCGTCCTGACGCCGAATACTTCGCGACAGATGGCGCCGTACCCGCGGTCGTCTCGTTGACCAGCGCCTGAATCTCCTTGTCGGCGTTCCACCGTTCGGCGCGCTCCTTCAGGATGAGATACGTGCGCATGCAGCCGCGCGCGAAGTCTTTGACTCCTTCGTAATCCTCGGTCCGGTACGCGTGCGCATCGAAGTGTCGTGGGCCGTCGTATTTCACGTCCTCGAGAAATTTCACGAGCCAGAAACAGGCCTTGATGTTGGCCGCGCCGAAGCGAAAGTCCTGATCGTACCTGCCGGGTGCCTGATCGTTTAAATCGATGTGAAACAGTTTGCCTGCTTCCCATGCCTGCGCGACCGCATGCAGGAAATTCAGGCCTGCCATCGTTTCGTGGGCGACTTCCGGATTGACGCCGACCAGTTCGGGATGAGCCAACGTCGGAATCAGCCCGAGATAGTTACCTGTCGTCGCCATATAGATGTCGCCGCGCGGCTCGTTGGGTTTCGCTTCGAGCGCGAACCTGAATCCATACTTCTTGTCGATCGAGTATTCG
>DASTVZ010000069.1:0-11582 GCA_035758845.1 Vicinamibacterales bacterium
TTCAATGCGGGCGGATCATCTGACTACTCGAACACCGGCGAAGCGACGACCCCGGTGGCGCCGCCTCCGCCACAGTCTCATGTTGGGGATTTGGACGCAACCACGACGAGCGCCAAGAACTCCCTGCTGGATCGCCGCGTCGACAATTGGCGCCGCCGGGCGGTCCAGGTCCAGCCCCCAGATCAGACCCTCCCCGCGCACCTCACGAATCATCGGATGACGCGATTGAAGACGACCCAACAGCGTCTTCAGGTGTTCGCCAACTCGAGCGACGTGGGTCATCAGGCCGCCGGATTCCAACTCGTCGAGAAACACCAGCGCGGCACGGCACGCGAGAAGGTTGCCGCCGTAGGTGCTTCCGTGATCGCCGAACGCCGCGGCCGCAGCTACCCGCTCGCTAAACAACGCAGCGGCAATCGGAACCCCGGCGCCCAGCGATTTCCCGATTGCCATCAGGTCGGGTTCCAATCCGATCACCGGCGAGTAGAACGCTCGTCCGGTCCGGCCCAGTCCGCACTGCACCTCGTCAGCGATGACGAGCGCCCCTGTTGCCCTGGCGACGTCCATGATCGCCGCGCCCATCGCACTGCCGATGGGCCGAACGCCACCTTCCCCTTGTATCGGCTCGACGATGATTGCAGCTGTATGTTCCGTGACCGCAGCTCTCAACGCCGCCACGTCGTCTGCCGGCACGAAGGTGATGTTGGGGACGAGCGGCTGAAAAGGCGCGCGGTAGTGGTCGTCCCAGGTCACCGAGACGGCACCCATCGTTCTGCCATGAAACGATCGATCGAACGCAACGAATCCGCTCCGCGGCTTGCCTTGAGCGAACCAGTAACGCCGCGCAAACTTCAGCGTTGCCTCCACAGCTTCCGTGCCGCTATTGCAGAAGAACGCGCGCGGGAGCCCGGATAGATTCGCGAGACGGCTGGCCAGCTCTCCTTGCAGCGGATGGAAGAACAGGTTCGACGTATGCACGAGCCTTTGCGCCTGATCGGCGACGGCCGCCGCGAGTTTTGGATGCGCGTGCCCGAGCGCGGCGACCCCGACGCCTGAGATCAGATCGAGATAACCACGGCCGTCGGTGTCGAACAGACGGCAGCCACGTCCGCGATCGAAGACCACCGACCCTCGGCGGTAGACCTGAAGCAGGTGTTCTTTCTCAATAGCGATGACGTCGGTGACTGTATGCATGAACCAGTTCCTTCTGATTACGACGCGCGACCGGTGGTCGAAGCCGGAAGACCGATCCGGGTGCCGTCCGCTACATCAAAGTCCGAAACCCCGCGGCCGGACACGATGCCGACTTCGGTAACGCCCCCCTCGAGCGCGCGGCGGCATGCCGCGAGCTTGGCAATCATTCCTGAGTGCGCCGCGCCCGAGGCCGTCATGCGATCGATGTCCTCGGGCGTGAGGTGCGCGATCGTCTGACCGTCTGGGGCGAGCACGCCTCTCGTTGCGCCGGCGATGATCAGACGCCTTGCCGCCAGCGCAGCCGCGAGATGACCGGCCAGCGTATCGGCATTCACGTTGAGCAGGTCGCCGGAGCCACTGACCCCAACGCTCGCGATCACGGGGATGTATCCGAGGCGCACCAAATCGCGCACAAGTGAGACATCGGGAGCATCCGGCTGACCGACGAGGCCGAGGTCCACGCGTTCTCCCGAGAGGGCCGTGAACGCGCCCGCCCGAGTTGCGCGGCCGACGAATCCATCCGCACCAGTCAGCCCGACCGCCCGTCCGCCGACGGCCCCAATTGCGGCGACCAGTGCGGTGTTGTTCCGGCCTGCGAGGACGCAGACAACGGCGTCGAGCGCGGCCGCGTCGGTTACGCGCAAGCCGTCGACGAAGCGCGGCTCTTCGCCGCGGGCACGCAGCTCGGCATCAATCGCGCGTCCGCCGCCATGCACGACGACCAGCGGTCCACCGGCAGCCAGGCGCACGATTGCCGGCGCGGCGCCTTCAATCGCCGCCGCATCTTCCAGCAATTCGCCGCCAAGCTTAAGGACTGTGGTCATTCAATTCAGGCCTGTCGCCTCGTCAAAGCCGAAGACGACGTTGAAGTTCTGGATCGCCTGGCCTGCGGCTCCTTTCACCAGGTTGTCGATGCACGCCACCATCACCAGCTGCTGTCCCTGCACGCGCCAGCCGATGTCGCAGAAATTCGTGTGTGCGACGTGCTTGATCTCCGGGAGATCGGCGCCCGTGAGCCGGACGAAGGGAGAATCCGCGTAGGCCCGCGTCAGCGCCGATGCCACTGCAGCCTCGTCCACACCGGCCCGAAGCCGCGCGTAGATCGTTTCGAAGATGCCGCGATCGAGTGGAACGAGATGCGGCACGAACGTGACCGGCGTTCCAAGCTCTTGCTCAATTTCGGCCGCATGACGGTGCGCGAATACTCCGTACGCGGAAATGCTGCCGTGGCACTCCGAAAAGTGCGTGCGCTCGGTCGGCGTCTTACCTGCGCCGGACACGCCAGACTTCGCATCGATCACGATGCCCGGTTCGACGAGCGACGCCGCGACGAGCGGTTGGAGCGCGAGAACCGCAGCCGTTGGGTAACAACCGGGGCAGGCAATCAGCTTTGCGGTCGCAAGCTCGAGACGCCGGCGCTCGGTCAGGCCGTAAACGATCGGCATGGATGTCTCGCCCGTGTGCGGATACCACAGCTTCCGTAGTGCCGCGTCGCGCAGCCGGAAGGCTCCCGACAGATCGAAGACGCGCGCGCCGCGATTGGCAAGCGCCGGAGCAATCTCGGCGGCGAGCGCGTCGGGGAGCGCAAGAAAGACGGCGTCGGCCTCACCGCCGAGTTTGTCGACGTTCAGCGGCTCGACCGGCGTGTCCCAGATGCGAGCCAGCGCCGGAAGCCGCTTCGCCTCGGATGCGCTGGACGCCATCGCAAATCTCAAATCCGCGTGTGGATGGCGGGCGAGACGGCGAAGTAGCTCCAGCCCCGCGTACCCCGTCGCGCCCGCGACACCCACCCGGACGGAAGAATAGTTATTCATCAGAACGTTTAGTTATACACCACCATCCAGTCCAAATCAATACTCTTTACAGCTCAACTCGTTGACAAGCTTGCAGTCGGCTGCATATGCTGTATAATTAACCGTTGGTCGGTGCATAATTATGAAGGCCTATAGGCAATCCTCGATACTCGAGCTGGTGGACGCGGAGGCCATTACCAGCCAAGAACAGCTTCGGGAGCGGCTGCGCATCCGGGGTATCGAAGCGACGCAAGCGACGCTGTCGCGGGATATTCGCGATCTTGGCCTCATTAAACGCGCCGCTGACGGCGCCTACCGGCGTGCGAGCGCGGACGCGCCACCGAGGGTCGATCCCGAGGTGGAGTGCCGGACCGCCGTCGACGACTACCTTCGCCGTTATGACGTGGTCGACCAACTCGTCGTCTTGAAGACGGATACCGGTCAGGCGCAGCCGCTTGCTGTCGCGATTGACCGGGCGGCGCTTCCGGAGATCGTCGGCACCATCGCCGGCGACGACACGATTCTGGTGATCTGTCGCAGCGCGCCCGACGCAGCGGGACTGTCGAAGCGGCTGCAGGGCTGGCGCACGTCCTGACGAGATGATACGAAAACCGAAAAGGTGGCTGGCACCTTTCCGGCAAAGGTGCCAGCCACCTTTTACGAGGCATGTAGATGACACGAATTGTCCTGGCATATTCCGGCGGGCTCGATACTTCGGTTGCCATCCCCTGGATTGCTGAGAAGTACGGCGCCGAAATCATCGCGGTGACCCTCGATATCGGTCAGGGAGAAGACCTGACCAACGTCCGGGAGCGCGCGCTCGCGATCGGCGCGGTTCGAGCGCACGTGATTGACGCCCGTGAAGAATTCGCGCGCGACTATGTCATGCGGGCGCTCCAGGCGCGCGCGATCTACGAGGACGGCTATCCACTCGCCTCGGCGCTCGCTCGTCCACTGATCGCCAAACATCTTGTCGCCATCGCGCGGATGGAGGGAGCAAGCGCGGTTGCGCACGGATGCACCGGTAAAGACAACGATCAGGTGGGCCTCGACATCTCGGTGCGCGCGTTGGACGCCGCGCTCACGCTCATCGCTCCAGCGCGCGTCTGGGACATGAGCCGCTCCGACGAGATCGAATACGCACGCGTCCGCAACATTCCCGTTCCGGTGACGATTGCGAGCCCCTACAGTGTCGATTCCAACCTGTGGGGACGTTCGGTCGAGTGCGGTGTGCTGGAGGACGCCTGGACGGAGCCTCCCGACGATATCTACACGCTGACGCGCTCGCCGCAGCAATGTCCGGACGAGCCGGCATACATCGAAATCGACTTCGCGCGGGGCGTGCCGGTTCGAGCGAATGGGATCGACATGGCGCTCGTCGAACTGATCGAGTCGCTCGAAACGATCGCAGGTGCCCACGGTGTCGGACGCATCGACATGATGGAGAACCGATTGATGGGCATAAAGTCCCGTGAGATCTACGAAGCACCCGCGGCGTGTGTCTTACACACAGCGCATCGGGAGCTGGAAAAGCTGGTCATCACCCGCGATCTCGAGCGAATCAAACAGGACATGGGACGCGTCTACGCCGACGCCGTCTACAACGGACTCTGGTACTCGCCGACGCGAGAAGCCATCGACGCCTTTGTCGCCGCGATTCAACCGCGGGTGACCGGCAGCGTCCGCCTGAAGCTTTTCAAGGGTGACTGCCGCGTCGTTGGCCGGCGCTCGGATCATGCGCTCTACGACCGCGAGCTTGCGACGTATCACGCTGGCGATCGATTCGAGCACGCGGCAGCAGAAGGCTTCATCAAGATCTGGGGCCTGCCCACCGAGACCGCGGCTCGCAAGCACGCGACCCCTCCGACGGCGGTGGAACGCTGAAATGGCACACCTCTGGTCTGGCCGTTTTGCCGGCGATCCTGATGCAGCGCTGTTTGAATTCGGTGCCTCGTTCTCGTTCGATCGCCGGCTCTTTGAAGACGACGTAAAGGGGAGCATCGGGTGGGCGCAGGCGCTGCACGAGGCGCGTGTGTTGTCATCGGCAGACGCCGCGAAGATTAAACACGCGCTCGAGGAAATCGCTACGGCCGGAACGGCGGATCCCTCGTTCTTTGCTTCTGATGGTGCGAAGCACGACGAGGATGTCCATGCCTTCGTCGAACGGGAGTTGGTCGCCCGCGTCGGCGACGCGGGACGTCGTCTTCATACCGGTCGATCGCGAAACGAGCAGGTTTCGCTCGATCTCCGTCTCTACCTGAAACGGCGGATTCCGCAAATCCAGCGGACGATCGTCGACCTCGTGACCGTTCTTGCCGGGCAAGCTGAGACGAGCGGCAGCACGCTGATGCCCTCGTTCACTCACTTGCGCCGCGCTCAGCCGGTCATGGTTGCGCACTTCTTTCTCGCCCACGCCGCCGCGTTTCGCCGCGATCATCGACGCTTCGGAACGGTTCTCGACGAGGTCGACGAATTGCCGCTCGGCTCAGGAGCGATTGCCGGCACCAGTTACGACATCGATGTGACCGCGCTTGCGACGCGTCTTGGATTCAGCCGCGTTGTCGCAAACAGCATCGATGCCACCGGTGATCGCGATTTCGTCGCAAGCTTTCTCCATGCGTGCGCCCTGACGATGGTTCATCTGAGCCGTCTTGCCGAGGACATCATTCTGTTCACGTCGGAAGAGTTTGCGTTCTTCGATCTTGCTGATACGGCGGCAACGGGCAGCAGCCTAATGCCGCAAAAAAAGAATCCGGATCCTCTGGAGCTCGTTCGCGGAAAGACAGGGCGTGTCATTGGTCGCCTCGCTGGATGGCTCGCGACGATGAAGGGGTTGCCGATCGGCTACAGCAAGGATCTGCAGGAAGACAAAGAAGGACTCTTCGAGGCGGAGGACACGGTTGGCGCGTCGCTGCGCGCTGGCGCAACTGTCATCGGCGGGCTATCAATCAACGCCGACGTCACTGAGCGGGCGGCCTCGGGACTGCTTCTCGCAACTGACGTCGCTGACTATCTCGTTGCCAAGGGTGTCCCGTTTCGCGATGCCCATGAAATTGTCGGAGCGCTCGTGCGACGACTCGTCGCCGAGCAACGCGCGTTTAGCGACTTGTCGATAGCGGAGTGGCAATCACATTCGCCACTGTTTCAAGGGGATGTGCGGCAGGCGATCAGTCCGGCGGCATCGATCGCCAGGAAGCGAACACCGCAGTCGACCAACCCCGACGCCGTTGCTGCAGCCCTCAAGGAGCTGCAGCAATGGCTGTCCGGGCACTAACATCAGAACTTGAACGTCACTCCGACCGACCCGCGCCAGAACCGGAAATTACCCAGCGAGAAATCGACGGCGTTGTCGTCGTTGTTGTTGAAGGAGCGGAAATACCGGAGATCACCCCTGACGCCAACGTTACCGCCAAGGAACATCACGCCGCCGCCCACATCCATGCCGAGATCGTTATTCGTGGCCTTGGTGAAGAACTGTCCTGCATTGTCGACCCGCGATGAGATGAGGCCGAGGCCGGCTGACGCGTACGGACGCACGCCACCGAGCGGCGCGCCAACCACTATGTTGCCCATCGCTGTCGTGACGTTGCCATCACCGATCAGGTCGAAGCCCGGATCGCTGCTGTCGACCCCGAAGAAGTTCGGTGAGTAACCGAAGTCGAATTCGAATCCGAGGACCCCGCCGCCCATCCAGGCAAGCGACGCGCCGTAGTTGAGCTTCTGTTCGAACTCATCGGAGAACGTGCTCCCGCTGACATCGGCGATGTCGGCGTTTCCGCCGAAGGTGCTGCCGAGAAATGGCGTGAACAACCAGTCAGCGGACGCCTGCGTCGGAGCCGCGGCTGATACCGACAGCACCACCGCGGCGGCGATGACGACCTTTCGTAGTGACATATCTCCCCTCGTCGTATTGCGGATGTGGTCCGCGTTTCCGGCACGTGCATGGACGAGTTTGTCCGCACTGCGTCTACGAGAGGTGCAAGCCGGGTACCCGCAATCAACGCATCAGCCCGCGCGCCGAACGTCGCTCATCTGTTTCTGCAATAACTCCCAGGCGCGGCGCACGTGCTGTTCGGTAGTGTGGAGGTTGCCAATCGCGAGACGGAGGGTATATCGGCCATTCAGGCGTGTGTGAGAAATGAAGATTTCGCCGGTCGAGTTGACCGCCTCGAGAAGGCGTTCGTTCAACGCATCTGCATCAATTGACCTTCCGCCTAAAGGCGCAAGTAACGGACGTGCGCGGAAGCAAACAACGCTGAATGGAACTGGAGCGACACGTTCGAACTCCACGCTCGCATCGATCCATGAAGCGAACAGGCGCGCAAGGCGGATATGTTCGGCGATCCGCGCTCGAATGCCGTCGGATCCGAAATGCCGAATCACCATCCAGAGTTTGAGGGCGCGAAACCGTCGCCCGAGTTGAATGCCGGTGTCCATCAGGTTTCGTACCGGTGCCGCTTCGATCGTTTTCAGATATTCGGGCGTCAAGGCAAACGCCGCGCGAATCAGATCCATGTGGCGGCAATACAAAACGGACAAGTCAAACGGTGTGAACAACCATTTGTGAGGGTTCACGACAACAGAATCGGCGTCCGCCGCTCCGTCGAGAATCCATTCGTATCCCGGCACCATTGCCGCAACGCCGGCGTAAGCGGCGTCAACGTGCAGCCAGATCGCCTCTCGCCGGCATAGCTCCGCGATCGGTGCCAGCGGATCGACACTTGTCGACGATGTCGTGCCGACGGTGGCGACAACCGCCAGCGGAAGCCAGCCCTCGGCTCGATCCTCGGCAATCGCAGACGCAAGAGCATTCACTCGCATGCGAAACTCCGAGTCGCTCGGAATCTTGCGCAGTGATTGCTGACCGAGACCGAGCAGGATCACGGCTTTGTCGATCGACGAGTGAGTCTGGTCGGAGCCATACACTCGCATGCGTGAAACCGTATCGCGTCCCGCAAGGCCAAGCGATCTGACCGACGGCACCGCTCGCTCGCGAGCGGCCGCCAAGGCGTGCAGCGTGGAGATCGACGCGGTGTCGTAGATGACGCCCTCGAATTCCGAAGGCAATCCGAGCAGCTTGCGGAGCCACGCAAGCGTCACCTCCTCGAGCTCGGTCGCCGCTGGTGACGTTCGCCACAACATCGCCTGCACGTTCAACGCCGCTGACAGAAATTCTGCGAGCACGCCAGGCGCACTCCCGGTGATCGCGAAGTAGGCGAAGAACCCAGGATGATTCCAGTGAGTGATTCCGGGAAGAAGGATTTTCTCGAAATCTGCAAGCACGCTGTCGAAGGATTCGCCCGCTGTGGGCGCGTCGGCAGGCAGCGCCGATGCGATCGTTCCCGGCTTGATCTGTGCGAGGACCGGATATTTTGAGGGGTCCGCGAGATAGTCCGCGATCCAATCGGCGAGTCGATGGGCGTGACGGCGGAACTCCTCCGGATCCATGTCGCCGAAAGGCGAGGAGGGCACGCGCCGATTCTGTCCGACAGGCGGTGTCGGGTCAATCGGCGCGGCAGCGGGTGTTACTGCTGATCGCGCTTTTCTACTTCGATCGTGGCGGGAGCGGAGAGTCGCGCGTTCACAATGGTGCCTGGCGTGAGCGTCGCGGCGTTCCGATCGCCCGCCATGACCACCGCAGTACCACCCGCTGCGCCGGTCGCCCCGCCAATCATGGCACCCTTTCCGCCACCGAGGATCGCGCCGAGAATCGCGCCGCCCACCGCAGCGCCTCCGATCTTGCGCGCGCTTTCAGAACCTGGCGATTCACCCTCCCGGTAGATTGGTTCGGTTCGCAGTGGGATCTCACGTCCATCGGCGAGAACGAGCGTGTGGAAACGCACACCCAGACGCGCCGGCTGTTTGACCTTCCCACCCCGCTCGACGGACGTAACCGAGCCGATGACACGTGAGCCCGCCGGAATGGCAACGTGACCGTCAGCCATCACGTCGCGGGCAACCTTCGCGTCAACACGATCTTCGATGTGCGCACGCTCGGACGAGAGTGACGTTTCGATCTCCAGGCCCATGACGGAAGCGGCCGGAAGAACCACTTCTTCAAATTGGCGCACCGGTGGAGCGGGCGCCGGTTCGACCGTGCGCACAGGCTCCTGGACCGGTTCCGGCCGTGAAACGGGTGTAGGAGCAGGCCGTTCCGCCGTGACGGGAGTCCCGGCCGGCGTCGGCGCCGGTGCAGGCGTGCGACGCGGCGCCGGCACTGCGGGTGCGGTATCGCGACGAGGTGAACTGACCGCCTTCGGCGTTTCCTTTGCCGGGGTGGGAGCGCGAGGCGGGGTCGCCTTCGCCGGCGCAGAAGGCGCGGGCGCTGGAGCCTCGGCCTCTGCCTTTGGCTTCGCCGGGGCGCTCACAATCGCTTCCGTTTCGGTAACCGGCGTCACGGTTGGGCTGGGCTGTTCGGGCGTCGGCGTCGGGGCAGCGATTGGGGCCGGGGAAGCAGCCACAGGGGCCGGCTGAACCACATTTTGCCGGACCGCCAGATACGCGCCGCCAGCCGCCGCTGTTAGGCATCCTGCCGCCAGCAAACCCGCGAGAACTCTGGAACTCATACTGACTCCTGAACAGCGAGGAAACAGCAATTGCTGTGCCCTGGGATATCGGGCAGAACACGCTTGAATTTAACCGAAAATCGCGTGGAAGCGGCGATTCCGAGACCGCGCGCAACCCCCCGGGGACAGTCGCTGTCCTCAGGGCAGGACCCTGTCGTCCCAGCGAATGATAGAACCGCAAGCCGCCACGCGTTTCACGCACGGTATCCTCGTTGCACGGTTTCAAGGTTTGGTGCCATGCTGAAGCTGTAGCCGGAGGACTCCAATGCGCTGGATCGCGCCGCTGCTCATCACTCTCACCCTTACCCTTTTGCCCACGCGCGCCGACGCGTTGACCGTTCGCGACGTCGTTGAATTGACGCGCGCCGGTCTCGGTGAGGAGGTGCTCCTCGCGCTCATTGAGGTGGATCGATCCATCTTTCCCATCGACGCGGCGACGATCAAGGAGCTCAAGGCGAATGGTGTCAGCGAGCGAGTCATTGCGGCGATGGTACGCAGTGGACGTGAGGTGCCGCCGCCTGATCCGATGGTCACAGAAGTGCCGCAGCCTGTCGCGCCGCCGCCGCAGGTCGTCGTCATCGATCATCGAGAGCCGGAAGTCCGCGAAGTCGTACGTGAAGTCCCCGTCGCTGTTCCCGTCTACATTCCGGTCGCAACCACACGCTCCATCCACAGCCGAACGGACCATGGCGCGAATGGAATTCCGATCTCGTCGGATCGATGGATTGCCGAACACATGCCGCAGCAGCAGACACCCGTGCGCCGCAAAGAACCCGAGTACTGGGGCTTCGGTGGAAAGCTCAGACCTGATGCGTGGAAGCCAGTTCCAGATCCGTCCGTGAAGAAGCAGCAGTAGCGAAAAAGCCGCTATGCGGCATCTGTATCTCGGCGGTCGTTTTCGGACTCGCCATTGACTCTCTCGCGGACTTCTTTCGCGATCTTGACCGCCACCGGAGCAAGGACCGCTGCTCCGATGACGAGGTCGCTCGTGCGCAACCCTTCGTGATCTTGCGCGTGACGCTTGGGTTCCGCATCGCAATTCACACCCTGTGGAAAGGGCGGGACATCGGCGAAACCCTTACGTTTGCGCTCTTCGTAGTTTCTCGCGGCCGCAGGACCAATCATTCTCTTCTCGCCGGGCACTTTTTCGCCGACGTCCTTGCCATACGGCGACGCGTGTTCGATCTCGGCATTCAGTTCAGCACCGATGAGAATGGCGAGACCCGACAAATAGAACCATGTGAGCAGCACGATGAAGGCGCCGAGTGTGCCGTACGTTTCGTTGTAGTTGCCAAAGTATGAGATGTAAAGCTTCAGGCCGAGAGAGACGATCACCCACAGAAACGTCGCGAGAATCGATCCTGGCGTGATCCACACCCAGTCCTGAACGGCATCCGGCGCAAAGTAATAAACGAGCCCGATTGCGGATGCTACCAGGACGAAGATCAGCGGCCATTGAACAATCCACATCGTCCACTTGACTGCGCCGCCGAGGTGCATCGTGTTCGCCAGATGTTCCGCGACTGTAGGTCCGACCAATACGAGCGCCATCGATAGCAGGATGAAGAACGCGACCCCGATGGTCAGACCGATTGCGGTCAGGCGCACTCGCCAGAGCGGTCGCCCTTCGGTGATGTCGTAGGCCGCATTGAGCGTTGTGATGATCGAGACCATGGCTCCGGAACTGCTCCACACCGTCAAGAGGAACCCGAATGTCAGGATTCCACCGTGGCCTGATTCCGAGATCTTCGTGATCTGATCGGTGATGATCGTGACCACCTCCGGCGGGGAAAAGCGGCCGAGCACCGAGACGATCTGGCCGGTCAGGTCATCAATCGGAAAAAAGCTGGCGATCGAGATGAAGGTCAGCAGCGCGGGGAACAGCGCGAAGAAGAAATAGTACGCCTGCTGCGCTGCGAGGTTGAGCAAGTCGTCGGCCCATATCTCGTTCCACGTGTTGACTCCGAGTGTTTTCCAGCTCAGCGGAACCTTGAGGTGTGCCAGCATGCAGTGACCGATTAGCAAGCGT
>DASTVZ010000070.1:0-2526 GCA_035758845.1 Vicinamibacterales bacterium
GGAATACGGCAGCTTCTCGCGGTCGTTCTTTGGCGCTGGATGTGGGGTGTCCATAATTACTCGCGCGCTCGTTCGCCAAGCGGTCAGAGACTCCATCGCGCGGTTGCTGGTGTGCGCTGAGCCTATCAGAAAAGAATACGCGACTCCAGGATTCCAGACCGATCAACTCGAGCGTTTCTTCCAGCACCGGAAAAGGCTGTCGCAGAAGGCCCAAACCGATGGCCGCGTCGAGTGGCCAACTCCTCGAGACGTAGTCGCGTTCCCGCACCCGCACGAAGTCGTCCTCGTTGTGCCACCGCCGCCTCAAAATATCGTCCGGGACGATGCCACGCATTGCGTCGCGAAAGAGGGCGCGCGGGACGCCGCCGCGATTCTGAATCTCGCCGGGGACGGCCATGAGATATGCGATGAGGTCACGATCCAGGAACGGTGAGGTCGACTCGATGCCGCAACCTGCCGTCAGCTTCGCGTCAGCCTCGAACTGCAGGCGGCGTGCCTTGGCGCGAACGGCCTGGTAGATGTCGCGCGCCTGAGCGCTGTGGCATCGCGGGCGGGGAAGTGCCGGCCGAGAACGTTCAATGCGGGCAGCGACATCTGGAGCGAATCCTCCGGCGGCCGCACCGCGCTGCTCGCGAGCGAACGGCCGAACCCACCGGCGCAGTCGGTGCGATGTCAGATTGAACGCCAGTTCGCCCCCGAATCTGCTCTGGAAATATTGCGGTTCGGCATCCACGAACCAGCGTGAGTATTCATCCAGGTGGCGGGCGATCTCGCGCCACTTGAATCTCACAAATAGATCGGTGAGATATCCGGTGGCGAAAGAGAGTTGATCGCTCCAGTGACCCGACAGCACCGTACTCGCACCGCGTGTTTGTGCCCGCCTGAACAGCGGCCGCTGTGCACACCATCCATCGTCGAAGCGCGGCGATTCTGAGTGCCACGCGGCGTTGTCGAGGTCCTCTCGATCCCCGGGGGAGCCACATGCGACACGTTCGATTCGCAACTGCGTTGTCGATTCGAGCAGCGCGAGGGACGGAGTCTCGTCCGTCGTTTCGCTGAGTGGCGCCGTCAGCGAGATTGGCAGAAGCGGGGTTGTGATGGCGCCGTCTTTCCGAAGCTGGTCAGCGATACATAGCACGATCGACGAATCGAGCCCGCCGCTTACCGCTATGGCGACGGGATGAACGGTTCGCAAACGCCGCAGCACGGCCTGAGACATCAGCTCGCGAAGCCGCTCTACGTAGTCGGCGTAGCGCGCCAGTCGAACCAGGCGTCGTGGATCGAAATCCCAGAACGTTTTCGAGCTGACTCCGCCGTTCGACACCGTGACTCGCTGGCCCGGAAGCACGGCATGAATGTCCTCGAAGAACGTTTCGCCATAGTCCTCGTAAGGAAGACGATCGCGGACGAAGTAGTCAGCGATCAGATCCTTGTTTGGCCTTGACGGCACTCCTGGGTGCGCGAGGATGGTTTTGATCTCCGACCCGAACACAAACGTTCTGCCGTTGGTCCAGTAGTACAGCGGCCGGCATCCAACCGGATCGCGTGCGAGGATCAGTTGTCGCCGATCAGAATCAAAGATCGCCAGCCGAAACTCGCCATTCAGGTGACCTGGACATTCGGAGCCCCACCGGCGGAAGGCCGCGAGGATCACCGCGGAATCTGACGAACTCGATGTAATGGCGCCCCCGGCGAGCTCGGCAAGAAGCTGCGGTCGATTGTCCAGGCGGCCGTCGAAGAGAAGTGCACTGCCGTCGCGAAGCGGGCTCTCGGACTGCCGCGCATCCAGGTTCCAGACGCCGGCAATGCCGCTCATGATCGATTGGGTTGCGGCCAGCTGAAGAATCGCTCGTATCGAGCCACGTCCTCGGATGTGCCGAGCAGTGAGTGACCTTCGTGTTCGACCCACGCGTGTGCGACGAACCGTCCATCAACGTTGCAGGCGCCAACCTGTACCACGGAGGCATATCCGTTGCGCGCTAACAATCGCTGCAGTGCGAGCGCCTGTGCCAGGCAGGTCGCGTGTGGGACTGCCCGACTTGCCACTCGCACCGCCCACTCCAGGCGGTCAAATGGTGCTCGATCGTGTGCGGGACGAATTGTGCCGTTCGAGCCGGGAAGACAATTTGACCGCCGCATCCACATCGCGACTGCGACGCGCGCCACGGTTGCCCAGGCGCCCGCGAGCAGCCACCAGTCATTCGCGTTGAGCGAAACGGCGCGGCGGAGGAGTTTCACGCGATTTCGACCAGTCCGTGACGAGCAAGGTCGGCGACGAACGCCTGCACGTCGGACTCCAGTCTCGCTCGTTCGACGTCGTAAATGTCGCCGAGCGAGTTGCACAGCTCTTCGACCGTCGTGGTTGCGGCGAGGAGTTTCCAAATGCGCGCACCGGTTGGATCGAGTCCGTAATACACGCCGTTTGCGAAATTGACAATCGCCATGTCGCCGGCGAGATCGCACGACGTTTGATCCTTTGACAGCGTGATGCGTGATTGAGGGGTCAGCGTCACGCGGGAAGAATAC
>DASTVZ010000083.1:0-66700 GCA_035758845.1 Vicinamibacterales bacterium
GGGGCTGCGGCGCCTCCCGGGTGGCCAAGCGTCATGAGCAGCTTTCCATCCGGACTGAACTTGAAGACTTGATGCCCTTTCGTTGCCCCAGGCGCCGGGCCGATGCGCTCGGCAGCCGACGTTGTGACTGCACCCGTTTGAGCCGGCGCGTTGTCCTGACCGTCGGTGACCCAGATGTTTCCGTCGCGATCGACATGAATGCCATGCGGAAAGATGAGCATTCCGGCACCGAAGCTTTTGACCAATGCTCCAGTCGAGTCGAATTTCAGAATCGTTGGACGGTTCGAGATCTCACCGGTTGCACGATCCAGACACGTGTTTGCGCCGCAGCGCTCGGCAACCCAGATCGATCGCCCGTCGCGATCGACGTCGACGGCGCTCGTCGATCCCCACGAGCGCCCTTTCGGCATCTTCGCCCAGCCTTCGATCGTGCGGTACGGATTCCCCTGCGCCGAAACAACGACGGCGGCCGTCATCGCGGCCACGGCGGAGGCACAAGCACGAGTGATGCCGACCATGCGGGCAATCTACCACGGCTACTCTCAAAGAATTCACGGTCGTTCGTTGACGATCCCGCGGTGCGGCCGTAGAATTCACCGGACAGCGAGGAGCCACAGAAGGAGAGGTGGGCTCATGTCCGTGTCACGCCGCGGGTTCCTGAGGGGGACGGTCCTTCCGTTTTCCGGTACGGTCATCGCCGCGCGCGGCATGGAGGCCTATCAAGCCGAAGCCGCGCAGGAGCGTAACGGACGCTCCCTTGTGCCGCCCGGTGTGAGCGAAATCCGCATCAGCAGCAACGAGAATCCGCTCGGCCCGGGCAAGGCGGTGCTCGATGCGATCCTCGGCAAGTTTCCCGAAGCGGGTCGCTATCCATTCAACAGCACACCCAACGACGGCGCACTGGCGTCGGCGATCGCAGCGAAGTTCAAAATCAAACCGGAGAACGTTGTCCTGGGCGGCGGGTCCCAGGAAATCCTGAAGAATGCGGTCCGCGCGTTCACGACGCCCTCGCGCGGTCTTGTCACCGGCGCGCCGTCATTTGAAAACTGTCCCGGCGTTGCCAAGAAGCTTGGCCATCCGATCAAGGAGATCAAAGTCGATTCGATGTTCCGCCTGGATCTCCAGCCGATGATTGACGCCGCGAAGGGCGCAGGTCTCGTCTTCCTGAACAATCCGAATAATCCAACCGCGACCGTCCATGGCGCAAAGGTCGTCGCGGATTTTGTGTCCCGCGTGCGTCAGTCGTCACCCGATACGGTCATTCTGATCGACGAGGCGTATCACGACTATGTGACCGAACCGTCCTACCAGAGTGCGATACCGCTGGCGCTCGAAACCGCCAATGTCTTCGTGACGCGGACGTTCTCCAAGGCATACGGGATGGCTGGTATGCGCGTTGGATATGCGATCGGCCGTGCCGAAACGATGAAGCCGCTCGAAAAACTGAGGATGCCGTACAACATCAGCGTGTTCAGCGTGGCGGCCGCGATTGCTGCGCTCGGCGACGCGAAACACATCGCCGCGGAGCGAGAGCGGAACACGAAGGTGCGTGCGTTCACGATCAAGGCGCTCGACGAGTTCGGTTGCAAGGCGGCGGATTCGCAAGCCAACTTTCTCTTCGTCGATGTTGGCAGGCCGGCAAAGGAGTTTCGAGAAGCGTGCGCGAAGCAAGCCGTCGTGGTCGGACGCGATTTCCCGCCGTTCGAAAAGACCCACGTCCGCATCTCAATTGGAACGATGGATGAGATGCAGAAGTCGGCCGCGGTGTTCCGGAATGTGCTCCGGCCGGTGGCGACAACAGGCGCACCTGTCGAGGAGGGATCATGGCGCTGACGCGACGCGGATTCGTCCAGGCGGCGGGAATCGGCGCGGCAGGCGCGTTCGCTCATTCCTGCATAGGAGCCCGCGGCCGGGAAAACGCCGTGTGGTCTGCAGTCGAGCCGACGCTGCATGCGGTCGAGTCCGGCGTCATCGTCCTCGCCAGCAACGAGAACCCGCTCGGCCCAGGCGTTCGAGTACTCAACGCGGTCAAGGCGGCATTTGGCGAGAGCGGGCGCGCGCCCGGACGGTACTCGAATGCCGGACGAGATCTCATCGACGCTATCGCGAAGAAGCAGGGGGTTAAGCCCGAGAACGTCGTCCTCGGTTGCGGCTCGACGCAGATTCTCCGCTCTGCCACGCATCTCTTCACTGCGAAGGACAAGCCGCTCGTTGGCACGATCCCGACGTACGAGGAATGTGCCGGGTATGCCGAGATGATGGGCCATCCGGTTCGGCCTGTTGCCCTCGATGCGAACTTTACGATCGATCTCGACAAATTCGCCGATGCCTCGAAGGACGCCGGCCTGGTCTTTTACTGCAACCCGAACAATCCAACCGCCACCTACGTGGGCGCGGGTGCCACGCGTGAGTACTTTGCCAGGGTGAACCGCGAGTCGCCTGAGACGACGATTCTCGTTGACGAGGCCTATTACGACTACGTCACCGATCCGGATCACGACACTCACATTCCGATCGCGGTCGAGAACCCGCGCATCATTGTCGCGCGGACGTTCTCGAAGGCGTATGGCATGGCGGGGCTACGAATGGGCTATGCAATCGGCCACAAGGACACCATCAAGAAAATGGCCGACTGGGACGGTGGAACGGGAACCGGTTCGCTCAACGTGCTGGCTATCCATGCCGGCATCGCCGCCATTCAGCAAGACGCGTCATTTACCGCCGAGGAACGCGCGCGCAACAAGGCAGTGCGAGATTTCACCATGAACTGGTTTGCGGAACGCGGCATGAAGCCGACCGATTCACAGGCAAACTTCATGTTCGTCCATATCGGACGGCCGGCGAAGGCGTTTCGCGATGCCTGCCGGAAGAAGGGAATTGCCGTCGCGCGCGATTTCCCGCCGTTCGAGAAGACACACTGCCGCTTGTCGTTTGGGACGATGGAGGAGATGAAGAAGGCGGTTGCGGTGTTCGAAGAGGTGTTAGGGAAGAAAGCCGCTGCCGCCTGAACTTCCGGCTAAAGCTCGAACTTCCGGCTAAAGCCGGAAGCTACTATTTCGGCCACACCGTGCCTTGATCGAACTTGGTCACGGGCGCGAGTCCCTTGTAAACGAACTTCTGCACCCGCCGTCCTTCGTACGTCTCGGTCGTAAAGATGTTCCCCCTTGAATCGGTCGCGATGCTATGGACGGCGAAGAACTGCCCCGGCTGGCGGCCGCCGTCGCCAAAGGTCGTCAGAATTTGCAGTGACTCGCGATCCATCACGTAGATCTTTTCGTTCTTTCCATCGGCGAGGTACAAGTACTTCTGCTGCGGGTCCTTCGAAAACGCGATGTCCCACACAGAACCGTCGCCGAGCGTTCGCTTCGCGATGAACTGTTCCTTCACGAAGGTGCCGTCTTTTCGGAACACCTGAATGCGATCGTTGGGACGATCGCACACATATACGAGTCCGTCGTTCGAAAGCTCGGCGCAGTGGACAGGTGTGCGGAACTGCTGCGCAGGTGGGGCATTCGGATCGTAGGGACCGAGGTCCGTATCGTCCGGCCTGTTCCCGTAGGCGCCCCAATATCGCTTGAACTTGCCGGAGTCGGCATCGATCACGGCGACACGTTTGTTGCCGTAGCCATCGGCGACGTAGGCTTCGTTTTCCTTCGGATCGACGAAGATCTTTGCGACGCGTCCGAAGTTCTCGGTGTCGTTGCTGCCCTTGCTCTTTCCCTGGCGGCCGAACTGCATCAGAAACCGTCCAGCCTTCGTGAACTTCAGGATGTGTGAATCCTTTGCGTTATTACCGCCGATCCAGACGTTGTCTTTGTAATCGACGAAGATGCCGTGATTCGAGATCGGCCACTCGTAGCCCGACCCAGGGCCGCCCCAGTGGCCCACGAGATTGCCCGCTGGATCGAACTCGAGCACCCACGGCGCCTTGCGGCAGCATGACGCGGTCGGAGGTTTTTGATCCGCCGCTCCCTCGACCACGTCCACACGATCGGCCCGGTGCACGATCCAGACGTGATCCTGCGAATCGATCCCGAGACCAATCGTCTCTCCAAGAACCCAGTTGTTCGGCAACGGCCTCGGCCAGAACGGATCGACCTCAAAGCGCGGCGCGACGACGGTGCCCTGCGCCACGAGCGAGCGATTCAGCGCCCATTCCGTCGTGCCGAGGACAACGAGCGCAGTGAGAAAGCTTCCGCCGACGAACCGGTGTCGCCGCGTCACTGCCGGTCTCCGGCTGGCGCGCCCAGGCCTTTGAAGATGAACTTCTGGAGCCGTTTTCCTTCGTAGGTTTCTCCGGTGTAGAGATTGCCTTTCGAGTCCACCGCAATACTGCCCACACCGTAGAAGTGTCCAGGCCATCGTCCACCGGCGCCGACGCTCGAGACGACGTCGAGGGTGTCACGGCGGAGAATCCAGACTTTTTGATTCGACCCGTCCGCGACATACAGGAAACGCTGCTGCGCATCGTTAGAAAATGCGATGTCCCAAACGGATCCTTCGCCCAGCGTTGGCCTGGAGACAAATGCTTCCTTGACGAACGTGCCGTCTTTCTTGAATACGTGAATGCGATCGTTTCTGCGATCGCACACGTAGACGAGCCCGTCTCTCGCGATTTCGACGCAGCTCACGACGTTGAACTGGTTGCTGGGCGGTTTGTCCGGATCGTATGTCCCGATTGGAGCTTCGCTCGTCGGCCGACCGTATGCGCCCCAATGCCGTTTGTACGCTCCGGTCTCGCTGTCGAACACGGCCACACGCCGGTTCGCGATTCCGTCGGCGATGTACACCTCGTTAGCTGCCGTGTCGATGGCGAAGCCGGCCGGCTGGTTCAGTGTCGTTTTGCTGAAACTGCCTTCGATTTTTCCTGGTTGACCAATCTGGAGCAGGAACGTGCCGCCGCGCGTGAACTTCAATACGTGCGCGTCCGACGGTGGCGGAGGTGGGCCTTGCGCCACCGCTGGCCTGGGAAAGATTCCGGCAATCCACACATTGCCTTTGGCGTCGACCGTAATGCCTGCAGGCGTGCGCGGCCACTCGTATCCCGGGCCTGGCCCGCCCCACGAGTTGATCAGTCCCCCCGCCGAATCGAACTCGAGGACCAAGGGCGCCGGCGCACAGCAGGACTCGGCCGTCGGCGGATTCGTGGCGAGCCCGGCTTCGGTTTTCGCCGTGAGCGAATCCATGCCGCGGTGCACCAGCCAGACATGATCCTGCGGGTCAACCGCAACTCCCGTCACGGATCCAAGGATCCAATGATTGGCGAGCGGCCGCGGCCATAACGGATCGACCTGGAAGGTTGGCGCTGAGCCTGTCGCGCGTTGCGCAGAGACCGGCATTAGCGCGAACGCCAGGCCAAGCGCGATCGGCATCGAGCTGCAAAAAAGACGAAACATACAGACCCTCAGCGTCTCGAATGCGGGGGCAGTATACTCCGGGCTTGTGGGGTTCTTACCCGGCTTTAGCCGGAAGATTTTTGCCGCGCTAGTGCTTCTACTGCTCGCGCCTGCCGTGCGGGCTCACGACATCCCTGCCGACGTCACGGTCCACGCGTTCATCAAACCACAGGGACACACACTGACCCTGGTCGTCCGCGTGCCGCTCAAGGCCATGCGCGACGTCAACTTTCCGGTGACCGAACCCGGGTTTCTCGATCTGGCGCGTGCCGATCCGTTTCTGCGCGATGCGGCGCTCCTCTGGATTGCCGGCAACATCGAACTGCAGGACGAAAACGTCCGGATCGAGCCTCCGCGACTCATCGCGACGCGCGTCTCGCTCCCTTCGGATCGATCGTTTGTCTCCTATGCCGACGCAGTGCGACACGCGACAGGTCCCGGCCTCGCACCACGAACGGAGATTGCGTCGGATCAGGCGATGCTGGACGCGGTCTTCGTGTACGCGATTGCGTCCGACCAGGCGAAGTTCTCGGTCCGGCCATCGTTTGCGCGACTCGGCGTTCGCGTCGTAACCGTGCTGCGATTTGTGCTTTCGACTGGTGACGTGCGCGCATTCGAATTCACCGGTGATCCGGGACTGATTCGCCTCGATCCCCGGTGGCACGAGGCGGCCAGTCGCTTCGTGAGCCTCGGGTTCGCACACATCCTCACGGGCACCGATCACCTGCTGTTTCTTTTCTGTCTCGTCATTCCGATCCGCCGGATCAAGACGCTCGTCATGGTGATCACGGCGTTTACGGTGGCGCACTCGATCACGCTCTTCGCAGCGGCGCTGAATGCGGGTCCGATTGGCTTGTGGTTTCCTCCGTTCATCGAAACGCTGATCGCGCTGTCGATCGGATACATGGCGCTCGAGAACATCGTGCTCAGTGCGAAATCATCTGACCGCTCATCGCCGGTGCGAGGGATTCCCAAGTGGACGATGGCATTCGCGTTTGGCCTGGTGCACGGGTTCGGCTTCTCGTTCGCGTTGCGGGAATCGCTGCAGTTTGCCGGTTCGCATCTCCTGACATCTCTTCTGTCGTTCAACATCGGAGTCGAGCTTGGCCAACTGGCGATGCTCGCCGTCATGGTTCCCGCGCTGTATGTCCTGTTTCACTTCGTCGTGGCAGAGAACGTCGGGACGATCATCCTTTCCGCCTTTATCGCGCATACCGCGTGGCACTGGACCGGAGAGCGATGGAATACGCTTCGCCAATTCGCCTGGCCAACGCTTGACGTCGCCACGATGGCGATGCTCGTCCGAGGACTGATGATGCTCGTCGCGATCGCGGCGGCGGTGTGGGCTGTTGCGACCATGCTGTCGCGACGGCGCGCCCACGTGCACGTCCACGAGCTTGTCCCGAGCGAGCAAGAGCACACGCGAGTCGAGGGGCCTGTCCCGAGCGAGTCCGAGTTCACACGAGTCGAGGGGGCGTGACATCGATATCACAGACGCTCGTCGCGGAGCTGTATCGCGCGGCGCACGCTGATCGATGGACGATTCCCATCGAGCGATTTGCCGATGCGCTTCGCGCGAGTGCCGATCGCGCGGCACCCGCTGATCTTGCTCGCTACCTGCGCGGACTGCATCTTGAAGACCTCGCACTCGCATGTGCGTGCGCGGCGGGAGACGAACGAGCGTGGGAGCATTTCATGGGCGAGTATCGACCGGTTCTCTATCGCGCAGCCGATGCGCTCGACGCGTCGGGCGGTGCGCGAGAGATCGCTGATTCGATCTACGCGGAACTGTACGGCCTGCCCCGAGCGAGCGCGACACGCGGCGAGCGGGGGGCACAATCCCTTTTCAGCTATTACCACGGACGCAGCTCGCTGAAAACATGGCTTCGTGCCGTGCTCGCGCAGCGGCACGTTGATCGCATTCGCGTGGTGCGACGGCTCGATTCACTCCCGGAGGAGGATAGCCCCGAGGCGCTTCCGGCATCGACGGTGACGTTCACACCCGATCCCGATCGCGTGCGACACCGTGCGCTGATACAGCGCGCGTTGAAGTCTGCTCTTGCGACGTTGACGGATCGAGATCGGCTCAGGCTTGCGTGCTACTACACCCAGGAATTGACCCTCGCCGAGACGGGGCGGGTTCTCAAGGAACACGAGGCGACGGTTTCGCGACAGCTTGCCAAAACGCGCCACGTGCTTCGGCGGGAGGTGGAGCGCCACCTGCGCGAGGAGGATCGGCTGGAAGCGGCCCAGATTGAGCAGTGTTTTGCCTATGTGCTCGAAGATCCGGGCCCAATGGACCTGGGCGGTATGCTTCGCAAGAATTCGGCGTCGGATCGTTCAATATGATGGAGCGGTGTAGGCAGTCCTAAAGGGCTGCGCTACACGAATGCTCGGTCAGATATCGATATGTAGCGCAGGCCTTGAGGCCCTGGCATCACAGCATGGCAACCGACCGCGATCGATCGATTGAATCGTTACTGCGCCGGCGCGAAATTGAGGCGCCGCAGTCGATGGATCAGTGTGTCGACGCGGAATCACTTGCGGCGTGGACGGAGGGCGGACTCACCGCCGCGGCGCGCGCTGCTGTCGAAAAACACGCGGCTGGATGCGTGCGGTGCCAGGCGCTTCTCGCATCGATGGCGCGCACTCAGGTCGATGTTGAACCCAAGCCATGGTGGCGCAGCCTCACCGCCAAGTGGCTCGTGCCGGTTGCCGCGGTCGCAACGGCTCTGGTTGTGTGGATTTCGGTCGGACCAGAGCGCGCTCCCTTGCCGGCTCCTCAGCCTTCATCAGTGGCCGCATCCCGATCTGCGAGTCCATCTGAGCCTGCTGCGGTCGCTCCCTCTGCCGCACCGGCCGTTCCGCCAAGCGCGTCGGCTGACGCATTCGCAGACAAGCCTGCGAGGCAGCTTGCGCAGACCGATCCTGATGCACGAGCACGACAGGAACTCGACAAGTTGGAGCGTCGCCGGCAGGACGACAGTCGCGCCGCTACGGAACAACAGAAGCCAGCCGCTGCGGCGGACGCCGTTGCCGGCGGTATCGCCGGCGGGATCGCCGCTTCACCTCGCCCACAAGGTCAGACGGCTGCTGACACCGCCGCTCGCTCAGCGGCTCCGTCACAAGCACCAGCGTCGCCGGTTCCCGTTCCGGGGCCTCCTTTGAGTGGCCTGCAAGCCCCGGCGGCGGCACCGCCGCCACCCTCTGCGGCTGCGACGGCAGCGGAAGCCAAGCGAGCGGCGCCGGCCGGAATCGCCGAAACGGTGACCATTGTGCGAGAAGCCCCGAGCGAACTGGCCGCCGGCAGGGGCGGGGGTGCCGGTGGCGGCCGCGGGCGCGGTGGCGGTGGAGTCAATGGGATCGAGATCCGATCGCCCGATCCGACTTATCGCTGGCGCATACTGCCGGCCACTGGTGTTCAGCGATCGACCGATGGTGGAACGACCTGGGCCTCGGTCGATCCGTTCACGTCAGCGACCCGTGCCAACACCGGAGCGGCACCAGCAACTTCAGCGACGCGTGTTGACACCGGAGTGACGGCGGTGCTCATTGCTGGCTCGTCGCCATCCCGGGACGTCTGCTGGCTCGTCGGTCGGGCGGGGGTCGTCCTGCTCTCCACCAACGGCGCGACGTGGCAGCGTCGCCCGTTTCCCGAAACTGCGGATCTGACGAGTGTTCGTGCCTCGAGCGCGACGAACGCGGTCGTGATGACTACGGATGGACGCCAGTTTCTGACGATTGATGGGGGCGCGACGTGGAGTGCGGTGAAATGAGATAGTTTCGAGGTGCGCCAGTGGGCTATTCCACTCCTCGCCTTCGCCGCGATTACAGCCTGGTGGCTTTTCCCCGTTCTCGCGAATTTTTCAAGCGTCATTCCCGGCTCCGGCGCGGGCGACAACGTCACGTTCGTCTGGAATGTGTGGTGGATGCGGTACGTCGCTCATCATTCAGGGCCGACGTTCTTCTTCACACCATTTCTTTTTTACCCCCTCGGCGTTGATCTGACGTTACACACGCATACCGCACTGCCAGCGCTACTCGGTGCAGCATGGCAGTCACCGATTGCCGGACAGAACGCTCTTATCGCTCTCCACCTCTACCTGAATTTTCTGTGCAGCTACGCGCTCGCCTGGCGCGTCACGCGCACCGTCGTCGCTTCGCTGGCCTCAGCGGTGATCTTCGGAGCGTCCGCATTTGTCGGTGCTCACCTGAACGGCCACTTCAATCTGATTGCGGCATGGACGCTGCCCCTGGTGTGCTTGCTGCTACTGGATGCGGTCGACAGGCGCGCGTGGTCTCGCGGTGTGCTTGTGGGTCTGACGCTCGCGGCGACCGCGTATACCGATTACTACCTGTTCGTGTACGCGGTCATCGTCGTATCACTCTTCGCCGTGTCATCATTCATCAGGCTCGGTCCAAAGACCGAGCCCTACACTGCATCTCGTCTGCTCGTTGGGTTGTCATCGCTCCTGCTTCTCGACGCATTGGTGATCGCCGCGATCCTCCTGTTCCCGGGAGATCGCCTCGATATCGGCTCCATTCGCATCTCCGTGCGAAGCGTTCGGAATCCGATCACAGTGGGGTGGATTCTGTTCCTGGCAGCCGCCGCGACTGTTGCACATTCCAGGATCCGCATCGAGAGGAATGCAGCTGCGACAAAGCCAACTCGGAACATGCTGATTGCCGTCACCGCGACAACTCTTCTCCTTTTGATGCCGCTTCTGATACGCGCGGTTGTCCTGTGGCGCAGCGGGGCGTACGTTTCGCAGGCGTACTTGTGGCGCAGCGCGCCCGCTGGCGTTGATGTGGCGACCGTCATCCTCGGCAATCCGTTTCACGCCGCGTGGGGCGATTCAGTTCGTTCTCTCTACGATCGCCTTCACGTCGATGCCATTGAATCGTCCGCATGGATTCCGGTCAGCGCGATGGTGTTCGCCATGGCCGCGATTGTTCTCAGACGCGGGATTCAGAACCGGGCTCCGTGGATGCTGGCAGGAACGGTGTTCATGATATGGGCCCTCGGACCGTGGCTGATGGTCCTTGGCCATCAGACGCCACTCGTTCTTCCATCGATCCTCCTTCGCTTCGTCCCGATCGTCGCCAACGCTCGCATCCCGGGACGGGCGATGGTCGTGGTTTCTCTCTCGATCGCGGTGCTTGCGGCGATCGGCTTCCAGCGTCTCCTCAACCGGGGTGGCGCCGCCCGAATCGCTGCGTGGTGTCTTTTCATGATGCTGGTGATTGAGTGTATTCCCGCTCGACCACCGCTTTACGTCCCCGCCGTGCCTTCGACGTACTTCGCCATGAACGATCGGTCGAAGAAGGGAGCCGTTTGTGAACTTCCGTTCGGGCTGCGCGATGGGTTCGGCGAGACCGGCTCGCTCGACGAAGATGTGCTCCTGCACCAAACGATTCACGAGCGGCCGATCGTTGGTGGATTTGTCGCACGGCTTCCGCCCTCGATCGCGCGCGAGTACGCGACGATGCCGATCCTGGGATCGCTGCTGCAGCTCTCGTCCGGTGCGAAGATATCGGAGACGGACATATCTCGAAGTCCGCGCGAAGCCGCGGCCGTGCTCGCGGCAGCGGGTATCGCCTTCATCGTGCTCGACACCCGCCGCGCGTCCCCGGATCTGATTGAGTTTGTGCGATCGAAGATTGAGCTAAGGCGTATCGGCGAGGAGGACGGCCGGGTATTCTACGAAGTGGACTGATTATCTCGTCTTCGCCGTTCCAACATTGCCGCCAACGCCACCGCGCAGGCGGCGGAACAGCTCCCACAACGAGTTGGTGTGTGAGTAGAGGCGATCCTCCGGCAGGTTTGATGGCGTAATGAACTGACCCGTGGACGTGACGACCCAGCTTTGGAAGATGATCTGTTCCGGCATCGCTTCCCAGGTCTGAAAAGTCTCGGCGATCAAACCCGTTAATCCGCCCACATCGAACGCGTATAACGCATCCGCCTCGCCGTTGTAGCCGACGATGATGATGCCGAAGGGGATGTTGAGGGATCGCGCGAATCCCTGAAGCCGCTTCATGTCGCGCGTGAATTCACCTGGCTGCAGTCGATGCCAATCGACGTCCATGTGCAGGAACGCGGGCGGCACGCCGCGCGCGCGCATCAACTGCGCCATCGTCTCGATCGCCTCGGCACTCGAGAAAGGATAGGCCTCGATGAGTCCAACTTTCAGCGTCGGGTGAGCGCGGGCAAGAGCCGACATGTAGATCGCCACCCGATCGGCAGTCGGTTCGAGCGCAGGACCGCCGCACACGCTCGCCCGGCCGGAGACCCACGGTTCGTCCATCGCCAGGTAGCTGAGTTGACCGCCCGCGTCTTCGATGGCCTTGATGCCATCAAGACTCGATCGGATCGACGCCTCCATGCCGCTCGAGTCTGGTGTGCACCAGAACTCTTTGACTGATCCCGCCTCCACCGCGGTTTTGATCTTCCACGAAGCCAATTTGCGAAACGCGCCGGCCCTCACGAATGCGTCATAGGTGTTCGGGCCAACGATGGACGGTGCCGGCGTTTGAGTGTGCTGGACGTAGAACTTGAAAACGGAGGTCACTGACCGCGCCCGCGTCCACCCTTCCGGATTTGCGAAGAGCTGGAGGTAATCAACGGTGCCGGGTCCCGGCGAAAACCAGATCCGATCGGCTGAAACAGGAAGGCCAGAAACCGCAGGTGCAGGGGCTGCGACGATTCCAAGGACTGCGGCGAGTAACGCGGACGCCACCAGTGAGTAACGCACGGGACAATCGTACTATCGACCGCTCGAGCTGGAACTCACCTCCATACGTATCCGCTTCGCGCCCGCACCTCGGCTCCGTCCTGCTTCACACGAACCTGCAGTGTGTGGGGACCAGTGCGATCGACGTTCTTTGGCGTGAAGTACAAAACGTAGCTCGATCGAAAATCCGCAAGGACGCGTCGGAATGTCGAGGCGAGGCTTTCACCGGGGGACGTCGTGACCACGATACCGCCAGTCTCCCGCGCGAGCTGGTCGTAAAGACGGCCGATCGTGATCGGTGGGCGCCCTGGCGACCGCGCGAACGGCGATGCGATGTGCTCCGGGACAGCGGAAGCCAAAACGATATTGACGGTTGGCGTCGTCCGGCGCGCGACGTCGAATAATGTTTCGGGATCGGTGATGCTGCTGCTGTCTTGGCCGTCGCTGAACAGCACGATCAAATGCCGGCGGCCCTGGAAGGCCGGAGTCGCGAGCGCAACCGCGAGACTATCGAAGATTGCGCTGCTGCCGTGGCCCGACAGCGAAGCGAACGCGGCGTCTGTCGCTGACGCCGGTGCCTCGAAATCCGCCAGCCGGCGCACCTGCATGTTGAAGGCGACAAGCTTGAGGCGATCCTTCGGTCCGAGATCGGATTTCAACTGCCGCACCGATTGACGGAGTTGGTCGAGCACTGGTCCGGTCACGCTGGCGCTGACATCGAGCACCACGGTGACATCGATGGGAAGCCGCTCGTAACTGATATCGGTGATCTCCTGCGAGACACCGTTATCGAGCAGTTCAAAATCGCCGATCTTCAGACCGGTAATCGGCCGCTTCTCGCGGCGGACCGCCGCCTCAACGCTGACCACATCCGCACCCGATCGGAACGTCGTCGCAGACGGCTGCTGGGGAGCAGGCGCCGTCGATTGCCCGACCATCAGCGCCGCGCCAATGACCGCGAGAAAGGCAGCATTCCCGCTCATTGCGCCATCTCCCGCAGTTTCGCAAGGATCGCTGGATACACGCGGTAGTCGCCGAGCCAATACGTCCACCACGGATCGAACTGGTTGGGCGGAGCTGTTTCGGCCGCTTCGGCCAGGCTGGCAGCTTCCTGACGGTCGCCGCGATTCAGGAGCAACGTCATGAGGGCAACCTGTGCGGATTGAGCACCAGGCCAGGTCGCGAGCGCCGTTCGATAGGCCTTCGCCGCTTCGTCGGATTGCCCGCGGGCGCGGAGGACCTGACCGCGCACGAGGTGGGTCAAGTACTGGACATACGCATCGCTGCTGGGCGCACCGGGTGCGTCGAGGAGCGCGAGTGCTTCATCGAGCTTTCGTGTCCGCAACAGGAACCATGCGCCGCGCATTCGCGCTTCGGCGGCGGTGTCTGGAAACTTGATCGCCTGCTGGTATCGCTCCACGATCTGAGCTTCTGCGTCGGCGCCGACGGTTCCACGCAGCCATTGCTGTTCCGACACAAGGGCGTGCGCGAGGTGCAGTCGACCGCTGGCGGGGCATCGCTCCACTGCGCGCGGCACAAACAGCATTGCGGTGTCGGCCATGAACATGCCTTGAAGGGCGGCGACCTCCGTCCACAGCCAGGCACATTCAAATGGGTCGGCGGCCTCAGGCTGGCGCACGCGGACGCTGTACTCGGCGAGCAACCGGCCGCCTTCGTCGCGCGCATAGCCATTGGAGCTGCGCAGGGCGGCGATTGAGAGTTCGAGCGCGAATACCGCGGTCCGTCGCGGGGCGTTCGGCCACGGGTTGTCGGAGGATCGAAAATCCCGTATCAGTCCAGCCAGATCTTGCGTTGCCGCGAGCTGGCGTTGAAAGGTCTCGGCGTCGCGGTCGAACAGGTCCGCGAATGCCTGCACATTTGCCGGAACCACACGCCGCGGGGGCGCGGCGGGAGATGTGCGCGCGGGCTCGGACGACGCTCCTTCAGACGCGACCTCGGTGGGAGCACCGTCCCGCTTGGGCACCATCACCCATCGCCGCCCTCGGATGGTGGCGTTCTTTTGCGTTGTCTTGACCTTGATCTGGTGAGTGCGGCCGTCGCGATCTTCTTCAGCGGGCTCGACGCCAAGCAGGTAATACGCGGAGATCTCGCTGAGCACGCGATCGAAGGCGTACTCGCCTGCTCCGACCTGCACTTTGAACAGTGCGCCACCGGCGGCGCCAGAGAACTGATCGAGCCACCGTCCCAGGACGTCGCTGTCGCGCGCGACGCTCTGCAGGTTCTTGTCACCGGTTCGCGTCTCGGCGTTGAATCGATCGATCGAAGAGGTGTCGAGGTACAGCGTGTACACCGACGTGTTCGAGCGGGCGGCTTCTTTGCCGACTTGCATTCCGAGTTCGCTGATGTCCGGGCGCCCGCCTGGAATGTCGCTTGCCATCATGCCGGCGCTGATCAGCACGAGCGTCTTGCGCCCGCTGATGACGTTGATCTGTTCGAGCAGCGATCGCAACATACCGAGGCCGGCGTTGCCCTGTCCCTCGTAATAGAGCGCCGTCCCGGTAATCTCGAGCATCAGCCGCTGACGACAGACGTCCTCGGGCGGATTGCCGCATTCCCGTCTGACCACGGATTCCAGGAGCGTCGCCTCGCGAGGTGCCGTCGAACTCGCGGCGGCGGAGAGATCGACGATCTCGGAGGGGCGCAGGTGAAATTGGTTCGACGGGACGTCGCGCTGGCCCAGGACAGTGGCCAGCGCGCGTGATACCGCCGCATGGTCCGTGGTCGGATTCAATTTCGGCCCGTACGGATACGCAAAGAGACCGATTTCGTCAGTGACCGGCAACTTGTCGATGAAGTCTCGGGCAGTGGCGATGACATGGCGGGACGCGCTCGCATCGAAGCTGAGGCAGTCGATGGCAATGAACACCACGCGCACCATATTCGGAATCACCGGCGGACCGCTTGATGCCGCCGCGCGTTCCGCAGGTGTCAGCGTGGTCGACCTGCGGCTCTCGATCAGGTTCGCGGACACGACGCGACGTCGTCGTCCGTTGATCGTGACCTCGAATTTGTCCGGGCCGAGCCCGGTGATCGGAGCCCCTTCGCGATCGATAACCTGGACGTCGACGGCAATGACATCCAGACCGGACCGGAACGTCGTCGGAGGTTTCTGCGCCGCGCCTTGGGGGCTCTGAGTCTGGGCAGGTGCTTCAGCTGAGAGCGCCGCGATGGCCGACACCATCGCGACGAGCGTCGTTAATCGGTTGTTCATTCGGTGTCGTTCGCAATTCTGAATCGCCGGTCGTTTGTCCCCTGCCCCCGGGACACCCGCTCGCCGCGCCGTTCAATGCTACGATTATCGACCCCTGGTCTGCCGCTGCCGGGTCAGGGGGAAGATAACATGAGGTTCGGTGGACGTCACACTTTTGCCTCATGTCACGGGGGCAGGGGCAGTCACCCTGCGTGATACCATCCGCGAGTATTTCCTGGCTCTGAGAGGTTGATCTGAATGACCGCGCGCCGCGTTTTGCCGGCGCTGCTGCTCCTCTTTGTAGGGAGCGGCTGTGCCGCGCTGATCTACGAAATTGTCTGGTTCCAGTTGCTGCAGCTGGTGATTGGATCGTCGGCCGTGTCGATGGGCGTCCTGCTCGGCACGTTCATGGGTGGCATGTGCCTGGGCAGTTTGTTTCTCGCGCGGGTCATTTCACCGCGTGAGCATCCTCTTCGCGTCTACGCGTATCTCGAGCTCGGGATAGCCGCATTCGGATTGTTGCTGTTGTTTGGGATGCCGCTGCTTGGCGGTGTGTACTTTCATTGGGGAGGGGGCGGCATCGCCGGCGTCCTGCTGAGAGGTGTTGCCGCGAGTATCTGCCTTCTTCCGCCGACGCTGGCGATGGGCGCCACATTGCCGGCGATGTCGCGGTGGGTCGAGTCGACACCGGAAGGCGTCTCCTGGCTTGGCTTCTTCTACGGCGGAAATATCGGCGGCGGCGTGATCGGATGCCTTCTCGCCGGGTTCTACCTTCTGCGCGTTCACGACACGGCGTTCGCCACCTACGTCGCCGTCGCGCTGAACATCCTCGTTGCCGCACTCGCGCTCCTGATCGCGAAAACGACGCCGCACGAAACCGTCATGACACCGGCACCCCTCGAGCGCGCCACCGGTGGATGGGCTGTCTATGTCGCAATCGCGCTGTCAGGCTTCACGGCGCTCGGTGCCGAGGTCATCTGGACCCGCATTCTGTCACTCTTGTTTGGCGCGACGGTCTACACGTTCTCGCTGATCCTCGCCGTGTTTTTACTTGGGCTGGGAATTGGCAGCAGCCTCGGATCGGCGACCGCGGCGCGCATCGCGCGTCCCCGGCTCGCGCTTGGCTGGTGTCAGATGTTGCTCTGCGCGGCGATGGCGTGGACCGCATATATGCTGACGCAGTCATTACCGTACTGGCCGATCAACCCGTCGATCTCGACCGATCCCTGGTACAACTTCCAACTCGATGTCGTGCGCTGCCTCTGGGCCGTGCTTCCAGGAGCGATCCTTTGGGGCGCGAGTTTCCCCCTTGCTCTTGCGTCGGTCGCGACCGGCGGCAAAGATCCCGCGCGTCTGGTCGGTGGCGTTTACGCTGCGAACACGCTCGGGGCCATCATTGGTTCGGTCAGTGCCAGCCTGTTGATGGTCGTATGGCTTGGGAGCCAACGCGCGCAGCAGGTTCTCGTCATCGTCTCTGCGATCTCGGCGCTGCTGATGCTCGAATCAGCCGCTGCTGAAGCCGAATCCAAGAAATCGCGATTCCAATTTGCGGGCACGTTGCTTCTCGCCGCCGCGATGGGGGCGGCGGTGCTTCTCGCGCGGACGATTCACGAGGTCCCCGGTATTCTGATCGCCTACGGGCGTTACGCGGCGACACGAGTTGGCGAGGGAGAGATCATTTACAAGGGCGAAGGGTGGAACGCCTCGGTGGCGGTATCGCGACTTTCGAACGGCGTGTTGAATTATCACAACGCCGGGAAGGTCCAGGCCTCGAGCGAGCCGCAGGACATGCGGCTGCAGCGCATGCTCGGTCACATGACGACCCTGATCCCGAAGAAACCAGACTCCGTGCTGGTCATCGGCTGCGGCGCCGGCGTGACTGCGGGTGCCGTATCGATCGATCCCAACGTGAAACACCTCACCATCGCGGAAATCGAGCCGCTCGTCCCTCGCGTCGTCTCCCACTATTTCTCACAGCACAACTTCGACGTTGTCCGGAACCCCAAGACCAAGGTGGTGCTGGACGATGCCCGCCATTTCCTGCTGACGACCAGGGAGAAGTTCGACGCGATTACGTCGGATCCGCTGGACCCGTGGGTCAAGGGCGCGGCCATGCTCTACACGAAGGAGTTCTTCGAAACGGTGAAGTCGCACCTCAATCCCGGTGGCGCGGTGACGCTGTTCGTGCAGCTGTATGAGAGCAACACCGCGGCGGTGAAAAGCGAGATCGCGACCTTCCTCGACGTCTTTCCCGGCGGCGTCGTCTGGGGCAATACCAACAACGGCGCCGGTTACGATCTGGTGCTGCTTGGCCAGGCAGAGCCCACTCGGATCGATGTCGAGGCGGTGCAGCGTCATTTGAGCGAGCCGGCGATGGCGCCTGTCGCTTCGTCACTTGGTCAAGTCGGGATGTACTCGGCGATCGATCTGTTCTCGAACTACGCGGGAATGAAGACAGATCTTGGTCCGTGGCTGGCTGATGCGGCGATCAATCGCGATCGCAACCTGCGGCTCCAGTATCTCGCCGGGATGGGCTTCAATCTGTATCAGAGCGAATCGATCTACGCCGACATGCTTCAGTACAGCCAGTGGCCGAACGATCTGTTCATCGGGAGCGATGCGACCAAACAGCAGCTACGCTCCGCGATTCTGCGCATGCAGGGCAAAATGAATCCCTAATCACTCATCACTCATCGTGAATCCTTGAATCCCGAATCAGTGAATCGCTGATCCACGAATCGTCGGATCGACGATCAATTGCCCGATTCTGGGATTGACGGATTCGATGATTAGGGATTCGTGGATCCACGATCAGTGATCCGTGATTAGCGATTCACAGCTCAGCAACCGGTTCGGCCGAAAGTTTCCCATCGAACAGGTAGATGTGACGTTGAGCACGCGCAATGTAGTTGGGATTGTGCGTCGCGAGGCACAGCGTCGCTCCGTCGCCGTGGAGTTCGCCGAGCATATCCATGAGTGCGTCGCCTGCTTTTGAATCCAGGTTCCCGGTTGGTTCGTCAGCAAGCAGGATCGGCGGCCGGCCGGCAATCGCGCGGGCGATTGCGACGAGCTGTTGATGCCCGCCGGAGAGTTGCCCGGGCCGCTGCTTCGCTCTCGTCATCAGCCCGACGCGATTCAGGGCAGCTTCGACGCGCCCTTTTCGATCTGCGGGTGTTGCGTTGCGCAGCGTGAGCGGGTACTCCACGTTTTCGTAGACGGTCATGTCGGCGATCAGGTTGAAACTCTGGAAAATCAGTCCGATCTCGATATTCCGCACCCGTGCCTTTTCTGCCGGCGAGAGGGTATCAACAGCGCGGCCGTTTAGAAAGTAGCGTCCCCTGGTCGGGGTGTCGAGCATCGCGAGCAGCGACAGGAACGTGGACTTTCCGCATCCAGACGGCCCCGACACTGAAATGTATTCGCCGCGTCCGATGTCCAGGGTAATGTCCGAGAGCGCCCAGGTCTCCTCATCGGCGTCCCCCTTGAAGACTTTGCTGATGCCCTCGAGCCGGATGAGCGGCATGTTCGCATTCACGCCATCGTCGACTGGTTTGGTGCGTTTCCACCATGACATGGCGGTGAGGGTAGCACGCGGTTTTTCTGACGATAAAAAGATGTGACGAATGGCGTGTAAACGTCCGTTCGTGCGAGGGGGTATTCGGTAGCGTCCGCCTTCGCGGCTCTTTTATGAGCTCGGCCGCTTCGGCGACACCGTCTGGCCAGCAACTGGAAACTGGAAGCTGGAAACTGAATTCGGAGGATTCATGAAGCGAACGATGTTCTTTCTAGCGGCGATGGCGCTGACCACGCCGGCGCTAGCTCAGCATGTGCACGAGGATATGCAGGCGCAGTCGGCGCCTCCTGCGACGCCGCCGGCGCAGACCGGAGAGACTCCTGGCGCTCGCGGCCAGGGTGGGCGTGGACCACAGGTTCCACCGATTGAAGTGCCCTGGAACGACGCAATCCCGGCCGGCACCGCCGAGCATGCGGCCCGCGCGCTGAAGGAGTCACCACGCCATGGCGAATGGGCCGACATCAAGATGACCGACGGCACCGCCCTGAAGTCGTGGGTGGTCTATCCGGAGCGATCGACGAAATCCGGTGTGGTTCTCGTGATTCACGATATCCGCGGCCTGTCGGACATCGCCCGCGCCGTTGGCGACCAGCTCGCCCAGGACGGCTTCATCGCCATCGTTCCCGACTTTCTCTCAGGCAAGGGGCCGAACGGAGGAGGAACCGAGTCGCTCGGCACTGGCGTCGGGCAGGCGATTCAGTCGCTGACGCCGGATGACGTCAACGCGCGTCTCAACGCGGCGATGGAGTACGGGAAGAAACTGCCGGCATCCAATGGCAAGACTGGCGTTGTCGGCTTCTGCTGGGGCGGCGCGCGAAGCTTCGGTTTTGCCGCAGCGCAGCCGGCGCTAGATGCGGCCGTTGTCTTTTACGGTGACGCCCCGGGCGCCAACGATGGCACGGTCGAAACCAAGCTGGCGAACGTCAAAGCTCCCGTCCTCGGACTCTATGCCGGCAATGATGCACGCATTGGCGCGACGATTCCCGCAACCGAAGCGGCGATGAAAAAGCTCGGGAAGAGTTACGAAATTCACACCTACGAGGGAGCCGGTCACGGCTTCATGGGGGCGCAGGCGGGGGCCGGCGGCGCGAACTTGAAGGCGGCGCAGGAATCATGGCCGGCTGTGGTGAAGTTCTTTGCGGCGAATCTCAAGTGAGCATCCTTCACTTGTCGAACTGACACGCGCCCACGGCAACGTCGAAGATTCGAAGGCTCGAAGCACTCGAAGAATACTCTTCGGATCTTCGACGCGTCGATTCTTCGACGTGAGCCGTCGGCACGTGGCGCCGATATCATCCAGCGAACGCATTCGCAAACAGCAGGCACATCAGCGCTCCCACCACCGCCATCGAGACGCCCCAGATCATCAGCTTCCGAAACAGATCGCGCGCGACCTCCGCGTCAGGCACCGCGGCCACGCATAACGCTCCAAGCGTCGAAAGCGGAGAGACATCGACGAGCGAGGCGCCGACATTGATACTCAACGCGACGGCGAGAGGATTGCCGCCGCCGACTTGCTGCACCAGGCCGGGCACGGTTGGAAGAAAGGTGGGAAGGACGACTGCGGACGTGCTGCTGTAGGTGGAGATCAAGCCGGTCACCAGTGCGATGACGCCATTGATGGTTGATGGTCGCGCGAGTTTCGCCAGGATCGCGGTGAACACGTCCATGCCGCCCGTTTTCTCGACCATCGCGACGAGCAGTGTGACGCCGCACACCATGACAATCGCCGCCCATGGCATGCGCCTGATCGAGGTGGTTTCGTCCGAGACGCCGGCGAGAATCAGAATCGCCGCTGCCGCGAAACCTGCGAGACCGATTGACAAGCCGAAGCCGACGACCGCGACGATCCACGCGACGATCGTGGCGAACGTGAACCATTGATGGCCGGTCAACGGTGCAACGCGATCCTGCGCGGTATCCGCCGCAGAGCGTGAGTGTCGAATCAACAGCAGGTATGCTGCCGCTCCGACCATGGAGTGAGCGAGGAAATTCGCGGCCCACACACGCCACTCGTGGCCGCCCAGACCGGCCGCCGCCATTCGCGTGCTGGCGATGATCCCAACCGCAGAAAGCGGCGACAGATTTCCGGCGTTGGCGCCATTGGCGATCATCAGCGAGGTCAGAAAAGGGGAAATCCCTGCGCGCGTGCTGAGCGCCATTCCGACAGGCGCGACGAGCGCCACCGAGACGATCGCTCCCGGTCCGATGGTCGCGATCGCACAGGCGATGAGAAACATGATTGGTGGCACGAGTGCATGGCGCCCTCGCGCCAGCGACAAGAGTCGCCGTGCGAGCAGGCCGATGGTGCCGTTGACCTCGGCGAGCGTGAAGAGAACCGTGACCCCGGTGAGGATGATGAACAGCGACGCAGGAAATCCGGCCAGAACCGCATCGGCTGGGCGGCCGGCGTAGAGGCCGACCAGCCACGCGATTGGAATCGCGAGCAGTCCGACGTTGATGCGCGAGGTGCAGCTGATCGCGATCACCAGCAGCAGCGCGCCTACGGAGATCGTTGCAGCGGACATCAATGCGTCAGCGCATAGACCAAGACGTTGATGCCCGTCCGATAGCCCTCGACCGAGAACGTGTAGAAGTAATCAGGATCGGCAGCCTCCTGTTCGAAGGCATCGCCGAAATCGGTGTTGTGGGTGATGAACACCAGCATGTGGCCTTGCTTGTCGTAAATTGCGCGTGCCTCGGGGACCGCGCTGTCGGGGCCGCGTTCCGAGGTGCCGCCGCCCAGCGCGCGCCACATGCTGATCGAGGGAATCTGAATGACGCGCTTGACGTCGAACTGCTGATGGAAGATCGGATCGCTGAGCGGGACGTCGACGATTGGATACTCGGATGGCGGCAATACCTTTCCGATCTCACGCGCCCAGATGTTCCACGCCCAGGTACCCCAGAAATCGTCGGCCCAGAGGAAGCCTCCCTTCAACAAGTACTCACGCAGGCGCTGTACTTCCTGCGGACTGAAATACGTGCTGCCGACCTCGGTCATCATGATGAACGGACATTGAAACATCAGATCGTCGGTGAGGCGGAGGACGAGGTGATTCGGTTCGCCGGTGGAATCGCGGCTGATACGCGCGCGTGTGAGTTCCGAAAGTCGAATTGAAAGATTGATGTCGGCGCGGTCATAGTCGACGCTCCAGTTGCCTCCGAAGTCGCCGTCGCTGGCCTGCGAAAACATGATGCGGCAGAAGTTGAAGCCGCCGTCGAAGCTTTCCGGCGTCGCCATTCGCAGCGACGCCCCGTAGCCGAAACCGAAGCCACGACGTCGCTGAGCGAGCGCGGTCGTCGCCGACGCGAGCAGCGCCGCCAGCGCCGACGCCGCAACGACGCGTCGAGCCGCTGGCGATCTGAAGAGTCGGGGCACTTGTTCAGTGTACATGCCAAGGGAAAAGGGAGAAGGGAAAAGCGCGGTGGGACGAGTTTTGCAGGTACCGTGGCGGAGGTCGCCATGTACTGCAGAATCGCCGCATGTGCCGTGGCGGGGATGTTGCTGACCGGATGCGCGGAGCTGGGCAGGCTATCAGCGCTCGTGCAAGCGCCGCGTTTCGAGCAGGCACCCGATCATCGTGCGGAAATTCGCATGACCGGTGCAGGCTCCGGATCGCCGATTGGTGGCGCCGGTGTGCGTCTCTGGGCGAAGGTCACCAATCCGAACCCATTCAGTCTCACCCTCGGCACGCTCAAAGGCACGTTGTTTCTCGAAGACGCGCGCGCCGCTGATGTCGATTTCCCGCTTGGTCTTCCACTCGCCGCGGGCAGCGATACGACGGTGCCGATCGATCTCACCGTCAGCTTCGCGAATCTTCCCGGACTCGCCGACAGCGTCAGGCGCGCGGTCGATCGTCAGCCGCTGGCGTATCGGCTGGAGGGAACGATTGGCGTCGACGCCGGCCAGCTGGGTCAACCGGTGTTTGGTCCGCTGACGCTGCTGCGGGGGGACATCCGGCCTTGAAAGGTAAAAGGTAAAAGGTAAAAGGTAAAAAATAAAAGGGCAACACAGAATCGCGAATTTGTTGTTGCTATCATCCCAGCATGGCCTTTGACTTTTTGCCTTTTCCCTTTTCCCTTTTCCCTTTTGCCTTTTCTCTTTTCTCGATCATGCAGTCAGGCAGTCTCAACTCCGACGAGCGTGCGCTCGCCGCCTATATCGAGGCGCACAACCACGAATCGCTCGCGCTGCTTGAACGCGTCGTCAACATCAACAGTGGAACGCAGAACTTCGAAGGGGTGCGAGAAGTCGGGCGTGTGTTCGGCGCCGAACTCGAGCGGCTTGGGTTTCAGACCCGGTGGGTCGACGGCGCCGCCTTCAAGCGGGCCGGGCATCTCGTGGCCGATCATCCAGGAGCCGGTCCGCGCATCCTGCTGATTGGACACCTCGATACGGTCTTCGAGAAGGACAGCCCGTTCCAGAAATTCGAACGCATCGACGAACGGAGCGCCCGCGGTCCCGGCATCATCGATATGAAAGGGGGGGACGTCGTCATGATCGGTGCCCTGCGGGCGCTGCAGTCGATCGGCGTACTCAAATCGATGAATGTCATCGTCGTCATGACCGGCGACGAAGAGGACTCCGGCGACCCGTTGACAGCGGCGAGAGAAGCGCTCATCTCTGCGGCGAAGGGAGCCGACCTCGCGATCGGCTTCGAAGATGGCCCAGCCGATCCACGCCTTGCGGTCACCGCGAGGAGAGGGACGATGGGATGGCAAGTGCGGTCGCACGGAACTCCCGCCCATTCTTCGCAGATCTTCCGCGACGACATTGGCTACGGCGCGGTGTATGAGCTGGCGCGGATCGTGAACGCCTTCAGAGAGCGGCTGGCAGGGGAGGCGCATCTCACCTTCAACCCCGGCGTCATGCTTGGCGGGACCAGCGTCGATTTCGATCCGGTGCAACTTCGCGGCTCCGCCTTTGGCAAGACGAACGTCGTCGCCGAACACGCCCTCGTGTCAGGCGACCTGCGCGCACTTTCGCGCGAGCAGTTCGACAAGGCGAAGCAGACGATGACCGAGATTGTTGCCGGCTCGCTCCCGCACACGTCCTCGACGATTACCTTTGATGACGGGTATCCGCCGATGGCGCCCACCGAGGGGAACGCCAGGCTGCTGGCGATGTACGACCAGGCGAGCCGCGATCTGGGATTCGGAACTGTTACTGCTGTCACGCCCGATCGCGCCGGCGCCGCGGATGTCTCGTTTGTTGCGGCCGAAGTGACGACGATCATCGACGGCGTCGGATTGATGGGCCACGACGATCACACCGTCAAGGAAACGGCGGATCTGAGTACGCTGCCATCGCAAACCAAACGCATGGCGGTGCTGCTGTATCGACTTTCAAAAACCGGTTTGCCGAAATAATTCCCAGCAGCCAACCGCCAGTAGCCAACAGCCAGCAGCTAGCAGCCAGTATCACCTCTTATCAACGACAATCCGGCCATCCTTCATTACGAGTCGCACACCGGTGAAGAGCGCGTCGATGGTTTGAAGCGGATTTCCCTCGATGGCTACGAGATCCGCCGTATAGCCGGGTGCGATACGTCCGAGCGTGTCGGTCATGCCGAGCAGATCGGCCGCCGTCGTGGTAGCGGTTGCGAGCGCCTGCTCGGGTGTCATGCCGGCCTTTACGAACCATCCCAGCTCGCGGGTGTTCTGGCCGAACATCGTATAGACCGCATCGGAACCCATTCCGATTCGCACGCCCGCCTTGACCGCGCGTCGAGTCGCGTCGAGGCTTTTCTGAAGGTAATCCTGCAACGGCGGGATTGCCTCGGCCTTGAACCCGTACTCGTCCTTTGCGTCGACGTAGTACCGATTGTGATCGATGGTCGGCACCCACACCGTTCGGCGCGTCGCCATTTCGGCAATGGTGTCGTCGTCCAGATCAATCCCGTGTTCGACGGAATCCGCTCCTGCGCGTACCGCGTCTTTTACGCCGGAGGGTCCATAGGAGTGAATCGCGACTTTGTGGCCGGCGCCGTGCGCGGTATCAACGATCGCTTTCATCTCGTCGAATGTCAGCGTCTGCGTCGTGTCGACACTGTCGTAACTGCCTCGTGATGCATACACCTTGATCCAGTCAGATCCGTTCTTTATCCGTTCCTCGGTTGCGCTGCGCAATGCATCCGGGTTCGGTGCTGCGGGTGGTCTCGGCGCCGAGATCCCCTGACCGGCGACGATCATGCGTGGTCCCTGCATCGCACCCATCCCGATCAGATCCCGCATGGCGAAATCAGTATCGTTGCCTGCACCCAGATCCCGCACCGTCGTCACACCGGTTTCCAGCGTATGACGGGCATTCTCCTGAGCGAGAAAGACCGTCACTGCTGGTCGTCGTCGCTGGCCGAGCGGCCGAGTCCCCGCTTGACGGTTCCAGTAGTACGTCATGTGCGTGTGTAGGTCGATCAGTCCTGGAATCAATGTGTAATTGCGGAGGTCGAGAACTTCAGCGTTAGTTGGTGCTGGTGCGCTGAGTTCGACGATGCGAAGGATTCGATCCCCTTCGATCACGATCTGGGCGTCGTTCACAATTCGAGTGCCGTCCCAAACGCGCGCCGCGCGGATGACCTTCGGCTGAGCCGTTGCTGCTGTCGCCCCGAGCACAAGCGCAAGCAGGACGGCCGTCGCGACTGTGTTGTGCATGGGGGAAATCATACGCGCATGTAACTGTGAAGAGGGGACAGCGCAGCTGTGCGCTACGCGCCGTCGATGGATCGCCCGTAAATACGGGTACATCACGACCATGCTGGCGGGCCTTCGATTTGCACCAAGGCAACACGAACGAATAGATGAAACGCTACCGAGGGAGGTACTTAATGAAACGCGACTTCATGTTGGGAACGGTGTTTTCGGCTGCCCTTGCGGTTGCCGTGTCCGCACAGTCGACGCCACAGTCGACGACCCCGGACCAGAACCGTAGCGGCAGCCGTAACGAGTCCAGTCAGAGCGTGACAGTTACCGGGTGTCTGAAAGCGGGCAGTGAATCGGGCAGCTCGACCGCCGCGAGTCCGACGGCCAGTCCGAATGCGGGGCAGCCATCGCCTTCTGCGTCGTCGAGTGGAAGCTACATCCTGACCGACGCGTCGATGTCGAGCGGATCGTCATCGACTGGTTCGGCAACCGGGACGGCGGGCTCAACGCCTGGCAGCCCGACGGCTGGAGCAGCTGAATCGACGAGTTCGTCGATGGGCGGCACCACGTACAAGCTGACTGGCAGCGCTTCCAATTTCTCCACGCTTGTGGGCAAGAAGGTAGAGGTGAAAGGAACACTGCAGAAGAGCGACTCCAGCAGCAGCAGCTCGGCGGCCGGAGCCAATCCACCAGCCGAGCCAGGTGCAGCGAGTTCGTCACGAAGCAGCAGCGATAAATCGATGCAGCAGATTCGCGTGACCTCGGTCCGCGAAGTTGGAGGCAGCTGCTCGTAGAAGGGGCGGTAGCGGAAAGGGCGGGTCTGGCAGCCTCCGCCGGCCCGCCCGTTCGGCTATTTCACCGCCGGTAGTTTGATCTCGAATCGAGCGCCTGGTCCATCCGGTCGGTTCCCGCCTTCGATCGTTCCTCCGTACGATTCGACTATCGTGCGCGCGATTGACAACCCGAGCCCAGCGTGCCGCTCGGCTTCCTCGTCGGAGCCAGGACGGTAGGTGAAGAATCTCTCAAAGATCCGATCCATGTGTTCGGGCGGAATGCCCGGCCCACGATCCACGACGTCGATTCGGCAACGATCCTGTTCGCGAACGACGCTGGCGTCGACGACCGTGCCTGACGGCGCAAAGCTGCGCGCGTTTGCGAGCAGGTTTTCCACCGCCTGCGCGAGACGATCCCTCGAGGCACGGACACGGCACCTTCCTTCGGTTGTCAGGCGAATCTCTGGTTGATCGCCTTTGGCCAGTTTGAGACCCTGCGCGACTTCCGCCACAAGCGTTCCGACGTCCACATCGTCCACTGGTTCCTGATCGAGCCGCGCATCGATTTGCGTCTGCTCCCGGACGGCCGACACAAGCCGTTGGAGGCGATCCACATCGCGCGTCAGCATGGTCAGGAAGCGCTGACGCTCGGATGGATCGTCAGACTGCGCGGCAGTCTCGGCGGCGACGCGTATGGACGCGAGCGGATTCTTGAATTCGTGTGACACGTCGGCGGCAAAGCGTTCGGTCTCGCGAATGTAGGCGTCAAGCCGCCTGGTCAGCTCGCTCAACGCCCGGGCGAGATCGCCGAGTTCGTCGCGTCGTTTCGTGTCGGGAAATGCGCCCGGAAGACGATGGCGGCGATCGGCGAGCGCTGTCGCCTCGTCGCGCAATCGCCGGATCGGGCCGACGATCGTGGCAGCGGCCAGCGTTGTCAGCAGCACAGCCGCGATCAGCGATACGACCACGACCGCGAAGATGCGAAGTCGAACATCGTAGAGCGCTTGAAGCACGCGGAAGGTCGACTGCGAGACGAGCACGACGCCCGAGACGCTGTTGCCCGCGTGAATTGGCACGGCGACGCTGAGCGTCAATGAGCGCTGGCCGGGTGTCTGACGCGTGGCGGCGCCGTAGCGGCCGAGGAGAGCGGCGCGAACCTCGGAAGGCACGTCGCTCGACTCCGTGCCTGGTGTCGATCCAGTGGAGTCAGCTCCTGCTCTTCGGGCCAGTTCGCCCATCAAGCGTCGCAGGCCTGCGAGCCAGGCGCCAAGCCGGTAGAGTACGCGCTCTCGAGTTCCGCCGGACGTTGGCGGGTACGGCGCGGAAGCGGCGGCAGATTCTCCCGCATATCGAATTCGGTTCGAATCGGCGACCAGCGTTCCGCCCTGATCGTAGATCCGCAAACGCGCGTCGCTCCGCTGTTCCAGTCGCGCAAGAAGCGCTGCGGCGGAGGAGGAGTCAATCGGACCGCCCGGGCCGAGCGCCGCTGCGATGATTCGGGCCTGTTGATTCATGCTTCGCTCCTGCGAATCGAGAAGTCGCGCCTCGTACACGTCGAGGTAGAGGATTGCCGCGACAGGCAGGAACAGCAGGAGCAGGTTGAACGCAAGCAGCCGAGCCGCGATGCGTGAAAGGGGACTGGTCCGAATCATTCGCGCGGTCCGACGTAGCGATATCCGGCGCCGTAGACGCTCTCGAGCGCCGCGAAGCTTTGGTCCACCGATTCGAACTTTCGGCGAATCCGCTTCACATGGCTGTCGATCGTGCGATCGGTCACCGAGACCGCATCGGGATACGTCTCCTGCATCAACTGGTCGCGCGTCTTGACGATGCCGGGGCGCCGAGCGAGTGATTGCAGCAGCAAAAATTCGGTGACGGTCAGCGGCACCGGCACTTCTTTCCACGTGGCGATCAAGCGAAGCGGGTCGAGCATCAAGTCGCCAACCTTTGCCGGTTGCTCGTCGTCGGCTCTGTCGGCCACTGCCGGTAGCGATGCTCGACGAAACAGGACTTTGACACGTGCCATCAGTTCGCGCATCGAAAACGGCTTGCACAGATAGTCATCCGCGCCCAGTTCGAGACCCAGCACCCGATCGAACTCTTCCTCGCGCGATGTGACGAAGATGATCGGAATCGTGTTGGACGCAGTGCGCAGCCGACGGCAGATCTCGAGACCGTCGATTCGGGGCACGCCGATATCGAGAATCGCCAGGTCCGGGAGTCTGCGCGCGAACGCTTCCCACGCACTCATCCCATCACCGAAAGATTCAACGAGATAGCCTTCCTTCGCCAGGGCGGACACGATGGCCTCGCGAATGGTGCTCTCGTCTTCAACAATGGCAACCAGCCTGGCGTCGGCAGAAGGCATGCGCTGAATGTAACGCAATCGGTGTCCCCTGACGCGCCGGTTCCCGCGCCTTTCTTTCGCCACATTGTGCCGCGATGTTTCCCCGGTTGGGCCGTTCTCGCGCCTCACGCCACGTGCGTAATGAGTTGCACAGGGAGACACCTCATGAATCTTCGAACGAGTGTGATGGCGCGCCTGATCGTGATGGGAGTCATTCTTCTCGGTCTGCTCGTCCCGTTGTCGATGGTGCAGGCGATTGTCAGCGAACGCAGCGTTCGGCGTGACTCCGTTGCGACGGATATCAGTTCGACGTGGGGCGGATCGCAAGTGCTCGCAGGGCCGATGCTGACGGTGCCCTATGAATACACCGTCGTTGAAAACGACGGCAAGACACGGCAGGTCATCGGCCGGGCGACGTTTCTGCCCGACACCCTCAGTATTCAAGGTCCCTTGACGCCCGATGTCCGGAAGCGCGGTCTCTTCAAGGTTGTGGTTTATCGCGCCGATCTCTCCCTGTCCGGGCGGTTTTCAGCACCGGACATGTCAGGCGTCATCCGTGGATCGGTCCGGCCTTTGTTCGACGAGGCGTCCGTCAGCATCGGTGTCGCAGATCCACGAGGGGTGCGGCGCGCCGTGCTCAACTGGAATGGAAGCGAACGCCGCCTCGAACCAGGCGTTGCTGACATCGGGCTCGCGACTACCGGTCTGCATGCTCGCGTCAACCTGAGCGAGCCAGTTACTTCCGGATCGATACCTTTCTCGCTGACGATTCAACTGAACGGCAGCCGCGATTTCCGGATCGTTCCAGCCGGCAACGACACAGCTGCCACCCTCACGTCGACGTGGCCGCATCCGGGCTTCATCGGGACTTCGCCGCAGCAGCAGACGGTGCAAGACTCCGGATTCAACGCTGTGTGGAATGTTTCCTACTTTGGACGAGGATTTCCACGCGCGTGGAGCGACGCGGGCATCGACCGCGAGAAAATGCGGAATCAGGCTGACGCCTCCGCCTTTGGCGTCAGCCTCGTGCAGCCGGTCGACATCTATCAGCAAGGAGAGCGCTCGGTGAAGTACGCGGCGCTCTTCATCGTCCTGACCTTTGTTGTGTTCTTTCTGTTCGAGGTCGTTCGTGCCCGCTTGCTGCACCCGGTTCAGTACGTGTTCGTCGGCTTCGCGCTCTGTGTGTTTTACCTGTTGTTGATCTCATTGTCGGAACACTTCGGCTTCGACCTCGCCTATTCCGTTGCGGCGATAGCCATCACGCTCCTGATTTCCATGTATTCGGTCTTTGTTCTTGACGGTGTGAAGGAGGCTGCCGTCGTCGGAACATCCACCGCAGCGTTGTATGGCTTCCTGTATCTCCTGCTCCGGCTCGAAGACTATGCGCTTCTCGCAGGGTCGCTGGGTCTTTTTGCCGCGCTCGCGCTGGTCATGCTGCTGACTCGAAAAGTGAACTGGTACGAACTCAGATTGGGGACGCGTACACAAGTTTGAGGACAAGCAGCCCAGCCGTTTCATGCTGATCGGCGGCGCAGGAAGCCTGCGCTGCCACTTTCAGCCTGAGCCATAAGGAGTTGTACGGATGACCTCATGACGCCAGGGTCGGCACGATTTCCGCATTGGATGCGCCTAGACCGGGTGGACGCCGGATGGGTTAGCGTCCAACAGGAGAGCAATGATGCGAGCGCCAAGAACTCAGGCGGCGATTTTGGCGGTTGTGCTCTCGGCAACAATTGCGAGCGCGCAAACGAAAATTACTCCGCCCAAGAACAAATATGACCCGCAAGAAGATGTGAAGCTCGGACGTGAGGCGGCGGCTGAGGTCGAGAAGCAGTTGCCATTGCTGCGCGACGACAACGTCACCTCTTATGTCTCTGATATCGGACAGCGGCTGGCTGCGGTGATTCCCGCTGAATTGCAGCACCCGGAATTCCGTTACACATTCAAGGTGGTGAATGTGAAGGAAATCAACGCCTTCGCGTTGCCGGGCGGTCCGATGTACGTCAACCGCGGGATGATCGAAGCCGCCAAGAACGAAGGGGAAGTCGCTGGTGTCATCGCGCACGAATTGAGTCACGTTGCGCTTCGCCACGGCACTGCGCAGGCAACGAAGGCGACACCCTACGAGGTTGGCACCATCGCTGGTGCGATCCTTGGCGCAATTGTCGGTGGCAATGCCGGTACGCTGATCGCGCAAGGCACACAGTTCGGGTTGGGCACGGCGTTCCTGCGATACAGCCGGGAATACGAAAAGCAGGCTGACCTCGAAGGCTCGCAGATCATGGCGAGGGCCGGGTACGATCCGCGCGACATGGCGAACATGTTCAAGACGATCGAACAGCAGGGTGGGTCCGGCGGGCCGCAGTGGATGAGCGATCACCCGAACCCGGGCAACCGCTACGCTTACATCACCAAGGAAGCGGAGTCACTGCGAGTCGTCAACGCGCGGCATGACAGCAGTGCGTTCCAGAACGTTCAAGGCAGACTTCGCCAGATGTCGCCGGCGCCTTCGACCAAGGAGGCAACGAGGAACGCCGGGAACACTCGCGGCAGCGGTGCGCCGTCGAACGGCGGCCGCATCAGTACCAACGTCGAACGGCCATCGTCGCGCTATTCGTCGTACAACGAAGGCAATCTGTTCCGGATCAGTGTGCCGTCGAACTGGCGCGAGCTGCCGGCGAACAACTCGGTGACCTTCGCGCCGGAGGGTGGCTATGGCGCCGTGAATCAGCAGAGCGTCTTCACCCACGGTGTTGAAGCCGGAGTGGCGAGGAACGAGAGTCGCGATCTGCGGAGTGCGAGCGAGGAACTCGTCCAGGACCTCGCGCAGTCCAACCCGCGCATGCGACGCGACGGGGGGTGGGACCGCGGCACGATTGGCGGACGCCAGGGCCTGCGGACGATGTTGACGAACCAGAACGACGTGACCGGCCGCACCGAGCGCATCGCTCTCTACACGACCACGCTCAATGACGGCACGCTGTTTTACTTGATCGGCGTTGCGCCCGACCAGGAGTTTGGCGTCTACGACGACGTGTTCGATCGGGTCGTTGGGTCGCTGCAATTCGCGGACACACGGGCGAATCGCTAATCACTGATCACTAATCGTGAATCCCTGATCGTCGGATCGTCGAATCCTGCAATCCTTGAATCGATTCAGGGATTCGACGATCAGCGATTCAGGGATTCGACGATCAGCGATTCAAGATTCGACGATTAGCGATTCACGATCAGTGATTAGTGATCAGTGATTCAAAGGCGGTGTGCTGGAGGGCGGCTTCCGGTGGTGAGTCGCCTGCTCGTATGAGTAGGCCAGCCTGATCAGGGCGACCTCATCCCACGCTCTTCCAAAGAACGTCATACCTGCGGGTAGCATTCCGTCGCGCGTATACCCCATAGGCACGTTGATAGCCGGAAATCCAGTGGTCGGGGAAAAAACCTGGCTGTTGTCTCCGTGCGGCGTGTTCAAGTCGCCGATCGGACGCGGCGGGTTGCTCCAGGTCGGGTATATGAACGCGTCCAGCTTGTGCCGGTCCATCGTCGCGAGCACGGCGGCGCGGAATTGCTCGCGATAATCCGCTTCGGCCTTGCAGGCGGCGCTCTCCGGTCCGTTGCTCTCGGTGGTTTCCTGTGCTCGTGTGAGACGAAGCTCCACTGACGGATGGAACCGGCGTGAGCGAACGATCTCGTCCAGCGAATGAACTGGAGGGCTGTTCCCGAGTCCTGCCAGATAGTTATTGATGTCGTATTTGAATCCGCCACAGGTCCCGGCGCTCTGGGCACGACGGACGTTGGCGAGATCGACCGGCGCCGGATCAAACACGGTGGCGCCCGCGCGTTTCAGTTCCTCGATCGCTGTCATGAACACCTGGACGATTTCCGGATCGGTTGAATCGCGCTCGTAAGCCTGCCGCAACACGCCCAGACGAGCGCCTTTCAAGCCATCTCGGACGAGGGCCGCCCGGTAATTGGGGATCTCTGGTGGGCGGCCTGATGGCCGCAGCCCCGGCTGCGGGTAATTAGTCCTGAGCGTCACCGGATCGTTCGGATCTTCGCCGACAATCACCTGAAAAACCGCAACCGCGTCTTCGACCGTGCGGCCCATCGGCCCGGCAATGTCGGCAAGCAAATTCAATGGGACGACGCCTGCGCGGCTCGTCAACCCCATCGTCGATCGAATGCCGACAAGGGCTTGGTGAGATGATGGTCCGCGAATCGAGTTACCTGTGTCGCTGCCAAGCCCAATAGCGCCGAAGCTGGCAGCAACTGCCGCTGCGGTACCGCCGCTCGATCCTGCCGTGACCCGATCCAGCGCGTATGGGTTCCTTGTGTATCCAGGAAGAATCGAACTAACGGTTTCGTACGGACTGAATGCCCACTCCGCCATGTTCGATTTCGCCAGTACGATTGCCCCCGCTTCTTTCACACGCTTGACGAGAAAGGCGTCCTTCGAAGAAACGAATCCCTTCATCGCCAGCGACCCCGCGGCGCTCTGCAAACCGATCGTTTCGAAGTTGTCCTTGACGATCATTGGCACGCAGTGCAAGGGGCCGACAGGACCGGACGCCCTCAATCGTCGATCGAGCTCATCGGCCTGCTCGAGCGCGTGCTGATTGATTTCAACGAGCGCGTTGAGCGCCGGGCCTTTCTTGTCGTAGGCGTCAATCCGTCGGAGATACTGCTCCACGAGTGCGTGGCACGTCAGCCGCTTGCTGGCGAGCTCGAACGCGATTTGTGCGATCGATGCTTCGTAGACCTGAACGGGCGGCGAACCTTGTGTTGTCGCGAGCACTGGGACGAACAGCACGGCGGCGAGAACGAAACGGCGCTTGCGCATTTCACTGCGCACATTGAACATTGAACGTTGAACATTGCGCAAGCTACACTCGGGCGATCGCATATGAGAAGAGCCCTGCTTTCGACTGCCGCCACGATTGTCATGATGATCGCGAGTCACCTGTCAGCGCAGTCAGCGCCATCGCAGACGGCTGCTCCGGCACAGGACATCCCGCCGATTCGCAATTTTCTGCAGGTCACGCCGCAGTTCTGCACCGGAGGACAACCACGGGTGGAGCACTTCGCGAAGCTCAAGGCGGCCGGCGTCAAGGCTGTGCTCAACCTGCGCACGCCGGGCGAACACCGCGCCGACGAAGAGCAGGCAGCGGTTGAGAAAGCCGGGATGAAATACCTCAACATCCCGGTCGTCTACACCGCGCCAACGGACACGCAGGTCGACGAGTTCCTGAAGATCACCGACGACCCCGCGAATCGCCCAATGTTCATTCATTGCACCGCGGCGATCCGAGTTGGAGCGTTCTGGATGATCCGGCGTGCGCTGCGCGACGGGATGTCGGTCGAGGCCGCGCTCGAGGATGCGCGTAAAGTCGGTCTCAACAACGCACCCCACCTGGAAGAGTTCGCGCGGAAATACATCGCCGCGCACCAGAAATAAGCGCTCTTAACAGGAGACACGGGAGAAACGAAAGCAATTTAGGTTAGTTCATTCAAAAAAATATCCTCCCGTTTCTCTCGTTTCCCTGTTCAAGATAGGGTTCACCAGATTCTTTCCACAAACCAATAAGTGCCCGCCAGCGTGACGACGACCGACGCTGCGGTCACGACCTGTCGCGCGCGCGTGGGACTTCGCGATCGCAGGAGTGACAGGAGCGACGCGACGATCACCACCAGCACCGCCTGACCAATCTCCACGCCCAGATTGAAAGCGAAGAGCGATATGCCCAGCGCGCGAGGGGGAAGACCGATTTCGCGCAGCACGCTGGCGAAGCCGAAACCATGCACGAGGCCAAAGAACAAGGCAATCCACGCCCGGATATCGCGTGCGCCTTTCGCCGACAGGAGATTGTCGGCGCCGACGTAGACAATGCTGAGAGCGATCGCTGGTTCGACGATTCGTGCCGGCGGCGCAACGATGTTGAGCGCGGCCAGGGACAGCGTGAGGCTGTGGCCGACGGTAAATGCCGAGACAATCGCCAACAGCCGGAGAACCGACCCGCCGAGCAGAAGCAGGCCGACGATGAAGAGGATGTGATCGGGACCGATGGCGATGTGATGGATTCCAGCTGCCGTGAACTCCTTGAAGACCGCGAATGCCCCCTGGCGTCCACCAGCGTAGAAGTCCATCGAGGGACGCGCGGCGCTCAAGACCTGTTGTCTTGTGAGGATGTCTCCCTCGTAGACGTTCACGAAGGTCTGGTGGTTCGCATCGTACGGAAATAGCGTCGCGTCGATGGTGAGGCGGCCAATCGCCGCGTGGAACGGAACGCGGTACGCGATTTCGATCGCGGTCCGCTCGGGAACCGGACGAACGTTCGTGATTTCCCATTTGACCGTTTGTCCATCCGCCTTCATCCGCACGCGTTCGATCACCAACTGCTTGATTGCCGACGCGTAGGTCGCGAGCGTTGCGGGATCGAGCAGCGGCTCGGGTGCGGCCAACTTGAGCTCATGGGCGACGTCGAAGTCATGGAGCACGAGTGTCCCCTGGAGCGCGGTTCCCGACAGGCGGACGTCGAGATAACTGAATGGCGCCGGGTGCGCGACTGACGGCGCCGCGGCAGCCACGGCAATCACAAAAACAATCAGCTTTTGAAGCAGCCGCCGCCAGGTCATTCCGACGATCCTCCATGCGCACGGGCGGTTTCGAGGATGCCGCGGACGTGTTCGAGCGTGTCGGCGTCCGCGGCTTTCTTGTCCGTGCGCCAGCGCAGCATACGTGGGAAACGCAGGGCAATCCCCGACCGGTGCCGCGGGGATGCGGCGATGCCCTCGAATCCCAGCTCGAAAACGTGCACTGGTTCGACGTGGCGCACCGGACCGAAGCGTTCTTGCGTATGGCGGCGGATCCACTTGTCCATCGCGGCAATCTCATCATTCGACAGGCCGGAATACGCCTTCGCAATTGGCACGAGCGCTCCTTCGTCCCACACGCCGAACGTGTAATCGGTCAACAAGCTTGCGCGGCGCCCACTGCCTGGTTGGGCGTATATCAATACCGCATCGATTGTGTATGGATCGATCTTCCACTTCCACCAATCTCCACGTCGTCTTCCGACGCCGTAGGCCGAACTTTTCCGCTTGATCATCAACCCTTCGACGCCAAGGGCACGTGAATTCCCGCGCAGCGCGGCCAGTTCCGGCCAACTCCCCGCGGTCACAATCGCCGACGTGCGCAGCACCGATGCCGACGGGAGATACGTTTCAAGGATCGAGCGACGCTCCTCGAGTGGGCGACTGCGAATGTCGACGCCACGATCTTCGAGGATGTCGTACGCCATGAACACAACCGGAACGGCGCGGACCATTTGAGCGACCTGTTTCTGCCGCCCTATCCGCTGTTGCAACGCCGAGAACAGAAGCGGACGATTATCGCGAAACGCCAGCACTTCACCATCCAGGACGTTCCCCTCGGGGAGCCTGGTTGCGGCGGCGGCGATTTCCGGAAAGCGGTGGGTAATCAACTCCTCGCCACGCGACCACAGATGCACACCCCCGGCGCGGCATACCAGCTGCGCCCGAATCCCGTCCCATTTCCATTCCACGAGCCATTCATCGCGCGGTCCGAGCGATTCGACCGGATCTTCGAGCGGCGAAGCCAGAAAAAACGGATAGGGACGCGACCGATCTTCATTCGTCTGTTCATGCGACAAAAGACTCGCGAACCACTCTGCGGTTGGAGTCCAGTCGCCCATCATCCGCGCTGCAATCGTGGTCGCCGGTAGATCGGCCGTCTGGGCCAGCGCGCGCACGACCAGCGTGTGCGACACACCGACCCGAAGTTCGCCGGTCAGGATCTTCAGGAGCATGAACCGCTGCAGCCGATCGAGGCCGCTCCACCACGAAGTGACTCGCCGCTCTTGCGTGTCCTCGTCGAGCTCACGAAGCGGAAGGATCCGTCCTTCGACCCACTCGGACAGCGGCACGTCTTCCGATGAGACTACCGCCACTTGATCGAGCACGAGCGCTGCCGTTTCAGCCCCGTCGCCGACGACTGAGTAACTTTCCTCGAGCAGCCACGATTCGAGTCCCGTCGCCGCAAGGGTCCAGGCGTGGATCGCCGGGTACGATATGAGCCGCTTCAATCGACGACCGGTGAGCAAGAATACTGCCCATGCCGCATCAGCCGGCGGCGCGTCTTTGAAGTACGCCACCATTGCCGCGACCTTCGCATTGGTCGACGTCGTACTGTCGATGGCGTCGTACAGAGCGGCGAAACGTTTCATTATTACCCCGAGGGGCTTCGCCCCTCGGACTCCCCCACACGCTCGCTCGCGGGGGCCCACGATCCCCGCTCCGCTCGCGCGGGCTCACTCGCGCGCTCGTTCGCCGAGCGCTGTCCTAGGTTTGAAACCGCTTCTAAATCACTCCGAGAGGCTTCGCCCCTCGGACTCCCCCACACGCTCGCTCCCACCTTCGCCAAGGCTACGGCGGGCAAGCGCGAGATCTTCTTCACTCGGCCGCTCCGCCTTGGGCGCCGTAGCGCGCAGCGCGGAGGCGACTCGCGTGGGCTCACTCGCGCGCTCGTTCGCCTTGAGTAAGCGATCAGCACTGAGCAATCGACAATCGAAGAAGAATCAGCATTCAGCAATCAGCATTCAGCAATGTCCTCAATCCCCGGTTGGTTCCCCTTCCCACGCCGTCCGAATGACGCCGCTCTCGAGACCCTGTTGGGTCAGATACCGTGCAAGCGGCTCGGCGTGGCCGTGTGTGGCAAGCACTCGGGTTGCGCCGGTCTCGGCGATCGTCTGGAGGAGCGCCGGCCAGTCCGCATGATCTGATAACACGAACCCTCGATCGTAGCCGCGTTGACGACGGACACCTCTCACGCGCATCAGGCCGGATGCGAACCCATCTGAAATGTCACCGAGGCGGCGCATCCATGCCGTCCCGCGTGCGGACAATGGTGCGAGCACCAGCTCACCGGCAAATGAGGCGGCCTTCGAGCGGCCGCGGCTCGTCTGTTCGATGACCGGGCGGACCGGCAACATAGCCATGCCCGATTGGCGATACGCCTCGATCATGCCCAGCATCATGCCGTGCACGTAGACCGTGCGATCGGTGACTCGCATCAGCTCGGCCAGAAGTCGCTGTGCCTTCCCGATCGTGTAGCAGAAGAGGACCGAGGTCCGGCCAGCCTCAGTGTTTGTGTTCCACCAGGTCGCGATGTCGTCGATCACGGCCGCCGTCGGATCCCATCGATAAATCGGCAACCCGAAGGTTGACTCGGTCACGAAGACATCACATGGCACGGGTTCGAAAGGCGCGCACGTTGGATCGGGTACGCGTTTGTAGTCACCGGCCACAACCCACACCCCATCGGAGCCTTCAATGCGTATCTGCGCTGATCCGAGCACGTGTCCTGCCGGATGGAAACTGACGCGGACGCCGCCGAGCGTGAGCTGCTCTCCGTACGAGGTCGACTCAATCCTGACGTCGCTGCCGAAGCGACGACGGAGCAATGGTTCGCAAGCCGAGGCGCACAGATAGGCGGCGTTACCAGGACGTGCGTGATCGCCGTGCGCGTGGGTGATGACCGCACGCTCCACTGGTTCCCAGGGATCGATATGAAAGCGGCCGGCGGCGCACCACAGGCCCGATGTGGTTTCGGTGAGCAAAGGCAAGATCTTTCCGTTACCATGGACGCATCCATGGATTCGGTCGTGTCGCACGATGCCGCGCTCGCGGACGCGTTGGAGCGCTATTGGGGTTATACCTCGTTCCGGCCGCTGCAGCGTGAAGCGATGGCCGCGATCCTGTCCGGCCGCGACTCGACCGTCGTCCTACCGACTGGAGGAGGCAAGTCGCTCTGCTTTCAGGCGCCGGCGCTGCTCCGGGATGGCCTCGCAGTGGTCGTGTCGCCGCTGATATCCCTGATGAAGGATCAGGTCGATACGCTGGTTGGCAACGGCGTGCCGGCTGCGTGCTACAACAGTTCACTGCCGTCGGATCAAAAGTCGTCGGTGTTGTCGGGGCTGAGAGCTGGACGATATCGGTTGCTGTATGTCTCGCCTGAGCGGCTCGTCGGCGATGGCGGTCAGACCTTCATGAGTCTTCTGGCGGGATGCCGTGTGCGCTTCGTCGCGGTCGACGAAGCGCATTGCATCAGTCAGTGGGGACATGATTTCCGCCCGGAGTACCGGCAACTTGGTCGTTTGCGCTCGTTGCTGCCCGGCATCAGCCTGCACGCGTTTACCGCCACCGCGACTGCGCGCGTCAGGCGCGACATCGCATCGCAACTCGAGCTGATCGATCCGGTTGAACTGGTCGGCTCGTTCGACCGTCCCAATCTCATCTACCGCGTACTTGCCCGTTCGAATCTCAAGCGGCAACTGCTCGATGTCTTGAGTCGACACCGTGGGCAGGCCGGGATCATCTACTGCACATCACGCCGCGAGGTCGATGCGCTGGCAGAGTGGCTGCGCGATCAGGGTGTGCGCGCGCTCTCATATCACGCCGGCCTGTCCGACGAGGATCGCAGCCGCAACCAGGATGCGTTTCTCGAGGAGGAGGCGGACGTGATCGTCGCGACGGTCGCGTTCGGAATGGGGATCGATCGCTCGGACGTGCGATTCGTGGTCCATGCCGGTGCGCCGCAATCACTCGAGCACTACCAGCAGGAGTCCGGTCGTGCCGGACGCGATGGGCTGGAAGCCGAGTGCCTGCTCATCTATTCGACGGCAGATTTCATGAAGTGGCGCGTGATGCTCGAACGCAACGGCGAGCTGACCGACGCGTCACGCCGGCTGTTGCGCGACATCGAGCGATATGCGGCGAGCGTGACCTGCCGGCACCGGTCCCTCATCGGCTACTTTGGTGAGAAATACTCCAAGGACGACTGCGGCGCCTGTGACTATTGCCTCGAGGAACTCGAGACCGCCGGTGACTCCATCGTCGCTGCGCGCAAGATTCTCTCCTGCGTCGCGCGCGTCGGTCAGCGGTTCGGTGTCGCGCACGTCGCCAACGTCTTGTGCGGCAGCGAGACCGAGCAGATCACCGCCAGACATCACCATCAGCTGACGACCTTTGGACTGTTGCGGGATTCGACCACGCCGGAGGTGCGTGGCTATATCGAGCAGCTAATTGCGCATGGCTATCTCAGGCAAACCGACGATGCCTTTCCGGTCGTGATGTTGACCGAACGCGGAGTCGAGCTGATGAAGGACCCGACGAGTCATCCGGATCTGGTGCTGGCACGTCAGCGGCGACCGGCCAAAGGGCGCGTCGAGAAACGCGCGCGGATCGAGTCGGATTCGTGGAAGGACGTCGATCGCGATCTGTTCGAACGTCTTCGCGGTGTGCGCCTGCAGATCGCGCGGGCACGCGGAGTGCCTCCTTACGTCATCTTTCACGACACGACGCTGCGCGAGATGGCGCGGATCCGACCAACAACCATGGACGCGTTACACGGCATTCGCGGGATCGGGGCGCGGAAGGCGCAGGATTTGGGGGAGACATTCTTGGCCGCTATCCGTGGCTCATAGAACGGCTGCTGGCTCTCGGCGGTGGCGCAAAAGACGATGGGTTTCAAATCCGATGAACCAGGAGCCAGAAGCCAACAGCCAGAAGCCAAGTCACACGCCGAACTGCCTCAGATGATGATCCATGTGCCGGTAGATCAGCACACCCCACTGCTTCGCGGACAACTTTCCGAACGCGGGATGGCTGGGCGCGAGCGCTTCGCCCCCGCGCTCGACGATGCCGTTCAATTCCTCGCGCAACGCCGCAATCTCCGTACTCCAATCTCCAGGCTTGCGGCCGAGCAACTCGGGCGAGCTGGGCACACCTTTCGGGATCGGGAGCAGATAGAGCACGAGTTGTTTGAGCGGCGAAAAGCGTAGCGGCACTTTCTTGGGAGCCACCTCGAGTTCGCCCGATGCCATCCTGAGCGAGTCACTGAGATGCGCCACCATCTCCAGCGGCGTCATCTTGCCCCAGTGCGGTGTCTGCGTCGTCGTCAGGCGCTGCACGCGCTCGTGCAGCTCGATGTGATCGCGAGGGTTGAAGATCGTTTTCATTGTCGTTCGGCTTCTGGCTGTCGGCTCTTGGCTTCCGGTTCCTGGCTCAGTGGGTAAAGCGACCGGATGCTCGCGAAAGGTACACGCTTACCCAGCAGCTAACAGCCAGCAGCTAACAGCTAACAGCCAGCAGCCACATCAACGGTCTGCCGTCCTCAGTTGCTCTTTCCTCCGCTCCATGTCTTCGATCGTCTTCGGCCAGTCCTGCTTCAACAGCCGAGACAGCGCGCGGTCTGACAACAAGCGTCCACCAGTCTGACACGTGGCGCAGTAGTTGGCTTCGTTCGTTGCGTAGACGATTCGCTGGATCGGCGCGCCGCAGACGGGGCATGGCTTGCCGTAGCGGCCGTGAGCGGCCATGCCGTCGCGAAATGCGGTCACCTTCTCAGGAAAGCCCTCGCCGGTCTCGTCGCGAAGCCGGGCAATCCAGTGTTCCAGCGTGCGAATCGTCGCGGCGTGCAGCCGCGCGATCTCGCTGTCGCTGAGCGTTGATGTCAACGTCATCGGAGACATCTTCGCGGCATGAAGAATCTCGTCCGAATACGCGTTGCCGATGCCGCTGAAGATATGCGGATCGGTCAGCGCGCGCTTCAACGTGTGGTTCTCGCGCGTCAGCCGCTCGGCGAATTCCGGCAGCGCCGAGCCAAGCACTTCGAGACCACCGGGATCGAGAGACGCCAGTTCTGCCGCGCTCGAGATCAAGTGGATCGACGCCTGCCGCTTCGCGCCTTGTTCGGTGAGAACCGCGGTGCCGGTTGGAAAGTCGAACGCTGCGAGCCCAACCTTCCCGGGGATCGCTGCGCCGCGATCACGCCATCGAAGGCGGCCCGCGATCATCAAATGCAGCACGACAAAGAGGTCGCCTTCCATTGCCAACACGATGCGCTTGCCCAGCCGTCGCAGCTCGATCACGCGCTTGCCTTCGATCGCGCTCACGGGCGGTTCAATCGTGCGGACGATGAACGGGTTGCCGATGCGGAGCCGCTCCAGCGGCTCGCCCCGCACGCGAGATGCCAGAGCATCAAGATAGATCGTAATGTCGGGGAGCTCTGGCATCTCAATCACTCATCACTAATCAGTGATCGTGGATCTCTAATCGCTGAATCATCGAATCCTGAATCGCCGTCGAAACTCTACAGCTCGACCGTTCCAGCTGGACGTGATCAGTGTAACTGACTGTCGGGCTTCGAACGGTGCGGGAATACGTTTTGCTGAACCGTATTGTTGTTCGCGTGATGTCGCGAACGGTTCGAGGATTCGAGGATTCGAGGATTCAAGGATTCAAGGATTCAAGGATTCGAGGATTCGAGGATCAGTGATTCGAGGATTCACGATTAGTGATCAGTGATGAGGGATTCACATCGTGATCGACGACCTTTGGTATAAGAACGCGGTCATTTACTGTCTGGACGTCGAAAAATATGTCGACGGCAACAACGACGGCATTGGCGACTTCGCCGGTCTCACGCGGCGGCTTGATTACCTCGCCGGGCTCGGAGTCACATGCATCTGGCTACAGCCGTTCTACGATTCCCCCAATCGCGATAACGGCTACGACGTCTCGAACTACTACTCCGTTCATCCGAAGCTCGGCACGTTTGGCGAGTTCGTCGACTTCATGAATCACGCCGAACAGATCGGCATCAGGGTCATCGCCGATCTCGTTGTGAATCACACCTCCGATCGCCATCCCTGGTTTCAATCGGCGCGAAAGGATCCGAAGTCGCCGTACCGCAACTGGTATCTGTGGTCGAAGACGCGGCCGCCTGACTACAACAAAGGGATGGTCTTTCCCGGTGTGCAGAAAGCGACCTGGACTCGCGACGAAGTCGCGGGCGAGTACTACTTCCATCGGTTTTACGACTTTCAACCGGACCTCGACACGATGAACCAGGCGGTGCGAACCGAGATCCTTCGCATCATGGGTTTCTGGCTGCAGCTCGGCGTCTGCGGCTTCCGTATGGACGCGGTGCCGTTTCTGATCAGTCGCAAAGGCGCGCGCGTCCGGAGGCGCAAGGACTACGAGTTCCTGCACGAGATGCGCGACTTTCTGCAGTGGCGGCGGCGCGATGCCGTCCTGCTCGCCGAGGCAAACGTACCGCCGAACGAGAGTCTCGAATACTTCGGCGATCTCGGCGACCGCCTGCAGATGATGCTGAACTTTCCGGTGAATCAACGCATTTACTACGCGCTGGCGACCGGCGACCTCAAGCCGCTGATCATGGCGCTCGAAGCGACCAAAGACCGGCCGCGATCAGCCCAGTGGGTGCACTTTCTCCGCAGCCACGACGAGCTGGATCTGGGACGGCTGACGAAGACGCAGCGCGAGAAAGTCTTCGCCGCGTTCGGGCCAACCAAGGACATGCAACTGTACGATCGCGGCATTCGGCGCCGGTTCGTCCCGATGGTCGACAACGATCGTCGTCGGATCGAACTTGCCTACAGCCTGCTCTTCACGCTGCCAGGCACGCCGATGATCCAGTACGGCGACGAGATCGGGATGGGCGACAATCTGTCACTTCCCGAGCGCGAATGCGCGCGCACGCCGATGCAGTGGTCGGCCGACAAGAACGGCGGGTTCTCGACCGCGCGCCGGACGATCCGTCCGGTTATTTCCGATCCCATTTACGGCTACAAGCGCGTCAACGTCGAGGGTCAGCGTCGCGATCCGCATTCGCTGCTCAACTGGGTCGAGGGCAAGATTCGGATGCGGAAAGAGTGCCCGGAGATCAGCTGGGGCGACTGGACGATTCTCAAGACGAATGCCGACGATGTGCTGGTGATGGAGTACACCTGGCACGATCATTCGCTGATCGTGCTGCACAACTTCGTCGACAAGCCGCGCGCCATTCGCATCCCGGTCAGCACCGCTGGCACGCAAGTGCTCGTCGATCTGTTGTGGACCAACGACAGCCGCGCCGGCGAGCACGGTCACCACGAGATCGAGCTGGAGCCATACGGCTATCGCTGGTTCCGGGCCCGTGGGTTGGATAGGAACGTGCCGCGCAATTAGGCCTACTGGCCGGATTGCGGATTGCGGATTGATGACTGCTGATGTTCTGATTGCGGATTGGCGATTGAGATTGGTGATTTGCGATGGAGATTGGTGATTGTCGATTGCCATTGATGATCTGCGATTGCGATGGCAAATCGCCGCTCGAGAATCGTCAATCTCAATCGCCAATCCGCAATCTCAATCGTCAATCCGCAATCACGAAATCGACAATCATCAATCGACACTCCGCAATCGAGTAGCGTGTCGCGTAGAATGCGCCGATGATCACGTCTTCTGGGTTCTGGCGGGGGCGTCGTCTCTCCCAATCCTCGACGCTCCTCCTCGTCATTGCCTTCGCGGCGACGCTGACGGCGCAAACGAAACCGTCGGCGACTGCGCAAGACCTCGACGCCTACGTCGCACGGGCGATGAAGATCTTCCAGGTGCCGGGACTCGCTCTCGCCGTCGTCAAAGACGGACAGGTTGTGGTTGCCAAGGGTTTCGGAGTGAGGAAGCTTGGAGAATCGGTACCCGTCGACGCGCGGACGTTGTTTGGGATTGCATCGAACACGAAGCTTTTCACGGCGACGGCACTTGGACTGCTCGTTGATGACGGCAAGATCGAATGGGACGCGCCGGTTGTGCGCTACCTGCCAGCAGTCCAGATGTGGGATCCCTACGTCACGCGCGAACTGACGATTCGCGATCTGCTGGTCCATCGAAGTGGCCTTGGCCTCGGCGCCGGGGATCTCCTCTGGTGGCCGGCATCGACGTACGATCGAAAAGAGGTCGCTCGGCGGCTCCGATTCATCCAGCCGGCCACGAGCTTCCGAACCGCATACGCATACGACAACGTTCTATATCTCGTCGCCGGAGAAGTCATCGAGGCCGTGAGTGGCAAATCATGGGAGGACTTCGTCAGCTCACGGATCCTCGCTAAGGCTGGGATGAGCGGCAGCAACGTCCGACATTCTGCGGCAATAGGGAAGGGAAACATCGCCGCGACCCACGCCGAAGTCGACGGCGTCGTCCGTGTCATCAAACCATTTGACAGCGACACCACCAACGCTGCCGGCGGGATCAACACGAATGCCGAAGACATGGCGAAGTGGATGCTCGTCCAACTCGCACATGGCAGGCTTGCTGACGGCTCACGGTTGTTTTCGGAAGCAACCTGGCGCGAGTTGACAACACTGGTGACGCCGATGCCTATTACAGATCCGCCGTCGCCGCTTGCTGCGCTGCGGCCAAACTTTCGCGGATATGCGCTGGGACTCGAGGTCCGCGATTACCGCGGATACAAACTGCTGATGCACACGGGCGGTCTTCCCGGCTACGTGTCGCGTGTCCTGATGATTCCCGATGTTGGCGTTGGCATTGCCGTGCTGACCAATCAGGAATCAGGGGCGGCGTTCGATTCAATTGCCTACAAGATCGCTGACCAGTATCTCGGAGCGCCGGTGACTGATTGGATCGACGCCTACCAGAAGGTCGTGGCGCTCCAGCGATCCACGACGGCATCGGCGGACAGTAAGAACGCGGCGGCTCGCAACACCGCGTCGCGTCCATCCCTCCCGCTGGCGAAGTACGCGGGCACATACGTTGATGCGTGGTACGGCGTTTAAGTAAGCGTCGGCGCCTGTATGGACGTATTTCACTTACGGGCGTTTTTGTCCTTTTTGCAAGTCTGCGTGGAGGTTGGTGGTAGATGCGTGTCCGTCGATTTCTGTCCTTATTCTTTCTCCTCTGTTTGATGGCCGCCGGGTTGGGGGCGCAAAAGCCCGCAACCGGTGGCCCAAAATCCATCGAACCGTCAGAGCTCAAAGAGTGGTTGAGCTACATTGCCTCCGACGACCTCCAGGGGCGCCAGATCTACACCGAGGGACTGGGTCTCGCCGCGGGCTACATCACTCAACACCTTGCCGAGTGGGGAGTGAAGCCGGCAGGTGAGAACGGTTCCTATTTCCAGACGGTCAAAGTTGTCGGCGTTCGCACGAACAGCAACGCATCGGTGACTGTCGACGTCAACGGCCAGAAGCGCACGTTCAAGGACGGCGAGGGCATCACGTTCCCGCGCAACATGGGCGGTAAGCAGACGATCACCGGCGATCAGATCCAGTTTGTCGGCTATGGTCTTCAGATTCCTGCCGCCAACATCGATGACTACGCCAATCTCGATCCGAAAGGAAAGGTCCTCGTCTTCATCGGCTCCGGTTCGAAGAGCTTGCCGACCGGCTCGGCACGGCTGCTAGCCGCACGTTCACGTAACGCGCTCGAGAAAGGCGCGATTGCCGTCATCGGTCCGCCGGGATTCTTTGGGTTTGGACGGGGCGGTAGGGGTGCCACGGGTGCCCAGGGTGCTCAGGGTGCCGCGAGTGCCCAGGGTGCTCCGAGTGCCACGGGTGCTCAGGGTGCACAGCCCGCACGCGGTGCGCAGCCGACGACAGGCCGCGGGGCGCAACCGGACAATGGTGATTTCACAACCGTGCAGCGCTACGACACGCCGGTGGCTCCAGCGCTGACCGCGCAGGATGAGTTCCTCGAATTCCTCTTCAGCGGCTCCGACGTCAAGTATTCAGAACTGAAGGAGCTGTCGACAAAGCAGGAGCCGATTGCCCCGTTCGCGCTCAAGGGCGTGAAGATCACGATCAACGTCGACGCCGATTACACCGTCGTTCGCACGCAGCTCACCCACAACGTCGTCGGCATCATTCCTGGTACCGATCCGACGTTGAAGGACACCTACGTCGCGTTCGGCGCGCACTACGATCACGTCGGCTACTCGCAGACATCCAGTGCCGGCCGCGGATTCGGTGGTGGCGCTGCGGGTGCCGGAGGCTGCACCGGTCAGACGCGCGAGACGCCGCGCCCGGGCGACAACATCTATAACGGTGCGGACGATGATGGGTCCGGGACCGTCGCGCTGATCGGGCTGGCGAAGGCGTTCGCGCTGGGACCAAAGCCGAAGCGATCGCTGCTCTTCGTCTGGCATTCTGGCGAGGAATCGGGACTCTACGGTTCACGCTACAACGCCGACTTCCCGATCGTTCCCATCGACAAGATCGCCGCGCAACTCAATATCGACATGATCGGCCGGAACCGATGCGACGATCCGAACGAAGAGAACAAGGTCTACATCGTTGGATCGGATCGCATCAGCAGCGAGCTGCACAATTCGAATGAGGACGCGAACGCGTCGCTGCCGAAGCCGATGGCGCTCGACTACGAGTTCAACGATCCCACGGATCCGGAATCCCTGTACACCCGCAGCGATCACTACAGCTATGCGGCGAAGGGCATTCCGATCATTTTCTATACGACCGGCCTGCACAAGGACTACCACTACGTCACCGACGAAGTCTCGAAGATCGACTTCCCGAAGATGGCGCACATCACGCAGCTGGTTTACGCGACGGGCATGAAGGTCGCGAATCTCGATCACGTGCCTGCGCGGGACAACAAGGGGCCGCGGAAGGGGAAGGGCGCGACGGGCAGAATCGATACGAAATAGCTTCTGGCTGTCGGCTCCCGGCTCCCGGGTGAGAGCTAATCATAAAAAAAGGCCGCGCGCAGCGCCTGCTGCGGCGGCCTTTTGCTCGTCTTGCAAACTCGATCCCGGATCCCGGATCCCGGAAACCGGATCCCGACTCGATCTCAGAGAATTACTGTCTCACCAACTGCGCACGCGCTGCGCCGCCGGGATTCAACGTTGTATGGACGTTGAAGTAGAAGCCGCTCGGGTTATCGATGATCTGCTGGGCGGTGGTCCCCGACACGGGAATGTTTGCGAATGTCTGGTTTACCACGCTTCCGTTTGGCATTGGGACGGCGTTGGCGGCGGACAATCCGCTATTGACGACGGGACTGCCATTGGTGCCCGCTGCGCCGGTGTGGATGTGGGTGAGGATTATCTGGCTGTTCGCCGGGAAATTATTGAGGCTGTACACGAACGTAGCTTGTGCCCCGGTGATTGCGCCAGCCCCATCGCGGGTGAGATCCATCCTGAATGTGCCCGATCCACTGCCGCTTTGGTCGGCATTCGTGACTGGGGGCACTTCGTTGGAGGGGCTCAACGCCGCCGTGAACACGACGGTGGTTGCCTGCGACGGTGACGATGGGCTGCTGCTGCCGCAGGCAGCGGCGAGAACTGCAATCCCGACTAGCATGTATCGCTTCATGTTGATCGTCTCCCTTTGAGATCAAAAACGACGAGTAATGTTGAATCCGAGATAGATGTCGTGCGGATTGCCGCCACGCGCGAGTTGACCGAACGTCGTCCCGAACGAGTTCGTGAAATTCAACTGCAGCGTGTGGCCGCCCGTTCGTTTTTCTATGGCGACGCCCCACGTCGCGCCGTTCGGGTCATAGCCGTGGAGGCGCGGCGTATACTCGCCCGTTAGGTAACCGGTGCCCGCGAATCTGAGACGGGCACCGAAGCCCATGAACCACGTGTCGTCGTGGCCCGCGTGCTCGTCTTCATCCAATCCGAGGTCGTCTTCGTGTTCGTCATGACCTGCGAGGAAGTCCACTGCATGCGTGCCCGATACGAACGCCGGCGTCGTATAGAGGGCGAGTCGATCGCCAAACGTGCGTGACGCGGTCATGGCGACCGCGTGCTGATAGTTCTTGTGGTAGTTGTTCAGCCCTTCGGTCGACAGTGTCAATGAGAGCGCAACCGGCATCGACTCACTCTGTCGAAGCGCATCCCATCGGCCGAACATCTGAATGGTCTTGCTGAGCATCGATCGATGAATGCCCGCCTGGATGTTGCTGGTGATCCCGAACCGATATTCGAGACCGATGATCGCGCCCTTATCGAGCGAGAAGAGGTCCGCGGCCTGATCGCCAAAGTCGCCGCGGCGCAGATCCGAGGCAAACCGGTGCGTCAGTCGAAAATAGCTGTGGTGCCGCACGAGTGACAACGTGGTGGGCAGGTTGATCAGGTTCAGGTCGATTTGCGTCGGCCGTGGGGCGGCGACTGGAACGTCCTGGTCAGGGGCAGGAGCTGGAGCCGGCGTCGAAGCGGGGCTGGCTGGATCTTGCGCGAAAGCTGGTCCTGAAACTAAAAAGAGCATCACCGCGGAGAGCCGCAGCGTCGAGCGAATAGACCACGACATCATAGATTGCCAGGTGAGAGAGGCAATCATTATGCCTGCCCGAACGGCGTACGTCGATGAAACAAGGGGACATTTCGGCCCTTTTTGGCGGCAAAGCTTTCCGTTTCAGTAAGGGGTTACGGGGCGTGTAACGTAGGGGGCGGATGTCTAAGCTGGATCCTGGGAGTAGCGGACGGGTGCGACCCGACGGATGGCGACGGCCATCGGTCAGCGTCAGCCTGCCCGAGGTGCATGGGTCGGTGCCCGTCCCGCCCGTCGGCGGATTCTGGAAGAAAATGCTGGCCTTTGCGGGCCCGGGCTACCTGGTCGCCGTTGGGTATATGGACCCCGGCAATTGGGCGACTGACCTTGCTGGCGGTTCGAGGTACGGCTACACGCTGCTGAGCGTGATCATGCTGTCGAACCTGATGGCGATCCTGCTGCAGGCGCTCGCGGCACGGCTCGGGATTGCCAGCGGCCGCGATCTGGCGCAGGCGTGCCGGGATCACTTCTCTCGGCCGGCGACGATAATCCTGTGGGTGCTGTGCGAGGTCGCGATCGCGGCATGCGACCTCGCGGAAGTGATCGGATCGGCGATTGCGCTGAATCTGTTGTTCGGCCTTCCGCTGATGTGGGGCGTCTGTCTGACGTCAATGGACGTGCTGCTCGTTCTCTACCTGCAGCAGTATCAGTTCCGCTACGTCGAAGCGCTCGTCGTCGCGCTGATCTTGGGGATCGCGGGATGCTTCGCCATCCAACTCTGGCTCGCCAGGCCGGACCTCGCCGGCGTGGCCGCCGGCTTCGTGCCGTCCCCGCAGATCGTTCGCGATCCAGCGATGCTCTACATCGCGATCGGCATCCTCGGCGCCACGGTGATGCCGCACAACCTGTATCTTCACTCGTCGATCATTCAGACGCGCAAGTACGCCGATACCGCGGACAGCAAGCGCGAGGCGGTGCGATTCGCGACGATCGATTCCACAGTCGCGCTGATGTTTGCGCTGTTTCTCAACGGCGCGATCCTGGTCGTGGCCGCTGCGACATTTCATCCGACTGGCCACGAGAACGTTGCCGACATCTCTGACGCGTATCTGCTGCTCGCGCCACTCCTCGGCACGCAGCTCGCCAGCACGTTGTTCGCCATGGCGCTGCTCTTCTCCGGTCAGAACGCGACGCTCACCGGCACGCTGGCCGGTCAGATCGTCATGGAAGGGTTCCTCAACATCCGGCTGCGCCCCTGGCTCCGTCGTCTGATCACTCGGTTGATCGCGATCATTCCCGCGCTCCTGACCGTGTACTTCTACGGCGAACGCGGCATCGGGGCACTGCTGATTCTCAGCCAGGTGATCCTGAGTTTGCAGCTACCGTTTGCGGTGTTTCCGTTGGTGATGTTCACCGGCGACAAGCGCAAGATGGGGGCACTCGTCGCGCCGAGGTGGATGATGGCTCTGGCGTGGCCGGTCGCGGTACTGATCGCGGCACTCAATGCCTGGCTTTTGTGGCAGACGTTTATGTCGTAAAAACGCCACTTGTGGGAACAGGAAGAAACGGGAGCCATTTTAGGGGACGTGATCATGCGCGCGCGAGCTCAGTTACCAAACCAACTCTCGTTTCTTCTGCCGTTTCTCCTGTTTAGTCCTCTGTGAACGCCGCTCGAACTGCGAGAGCGCCCATGTACAAGCACATACTCGTCGCTATTGAGAATTCCGAGTCCGATCGCGCCGTGCTGGATCACATCGAACCGCTCGCGCGGATGACCGGTGCGCGGCTGCTGCTGGTGCACGTCGCCGATGGATGGGCGGCGCGGCACTTCGATGAATTGAAGCTGCGCGAGTCGGAAGAGATCCGCGAGGACCGCGACTATCTCGGACGGATTTGCGAACAGCTCGCCGGACGTGGCTTCGACGTGCGGGCGCGGCTGGCGATGGGAGATCCGGCGACCGAGCTGTCAAAGGTCGCGGTCGAGGAAAGCGTCGACCTCATCGCGATGTCGACTCACGGTCACCGCTTCCTGAACGATCTTCTCCGCGGCGCCACCGCTGACCGGGTCCGGCACAACGTGCAAATCCCGGTGCTGATGGTGCGCGCAGTGAAAAGCGCGATGACCCCGCAATAGGCGGCGTCTAAAGACGCCGCCCTACAATCGGCAATCTCAATCGACAATCACCAAATCTCAATCGACAATCGGCAATCCGCAAATCAGCATTCAGCAATCAGCATTCAGCAATCCTTCTACTTGCGTTGATCCCGCGGCACTATGACGACAACGGTGCGCAGCGTGAAGTTGTATCGCCCCAGAACCGTCGGGATGCCAACCAGACCGGCGCTCGCGTTCGCCGGGAACCATGACGGGTTGTCGGTTCGAAGCGCCACGCCGGGGGGCAACGATCCTGCCGTGATGTCCCAGGTATAAGTGCCGTTGCCGCCTGTGGCGATTAACGAATACTGCATCTCACCGGTGCTGAACGCTCCAAGGTCGGGACCGACGTTCGTGGAGAGTGCCTGCGCTCGCGCCGATTCCGTCGTAAGTAAAAGAATCAAAAGAGCAAAGAGGCCGGAAACGCCGATTGTACGAAGGCTGGGGAGTCGCCTCACGTTCATACTCACATCCGCGGCTGAATCGGCCGCAAAAAGGGGCCGATTGTGGTTGAGCTGGCTTCAGAGTCCGGGATGCTATGCTAGCTCTTCAGTTAGCACAAGCCTTTTTTGGGAACTTAGTTCCCATCATCTTGCGGCCGGCCAGATCGGATAATCGGTTGTGATGGGTATGAAGGCCGCATCGGGCTGGATGAAACACCTGACCCGGTTCAAACCGCGCGATCGGACGGAATTCGCGGTCCTGATCGGCGGCATCGCGATCCTCTTGCTGCTCGTCGTGTTCATGAAGCTGGCGAGCGAGGTGTTCGAAGGAGAAACACAGAGCTTCGACAAAAAAATCCTGCTGGCGCTCCGACATCCGGGCGATTTGTCCGATCCGATCGGGCCCCGGTGGATGCTCAGTGCGGCGCTCGACATCACTTCGCTCGGAAGCGCGACGGTTCTCGGCTTGACGGTCTTCGCGGTGGCAGGCTTCCTGCTTTTGCAGGGCCTCTGGCGTCGCGCGTTATTCGTGACGGCGGCGAGTCTTGGCGGGTGGTTCCTGAACAGCGCACTGAAGCAGTTGTTTCAGCGTCCCCGTCCCGACATCGTTCCGCACCTGCGGGAAGCCATGTCACTGAGTTTCCCGAGTGGCCACGCGCTGACCTCCGCCGCGGTCTATCTGACGCTGGGTGCACTCTCGATGCACATCGCGCAGCGTCGATTGACGAAGGCGTACTGCATGGCGGTGGCAATGCTTGCGACCGCGCTCGTGGGGATGTCGCGCGTGTACCTCGGTGTTCACTATCCGACGGACGTTCTCGCTGGGTGGCTGCTTGGGTTATCGTGGGCCTTATTGTGTTGGATGATCGAGCGATCACTGGAACGCCGAGCGGGGTTGAAGCGTGAACGCGCAGAAGCCGAAGCCAGAGCGACGGCCGAAATCAAAGAGACGAAGAAGAACGAATGAACAGTGAATCCATCCTGCTTGTCGAGGACGAGCCAGCCGTACGTCAGCTCTTCGCCCAGGCGCTGATCCGTGCCGGGTATCGGGTATACGAAGCCCGCAACGGTCAGGAAGCGATGACGCTCTTCGAGCAGCATGGCGACAGCATCGACTTGCTGCTGACGGATCTTCGGATGCCCTACATGGGTGGAGCCGAACTGGCCCAGCACTTACGCGCGCGGCGTAGCTCGCTCAAGCTGATCTGCGTATCCGGCTATCCGACGCCAGGGGACGAAGATCTGGCAGCTGATTTCCTGTCGAAACCGTTTTCTCGCGAAGATCTTCTATCAAAGGTGCGCGAAGTGCTGGATAGACCGTAGCATTGTGCGTCGATGTCGGCCCTTCTTCTCTTTCTTCTGTCGCTCGCGTTTCAGACCAAAGAACAACCGCCGCCTGCAGCATCGGAAAAGGGAGACCCGGCGCCGTTCACCGTCGCGGTGGTGCGCCGCGATGGGATCGTGAGCCCGTTCGCGGTTTTCGATGGCAAGGAGTGGACGACTCCCTGGCCGACCGACCTGCGCTCAGTCGATCTTCCGATTGGCATGCAGGCCATTCCGACGAAGTGGTGGGGAAAGGCTGGCCCGGTTTCCGAGATGACCGCTTGGGTCGAGGGCGTGAATCGGGGTCCGATTCACCTGGCGCGTCCAACAGTTCGTCCGTTGATGTGCGAGTCGCGCGTCGCGCTGGTGTCGGACTATCAATCGAACGAGGCTACGCCGGCGTCGTTCGAGCCCCCATTTCCAAAAGACGGCCTGGCGGTGTCGGGCACCCAACGTGTCGAGCGGATAGAAATCCTGTCTCCGGAATCTCCCGAGTGGTCACGGTCCGCGACGCTAATCGCCACCGAGTTCGACCGCGCCGAGAATTCCGCAATCGAAATGTTCACGGGCTGGAAGCACCCCATCCCGCGGATAGCTCGCCGCAAGCTCGCCGTCGAGATCGAGGCGCTGTACCGCGCACCAATGGATGAACCAGGATGGACGGCCTACTACGTCGAAGCGGTCAAGAAGTACCCGCCCGGACCGGAAGACGACGACTGCGGTTTGATTACGTCGGCGAGTGGCTGGATGGAGGTGGGGCCCGATGGCAAACGTTCGGGAAAACTCGCCGCGCAGGTCACCTACTGCGATCGGCGCGACGTCACCTACATGCTTCCGCTCGGCCGGTTAACCGTGGCCGGGAAAACATTCTGGGCATTTCAGCTCTCAGGGTACGGACGCGAGGGCTACGTCATCGTCCGTCCCACGCCAAAGCGCGTCGAGTCGCACGTCAAGTATTCCGCCGGTGTCTGCGCGCCACGAATGCTTGGTCGGTAATCACCTCACGGTGACCCGCGCCCAGTCCCAGCCTTCGAGCCCTTTCGAATTGATCGCTTTCGCTGACACGATCGTGCCCGGCGCAGTTCCAGTCAGCACCGCTGGAGGTTTGACGACACGAACCTGCTGGGAATCGGGTTTGGCCGGCGCGCCGTAGGCGACGAGGTAACCGGTCACCCCCTTTTCCGGGCTCGCAGTCCACGACACGGTCGCCGTGCCATTCTTGAAACTCTCGACTCGCAGATCCTTCAAGCGTGACGGGCTCGACGCCAACAGCATCACCGTCGCCGCCGTTGTCTTCGCGACCTCGGCGATGAGCTGATGATTGATGCCTTCGAGCAGATCGTGCGGCTGGTGATAGTGCGGATTGCCCAGCACAGGATACGAACCGATGCCGCCGACGATGTCACCATACGCTTCGTAGTAGGGAGCGGCGTCGGTGTTCTTGTAATACAGCGCGTCGTAGGTGATCAGATTCGAGAACTGCATCGCCGCGGCATGCTGTATGTCGCGGATTCCGGCATTCGAGTAGCGAATGGTGTTGTCCAACCGGTAATCGTTCGACCATCCGATCATGTCGTTGTTCAGCGCGCCGACAATCTTGACTCCGCCATCCACGGCCCGGCGAACGAACTCACGGCTTCCGAGTAGTCCGCCCTCTTCACCAGTGAACGACGCGAAGATGACCGTTGCCGGGAGCGGGCGGCGCGCAAGAATACGCGCAGTTTCGAGCAACGCCGCCGTACCCGACGTATCGTCGTCAGCCCCCGGTCCAACGGCAACCGAGTCGTAGTGGCTGCTGACAACGTAGACGAGTTCAGGATGGGTCGTACCGTTCAGCGTCGCGACGACGTTCGCTGTTTGCCCAGTCGCGCCATTGCGCAGGCGGTACTCGAAGCGCTGGTACTCTGGTTCGTAGCCGAAGGACTTGTAGCGATCGAAGAGATATGCGGCCGCGAGCTTGTTGCCTGGTTGGGTCACGTACTTCGAATCGAAATCAAAGAGTGCCTTCTCGTAGCCAAAAATCCGCGCCACTGATGTGTCGGCGACGACGGCTTTAACGTCAGCCGCGATCGGGGCAAACAAACGCTTGCCTTTCGCGACCAGCGCTTGTTCGGTATCCAGACTTGTTTTGACCCGCTCACGCAGCTCGTCGCGGGTCACGCGTCGCGACAAGTCCATCACGTACACACCGCGTTCGGGCGACACGGTGTCGCCGTCGCGCTCCGCGGCAATCAACACCCTGCTGCCATCGGCGTTCGGCAGCCAGGAATACTCAGGGGCGATGGTTCGGACGGTGTTGTTGTGGAAGAGGCGCGTCCGCGTCATCGACGGAAGATCGTACAGGTATGAACGTCGATGTCGTGCTTCTCCCATGACCGCAAGGATCCGTTCTGATGTCAGGAACACGGGCAGCAGATCGTGCTGGATCTCGCGCGTCACCCGCGCCTCGCCGGAGCCATCGGCACCGATGACGAAGATTTCCCAGTCGTCTTTCAGCATCATTTGAAAGGCGATTTTGTTGCCATCGGGAGACCATGCAGGCGCATCAATCCGCTCGGCGCCTGAGCGGATCGCCAGCGGGTGAGTTGGATCGGCGACGCGGGCAGTCATCAGCCGCGTGTCGGCTCCTTCACGTGCGACGAAGGCGAAACTTGCGCCGTCACGCGAGAACACCGGGGCCGATCCGTTGATCGTCGTCGTACGACCGTCTGTCAGCGAAAGCAGACCAAACGTCGCCGCCGCACCCGCGCCGCCGGCCCGTCCACCACGTCCGGCCGTCGCCGTTCGAGTGGTAAAGAGGACGGCGGTCCCGGCTCCATTTCTCGACTGCAGGACTTTCTCGGTATCGCCCGTCGTTCGCAGCGTGGGCGGGCGTCCATCGGCCAGTTCGTAAATCTGTGCCGCACCACCGTCGGGCGTCGTCGCCGTCGCAACGACCGAGTTGGCGCCGAACAGAACCGCGTTCACGCGCAGCAATCCGCTGTCGAGCGGCGATTCGGCGCCCGACGCAAGGTCGCGGACGACGATCTTGGAATCATTCGCGATGACTTGATTGAGAGCATTTAGCCGCTGTTGTCGCTCTGTCTGGGAGGCGCTATCGACCGCGGCCTGTGCCGACGTAGCCGTGGCACTGACCGGCGCGCGTCGGTACGCGACCTTTGTTCCGTCGATCGAGAAGGATGCGCCGATGCCCGGCAGTTCAGCCACGCCCGCTGGCCAGGCAGCGCCGTCGACGCGGACAATCCTCGTTATGCGTCGCAACCCGGTGCCCGTTTCATAGGCAACGGTCTTCCCGTCAGGAGCAAAACTCGGCGACTCCCCGTCGTCGGTCAACTCAGTCGTGCGATACAGCTCGCCAGTCTGCACCGCGATTGGTTCGAGTGCGGAAGCTGCCTCCGGTGAATCGAGGACTTGCAGATAGGTCTTGAGCGCGGTGGTGTAGTCGCCGCGATCCCAGGCGAGCGCCGCTTCCTGCAGAAGGGTGTCGCTCGTACGTGCTGGTAGTGATATCGCGGCCGCTGCAATCAGCGCCGCGACCGACAGGTGTCGTTTGAACATCAAAGGCAAAAGGTAAACGGCAGAAGGTAAAAGGAGATTATCAAAAGCGGCGCTGAAAAACTGAGACAAAAAAAGGGGAGCGGCGGTGCCACTCCCCTTCCTTTTCCCTTTTCCCTTTTCCCTTTTTACTTCGCTCCGCCTGCTGCCTTTTCAAACTGACTCAAACTTCGGCGGAATTCGACGAGCTTGGCGCGGATGCTGGGATCCAGTTCGACGCTAGCGGTACCAGCAGTGCCCACCGCTCCGGGTGTTGCTGACGGCGTCGGAGTTGGGGTCGCAGCGGGTGCCGGCGTTGCAGCAGGGGCGGCTGTCGGCGCGCCACCCTGCGCTTCGGCATCAGAGTTCTCGGGGCCGAGCAGCGCCGTCATGTTGGCGGCGACTTTCTGGTAGCTCGCGCGCCAGTCTGGCGGGTTGCCAATCAACTCATTGAAGTTGCTAATCAACTGCGACACCTGTGTCCGCGCTTCGCCATTGAGTTGCGCCGCAGCGGGAAGCTGTGTCAACTGACTCAGCGTCTCGCGTGCCGCGACGAGATGACGATGGGCTTCGTCGGCGTTCGCTGGCGCCTGAGCACCGGCCGCGGACGGCTGCTGGCCGGCCGCAGGCGGCTGCGCGGGCGCGTTCGGATCGGGCTGCGTTGCTGGCGGATTCTGCGCGCCTGCCGCCGGGCTCTGGGCCGACGGAGTTGCCGCCGGCGGCTGCGAAGCCGGCGTGGATGGCGACGCGGTCGCTGGGGACGCCGTTGACGAGGGAGCGGCAGCGGCGGTGGGTGCCGCCGTGCTGGCGGGTTCCTCGCTCTTCGGCGTTGACGGTGCGCCGGCCATTCCTGCTGCATACGCAGTAATGTGCGTGCGCACTTCCATCAGCTTCGCACGCGTCGCATCGTCGATCGCGGCGCTCGATTTGCCGGCGCCACTCGTTCCCGTCGCACCAGGTGTCGATGTGGCGGGTGATGCGGTTTCGCTTCCGACCATCTCGCTGATGATCTTGTCGATCGCGGCGACCTCCGTGCCCCAATTGGCTTTCGGCGCGCTCGCCGACTTACCCGCGGCTGGACTGGCCGGTTCCGCCTTGCTCGCGCTCGGCGATGAACCCATCTTCTCGAGATTGCTCAGGTGCTGTTTGAGCTTCGCAAAATCTGACCGATTCTTTGCCGGCACCGCATCCGCCGAGATTGCTTTCACCGCATCCTGCGCCTGGCGCAGATGTTCCTGTGGTGACGCCGATTTATCCGACGGTGACTGCGCCGCCGACGTCGTCGGCTGTGGTGTCTGCGGTTCGGTTGGCTGGGGTTGCGTCGGGGCCGGCTGCGCTGGTTGCGGCTGCGGCTGCGGCGTTGGCTGCGGCTGCGGATCCGTCGGCGGCTGCTGCGGCCGATCTGGCTGCGGCTGCGCCGGCTGTGGCTGTTGCTGCTGCGGCGGCGCCTGTTCCTGCGACGCCTTGGCGAAACTGGTGACCGGCAGAGCAAGGAGGCCGGCCGTTGCCAGCGACATTGTCCATCGGTTGATTGAACGTTTCATCGTTGCGCCCTCCTGGAGCTCATAAGTCAAATAGTTCGTCGCTCTGAGAAAGGCAAGCGAGGTGCCACGACAGACTCTGCAGAGCATCAATGTGGAATTTCCAGCCGAGGTTGAAGCTCGGCTGGCTGAAAATCGTGCAGGGATTACACGGAGCGTCAGCGATTCATTTTGTCGGTATGAGGTAGAACGCAATCGCGAAGATGCCGTAGAGACCCAGCAGTTGAAGACCCTCGAGCCAGTTGCTTTCACCGTCACTGGCGACGAGGGTCACGCCAATCACCGACAAACCGATGGCGCTGATTTCAAATGCGTTGAAGACGAGCGACATCGGCGATCCGAGCGCGAAGGAGAGAAGAACGAGCGCCGGCGCGACCATCAACGCGATCTGTGCGCTACTGCCGACGCTGATCTCGAAGGCGAGGGTCATCTCGTTGTCGCTCGCGGCGGTGACGGCGCTGTAGTGCTCTGCGGCGTTACCCACGAGCGCCACCACGATTACACCCGCAAAGAGTTCTGACATCCCGAGGCCGCCCAATGCCGGTTCGAGCGCCTCAATCAGCACCTCGGCTTCGATTGCCGTGAACGCTGTGGCCGCTACGAGGAGCGTCATCGCCGGCGCGACGCCAAGGATGGCGCCTTGCGTGTGTCCAGGATCAGCGCGAAGCGGATCGCTCTGCGATCGAAAAGCGAACACAAGTCCAGCTGCGTATACGCCGAGCAGCACAATGGACGACCAGAAGCTCAGTTTGTCGATAACTGCGGGATGGGCCTCGAGAGAACCAAAGCTGATGAGCGCAAGGAGGGCGGGCATCACGAGGGCGACCGTTGCGAGATACAACATGACCGTCGCCGAGCCCGCCGAAAGTTTGTTGAACTTTTGCCGCCCATTCTTGATTCCACCCACGAGGCAGGACAATCCGAACACCAGCAGCAGGTTTCCGATGATGCTGCCCGTGATCGACGCTTTGACAATTTCGGTGTGATTCGCCCGCAGCGCCACGATCGCGATGATCAACTCGGCAGCGTTTCCGAAGGTCGCGTTCAGGAATCCCCCGAGGGTTGGGCCTGACCGTCGGGCGAGGTGCTCGGTCGCCGCGCCAATCAGTCCGGCAGCGGGGACGAGCGCCAGCGCGGCGGTGAAAAAAACCCAGATGGACACGCCGCGTTGCCAGCGCAGCCACAGGCTGAGCGGTGCAACGATCAAGAGTAGATTCAGCCAGCTTCCGGTGACAATCCTGAGCAATTGCGTCGCAGCAGTCGGCATGCGCCATTATGAGTCAGGACGTTTGCAGTCATGATAGAATGCCTGGCTGATCTGCTTGCTGAGCCTGTCTCCGACCCGATCGCATCGGTATCTGATCCAGTCCTCACAAAGCGGCCAGCCTTGTTGTGACTGCGCGGGATGTCCGCGCGCGGCTGCGAACCGTCACTCGCACCAGGAGATTCGAGATGGCAGCAACGATTAACGGGACGATCAAGCGATTGGTGAGCGAAAAGGGTTTCGGTTTTGTTGCCGCAAGCGACGGTAGCGAGTACTTCTTCCACCAGTCCGCGTGCAATGGCTGCAAGTTCGACAATCTTCGCGAGGGGCAGGCGGTGACGTTCGACAAGACGCAGGGCCCGAAGGGACCGCGCGCGGAAAACGTGCGGTTGGCTTGAAGGGTTCTTCCGGCTAAAGCCGGAAGCCACAAGATATGCATTTGTAGCTTCCACAAGACATGCATTTGTAGCTTCCGCAAGATATGCATTTGTAGCTTCCGCAAGATATGCATTTGTAGCTTCCCACAAGATGCATTTGTAGCTTCCCACAAGATGCATTTGTAGCTTCCGCCTTTAGGCGGAAGATCAAACCAAAAGGGCGGTCCTTAACCGGATCGCCCTTTTTTTCTGTGGCGGACCCACTCGACCACCATCGGGATCATCGAGACGACCACGATGCCGATGGCGACCAGCGAGAAGTTTTCCTTGACGACCGGTACGTTGCCGAACGCGTAGCCCGCGCCGAGACAAATACCCACCCACAGAATGCCACCCAGCACGTTGTACAGGGCGAATGCGGTGTATCGCATCGCACCGGCGCCTGCGACAAACGGCACAAAGGTCCGGATGATCGGCACGAAGCGCGTCAACACGACCGCCATGCCGCCGTACTTCTCGAAAAAGGCGTGCGCGCGATCGAGATGTTGACGATTCAATAACGGGTGCGTTTCATCGGCGCGAAACACCCGCGGACCGATAAAGTGGCCGATGCTGTAGTTGACGGTATTCCCGAGAATTGCCGCTCCGGCGAGCAGGAGAAAGAGGAGCCGGATATCGAGCGCTCCGGTCGCCGCGATCGCGCCTGCCGCAAACAGCAGCGAGTCACCGGGAAGAAACGGTGTGACGACCAAACCGGTCTCCGCGAAGATGGTCGCGAAGAGGAGACCGTATACCCATACGCCATAACGCGCGACGAGTTCCGTAAGATAAACGTCAAGGTGCAGGAAGAGATCAATGAGTGTCTGCATGAAAGAGGAGTAGCGGATTCCGCTAGTGCGCGCTTTCGCCGGCGAGCGCCTTCACGATGTCGCCGAGGACGCCCTTCGCGTCGCCGAACACCATCAGCGTGTTGTCGGCGTAATACAGCTCGTTCTCGATCCCCGCGAATCCCGGATTCATCGATCGCTTGTTGGCGATGACGAACTTGGCGCGATCGGCGTCGATGATCGGCATCCCGTAGATCGGACTCTGGGTATCGTGGCGGGCGGCGGGATTGACCACGTCATTCGCGCCCACGACCAGGACGACATCAGTCTGCGGAAGGTCACGGTTGATGTCGTCCATTTCGATCAACGCGTCGTAGGGGACCTCCGCTTCCGCGAGCAGCACGTTCATGTGTCCTGGCATCCGCCCGGCGACAGGATGAATGGCGAACTTGACGTCGACCCCTCGCTTGGTGAGTTGATCGTAGATTTCGCGGACGCGGTGCTGGGCTTGCGCCACGGCCATTCCGTAGCCAGGGACGATGACGACTTTTGCCGCGTTCTCCAGCAGATCGGCCGCGTCGCGCGGTGTCCCGCTTTTTACGGTTCGCGCTTCGGCTGTCGCCCCGCCCGACTGAACCTGTCCGAACGCGCCAAACAGGACGTTTGTGAATGAGCGATTCATCGCGCGGCACATGATGATCGAAAGGATCAGACCGGACGAGCCGTCAAGCGCGCCGGCGGTGATCAGGACCTTGTTTTCCAGCACGAAGCCCATCGCAACGGCTGACAACCCCGCGTAGGAGTTGAGAAGGGAAATGACCGTTGGCATGTCGGCGCCACCGATCGGCATGATCAGGAGAACGCCGAACAGCAGCGACAGGACGATGATCGCGGGAAACAGCTGCCACATCTCCGGACGGAACAGGAGCCACCCCGCTGCGCCGACTGCGATCGCAAGCAGGCTGAGGTTCACAAAATTCTGACCGCGATAGGTCATCGGCCGCGTCGGAATGATTTCCTGAAGCTTGCCCGCGGCCATCAAACTGCCGGTGAACGTCAGGTATCCCAGGATCACCTCGACGCCGATCGCGCCGGTCCGAAACATCGTCAGTTCACCGTCATGCAGCCAGAGTGCGTACTTGGCCGTGCCGACAAGTCCGGCAGCGAGGCCGCCGAATGCGTGCGACAACGCCGTTCGCTGAGGTACGGCGGTGAGCGGGACTTTTGAGAGAGGGACACCAATCGCCGTGCCGACGACGACCGCGATGACGATCCAGGTGTAGTTGACGATCTCCGGGTGGAGAAGCGTGCCGACGATCGCCGCCGCCATGCCGGCGACGCCCGCTGCCACGCCGCGCCGTGCCGTCCGCGGGTCGCTCAGCCACCGGAGGGAGAGGATGAAGAGGGCCGCTGCTGCGAGATAGCTCGCCTGGGTGAAATGTTCAGCGGTGCTCATGATTTCGGCCGGCGCTCACGGAACATCTTCAGCATGCGATCGGTGATCAGAAAGCCGCTGACGATGTTGGTCACCGATGCCGCGACGGCGACGGTGCCGAGGATTGTGCTGAACGTGCTTTTTTGCTCGCCGGCAATGATGATCGAGCCGACCACGGCAATCGCGGAGATCGCATTAGTCAGCGACATCAAGGGCGTATGCAGCAGACGCGAGACGTTCTGAATGACCTGAAAGCCGACAAACGTCGCTAACAGGAACACGAACGCCATGGACCACAGATCAAGCACAGGCACAGCCGACCTCCTACAGAGTCGCGCGAGTGTACTGTTCGGACGCACGCATGCGCAAGCACCGCTGAGCTTTGCGGAGGGATAGGGAACTTCCGCCCGAGGCGGAAGCTACAAGAATCGCCGGAAGATGATCAACTGCCCGACGCGCTTACTGTCGGAAAGGGCTTGACGTTGTATTTTCCGTCACCCGCGAAGAAGCGCCCGAGTCGACGCTTCAGCGATGGAGGGTCGGGGGCAGGAGTATTGGCGCGCACCCGCGCTTGCGCCGGTTTACCGCTGCGAGATCGTGACATCGCAGTACCTTGAAAAGCGGGCGTCGTCGCGACAGCGAACTCCGTCGAGGTCACAATCGAGACCCCAGGTCCATCGGTTGCTGTTCCTGACGGTGTAGGCGATACGGTGGGCGAATTCGATCGAGACGATGGTTCGGCGAGACTGGCAACCGCGATGTCGCGCGGCTGTGCGGCACGGGTCTCAATTCGAGCCGCGGCCGGGTGGGACCGCACGAGGAACATCGGCACCGTAAAGAAGACGGTAGAGGCTACGGCCGCCGCTGATATTCGAACCAGATCCCACTTTTGAGCTCGTGTGAATCGCACTTCGCTCGGCATTGGGGGCTCCTGCAGCTAACGCGTTCCTGGCAGATCGGGCTCAAAAGCCGCGCCAGCAGAGCTACCGGAATTTGGGCGTCCAACCTTCTGGAACGCCGGAGGTTGCGCTGGTGAGTCAAAAACGCACGCGGCAGATGACAGACTCAAACCCATTCGTGGTTAGTGTTATTTACACGGCCGGGCTGGCGACCTCCCATACGGCATCAATTACCTGCAGTCATCGTGCCGTCAATATCGGTAATCCAGCAGTTGGTGAATCGGAATTAGTGAATTGGTGAATTCGTGCTTCGGGCGAATGCCGGTTCGATGAAAGTGAGGAGTCGTACGCGCTGAAGCTCGTAGGATTCAGCAACTCACCAATTCAGGGAATCACCCAATTCACCCAATTCACCAATTCACAAATTCACCAATTTGCGTGTTGGTCCTGCGCCCGCTCCTGACTGCTCAATCGCACGATCGATTGCGTCCAGATCCCCGGCATCCAGCGCGAGCGTTGCAGCGGGAAGCCAGCCATCGACCTGTTCAGGAGAACGTGCGCCGACGATAGCTCCGGTGATGCCTGGCCAGCTCAGCACCCACGCAATGGCAATGGCGCCGACGGTCGTTTGATGTCGGACTGCGATCGGTCTGAGCGCATCACGCAGTGTGAGATTGCGCTCGAGCTGCGGAGACTTGAACTCGACTCCACGACGTCGCCAGTCGTCGGGCGCGAATGCATCGACCCTCTCGTTGCTGAACGTGTCGGTCAGGATTCCCGACTGCATCGGACTGTAAGAGATGACGCCCGTGCGATGCACTTCGCACCATGGAAGGAGGGCGATGGCAACCTCGCGCTTGATCATCGAGAACGGCGGTTGAAATGAATCGACATGTCGTCGCGCTTCACAGCGTTCGAGAAGCTCGACGCTGAAGTTCGACACGCCCGCGGCGCGAATCTTCCCCTCTTCAACCAGCCGCGTCATCGTGTCCCAGGAGTCCTCGATCGGAATGCCTCCTTCATCGGGCCAATGGAACTGAAAGAGATCGATTCGCTCGACGCCGAGCCGTCGAAGCGACGCGTCGCATTGACTCCGGATCGAATCCGGATGAAGCGTGCGTCGCGACACCTTCATACGGTCCTGAGGATCCCACTCGAGACCGCACTTGGTGAAGACGTAAGGTCGGTCGGCCGGTGTGAGCGTTCGCAGGAACTGGCCGACGACTTCCTCGGAATGTCCGAGCCCGTAGACCGCAGCGGTGTCGATCCAGTTCACCCCGCGATCGATGGCGTGACGCATTGCCGCAATCGACGTCCGATCGTCCTGCGGGCCCCACGAGAACGACCATCCGCCACCGCCGGCGGCCCAGGCGCCGAATCCAACGGTCGTGAGCGTCATACCGCTCGTGCCGAACGGCCTCTTCGGAAGTATCATCTCCGCATAATATCTTCTTCGACTCGCGAGGTGACTGTATGACCTGGCGTCCGTTCATGGCGATGATGTTTCTCGGTACGATTGTGAGCGCTCAGGCGCCTGCACAACCGGCTGCACCGCCGGCCACCGCACAACCGTCCGCCGCACCGACGGCCGCATGTCCCGAAATGGCGACGGCACTGACGGCTCTCCTCGCCCGAGACGGGCGCATGCGCGATTGGGCCGAGATGGCGCGTTACCGCGACGCCAACAAAACACTTCCGCCACCATCGAGCTCGGAAGCGCGTGTCGTCTTTATGGGTGACTCGATTACCGACGGGTGGCAGCAGCCCCGGTACGGCGGCTTCTTCCCGGGAAAACCCTACGTCGATCGCGGCATCAGTGGTCAGACGACACCGCAGATGCTGGTGCGTTTTCGCCGCGATGTGATCGATCTGCGGCCGAAGGCGGTGGTGATCCTGGCCGGTACCAACGACATCGCCGGCAACACGGGGCCAATGACAAACGAAGAGATCCAGGGCAACCTCGCGAGCATGAGCGAGCTGGCGCACGTCCACAACATCAAGGTCGTGCTCGCCAGCATTACTCCGGTGAGCGAGTATCACGTGCGCCCAAATACACCACCGCAAACGACGGCCCGGCCGATGGAACGCATCAAGGCGATGAACGACTGGATCAAGTCCTACGCGGCCTCGCACGGCGACGTGTATCTCGATTACTTCTCCGCCATGATCGACGACAAGGGGCTGATGCGCGCGGAGCTGACCGAGGACGATCTCCATCCGAACGCGAAGGGTTACGCAATCATGGGACCTGCCGCCGAGGCGGCGATTGCACGCGCGCTGAAATAGGCGTATACGAGATGTAGCGCCTGCGAAGGATGGCACACGCCAAGCTCAGGTGATCAATGCCTGACGTCTCCGATTACGAACTGTTCAAAACGACGGATCAGAACGCGCCTTCGCGCCGATCCCTCGGACTCTGGATTGCCGTCGTGCTGATACTGGGTGCCGCGCTCGTCACCCTGCTGGTCCTGGTGTGGCAGCGCCGAACGACACCAGCTCCCACGACGACGGCGCACACCGAGGCGCCGCCGCGCCCGGCGCGCCCGCTTGGTGGGGATGCCGAGCCGATCGCATTGCCGCCATTGAACGAGACCGATGCGATCGTCAGAGAACTGGTGCAAAAAGCGTCATCGCATCCACGGTTGGCGGCATGGCTCGCGACCGATGACCTCATTCGGGACTTCACGATCGGCGTCGCCAATGTTGCGCAAGGGGAGAGCGCCACTCGCCAGCTGACCGTGCTGCGTCCGTCGTCGAGTTTCCAGGTGATTCAGCGCGGCAACGATCTCGCAATCGATCCGCGGAGTTACAAGCGGTATGACGGCATAGCCGCTGCGGCTCAGTCGATCGATCCGGCGGCAATTGCCCGCGTCTACGCCACCTTGAAGCCGCGCATCGAGGAGGCGGCACGCGAGCTGGGAGATGCGTCGTTCGATCGAACGCTCGAGCGGGCGATCGTGCAGTTGCTGAATACGCCGATCCCGAATGATCCGATCCTGGTCCAAACGAAGGGGATTGGATACAGCTTCGTCGACCCAAAGCTCGAAGCGCTCACGAACGGGCAGAAGCATTTGCTTCGCACCGGCCCGCAGAACGCCAGGATTATCAAACAGTCGTTGCGCAACATCGCGACTGCGCTCGGTATCCCCGAAGAGCGCTTACCGAACCCAGGCCGCTAGCCTCAGCAACGATGAGCTTGTGGTAGTCTAGTCTTCGGAATTGCCGCTGCCTACAGCCGTCCGCGTCTAGATCGTCTCTTACTTTTCCCAACAACACAGGAATCGTGTGTCCGCGTCCGGTCGGACATAGAAGTGGAGATCTAGCCGTGAACGTGCAGTCGAATTGGTGGGAAACGTTCTTTACAGGTGTGGCAGTTGATATGTGGGTCAAGGCGGTGCCGGCCGAGCATACGAATCGAGAGGCCGATCGCCTCGAGAAGTTGCTTGCTGCGTCGGCAGGAGCAGAAATTCTCGATGTTCCGTGCGGCGCAGGGCGCCTGACCCTGGATCTCGCGCAACGGGGATACCGGATGACCGGGGTGGACTGGTCATCCGAGTTTCTGAGCCATGCGCGAGCCGGTAGTTCGAACGGAATCCAGTGGGAGCAACGAGACATGCGTGATCTGCCGTGGTCTGGCAGGTTCGATGGCTCGTTTTGTGTCGGCAACAGCTTTGGTTACCTGGACGACGAGGGCAATCGGGCCTTTCTGCGTGCGGTGAGGCACGCGCTGAAGAAAGGTGCGCGGTTCGTGCTCGAGACGCCAATGGTGCTCGAGAACTTGCTGCCGCACATTCAGCCCAGGCCATGGTGGAGAGCAGGCGACATGTGCTTGCTCGTCGAGAATCAGTACGACCCTGCGAAGGGACGACTCGATATCGAGTACACATTTGTCCAGGACGGTCGCGTCGATGTACGGCGCGGTTCACACCGCGCCTACCCATACCGCGAGCTGATGGAGCTTCTCGAATCCTCCGGGTTCATAGTGGAGCTCGCCGAGCCGTGGAGTACGGAGCAGCACAATGTAACGTTTGTCGCGCATGCTGACTGACTGCCTTTTTCACTGCGCGTGGGGCCCACCCCACGCGCTCCTTTTCCCTTTTCCCTTTTCCCTTTTCCCTTT